>CAYSHZ010000253.1:0-5688 GCA_964430905.1 uncultured Thermoanaerobaculia bacterium | reverse complement strand
CGAGATGGCCCAGGGCCGCGCACCGGGCGGGTCCGGGATCGACCGAGGCCTTTGCACCGTCGGGCGAGAGCAGGACGGCATCGACCGGCCGGGTCGCCCAGATGCCGGCGCTGTCCGCCAGTGTCGTTGAGGCCGAGGCGCCGGCCGGCGCCAAGGCGCCCATGACGAGGATCAAGGCTGCGGTATGGATCGATCTGGTGTTCATTGGGTCCTCCTTTATCGTCGATGAACACCCATCACATGTTCAATTCTCATGCCAGCTTTGGCGCCCAGTCGGCGCTTCCGGGAATCCCATTTCAGGGACCGGAAAAACCCAATCCTTTTTCTAATAGATATTTAAGAGTTTTATTTTCAAGTTTTTAGCAAGAGTCCCGCATTCGGGACTCGAAATCCCATTTCAGGGACTCGAACGCCTCACCATGAAGGCAACGGCATCGTTCATGCCAACCGGCACGAGGTGCACTTCCGGGTGTCGGCTCGCCCACACCCGAAAGACTTCGTCGGCAAAACCCTGGCCGACGAGATCGACATCCTTGAAGTCCAGAACGACCTCCCGGAATCGCTCGAGACCGTGAACGAGACGCTTCGCCTGTGACCGGCTGACAAATTCAGTACCGTAGGCAAAGAGTTTGACGACGGTTCGAGTCTTTGAAAACTCAAACTCCTCGGTGTATTCGTCAAAAACCTCGGTCAAATCACGAGCCTCCGACGGATCAACTTCGATCCGGATCGTCGTCCCTGCGACGAGCGGCTCCAACGAGCCAACAGCCATGTCTCCACGTCGGTTATCGACCACCCACCGCAGGCCTCCGCTTGAGATCTCGAACCAACTGGAGACCCTTGACGAAAAGAAAATCCCCTCACCCGTGTGCTTGTCGGGCATCGTTGTCGTCTTCCCCTTGGAGAGTTCCTGAAGAGCGTCGAGTTCTGATGGCATATCGAGACACTCCCGAATGTGACGAAAGATCCCCACACCATGATCACGAACGACCAGCGCAACGGTACCGCCCTCCAGGGACGCCTCGATGAACACCTCGGAGGCTCCAGAATGATCGATGACATTGTTGACCAACTCCGTCAGGACGTAATGAAGGATGGTCCGGGCCCGTTTCGGGACACGATCGAACACGGAACCGGCACCACTGATCTCCTCCCACACGCGGTCTTCTTCGAGATCCTTGGTGAGAAAACGGTCTTGGGAGATGAACGATGCCAATCGGTACCTCACCCCCCGACCCGCACCCTCCCGAATCAACCGGCCTTCTGAAACCAGCTGTCGAAGGTATCGGTGTGCGGTCTGGCGCGTGACTTCGAGAGCGTCCGCAATTTCACCGGCCCTGCGGGAACGGCCACGATCAAAGAGAGCCTCGACGCGATCTTTGCGATCCTTCATCCTAAAATCGTAACATATTTCAGTCGTAAACGTAAAGATCTCCAGGAAACTCGTAATATGACTGCACCTTTCACCGACAGGAGTCCCCCAGCCTCGTCGGCCGCCACCCGGCCTGGTGAACCTCTCTGACACACCCCCTCAACGAAGTGAGATAATGTGAGCCCGGAGGCATCATGTTTCGTTTTTCTTTCCCAACCCTTTCCTCGTTCGTCACGGCCGTGACCACGTCTTCGATGCTGCTCTGTGCGTCCGCATGTCTTGGCGCGGGCGATCAAAATCACGTGGCCTCCAGGGAAATTTCTCCGCGCGGCCCCCTGACCCACGAGGAACAATCCCTGACCTCCCTCTTCAAGGAGACATCGCCCTCGGTGGTCTATATCACCTCGATCGGTCTCCGGCGTGACTTCTTCAGCTTCAGGGCGATGGAGATTCCCCAGGGCACGGGTTCCGGCTTCATCTGGGATGATCAGGGCCACATCGTCACCAACTTCCACGTCATCAAGGATGCCAGCCGGGCGGAGGTCACCCTGGCCGACCAGAGTTCCTGGCCCGCAGAACTGGTCGGATACGCGGCCGAGAAGGACCTCGCCGTCCTCCGCATCGAGGCGCCCGCCGAGAGGCTCAAAGCCATCCGGCTTGGGACCTCGCATGATCTGGAGGTCGGGCATTCGGTGTTGGCGATCGGCAACCCCTTCGGCTTCGACCAGACCCTGACGACCGGCATCATCTCGGCCCTGGGCCGGGAGATCAACTCGGTGGCAGGCATCCCCATCCGGGACGTCATTCAGACCGACGCCGCCATCAACCCCGGCAACTCCGGCGGCCCTCTCCTGGATTCCGACGGTCGGCTAATCGGCGTCAACACCGCCATCGTCAGTCCCTCGGGCGGCTATGCCGGCATCGGCTTCGCCATCCCCGTCGATACCGTTCGCTGGGTCGTCTCCGACCTGATCTCCTACGGCAAGGTTCAGCGCCCCTCACTGGGCGTCGATCTGGCCCCGGACTCCGTCACCCGTCGCTACGGTCTGGAGGGACCCCTGGTATTGAGCGTCACTCCGAACAGCGGCGCCGACCGGGCCGGCCTCCAGCCGACCCGCCAGGACCGCAGGGGTCGTGTCCAACTGGGCGACATCATCGTCAAGGTTGATGGCGAGAGGATTCGGCGCAGCGGAGACCTGGGTCTGGCCCTGGAAGACCACCGCCCCGGCGATACCGTCACCGTCGCCGTCGTCAGGGGCAGTCAGGTCACCGAGGTCAAGGTCAAACTCGACGCCCCGAGGTAGGAGACCCTCGAAACGCCATCTGGCCTGTTTGCGTCAGGGACAGACCGGAAGAGTCATCGCAGCAGATTCGGGGAAGCCCGGGCATTCCTGCGATCGTCTCTGCCAATGGCAACGCGGCCTTGCCGTTCAGAACCGCATTCGGGATAATCCCCTGTATGGAACCGAAATCGAAGAGCCTGGAAGAATTCAGCCGGCGGGGACCAGCCCTACTCCTGTCCCTCTGCTTCCTGTCAATCACTCTCTCGATGATAGTTGTGGTGCCACCCGGTGAAGCACCTGATGAACCTGCTCATATCCAGTATATTGACCACGTTCTGGAGCATCGGGGGTTGCCACCGGCATACGGCGGAACTAAAAAATCCACCTATGAGGCACACCAGCCGCCTCTCTTCTATCTGGTGACTGCGGCATTTCTAAGGGTGACCGGAACCGGGCCGGTAGATTACCCATTCATGTCCGACCCTGACTTCGAGTTTGCCGGGGACGGTCGACGGGCATTCTTGGATCAGACGCGGGGAGGAAACATCGAAAGGACTGCCAGGACGGTCATGCTGGCTCGACTACCGAATGCAGTCTTGGGGCTTTTTTCCGTTTGGGCGGTTATTTTCCTGGTTGAAAGACTGAGGCGAGACGTGGGCATTGGTGTCGCAGCAACAGTGTGCTTCACACTCTTTCCCCAGTTCCTGTTCTCTTCGGCCACAGTGACCAACGATACCGGTCTTTCGGCCATGAGCGCCATTGCGACCATGAGTCTGGTCTGCTCGATCGTCGACGATCCAAAGAGAACTCGCTGGGCAATCATGGCGTCTGTTTCCACCGGCCTGGCACTTTGGATGAAGGCCTCCGGCCTGTGCCTTTTCCCTGGACTCTTGATTGTTGCAATTCTCTCGGTGCGCCGCTCTCAATGGAAAGCGGCATTGTGGTTCCTGGCCCCTGCCGGAGGTCTTGGGATTGGTTGGTTCCTCTTCAACCACGTCCGATTTGGAAAGTGGACGCCGGCGCTACCGACCGGCTGGAATGGTGAGTATGTTGGGGCGCTCCAGCGGCTGCTGACTGAGCCATGGTGGCTCGTCTCGACATGGGGAAGCTTCTGGGCCAAATTCGGGTGGTTCAACCTCCCGATGCCGAGGTTGACATATCTGGTGTTCTTGTTGCCGACTGCAATGGTGGTAGTTGGAATCGTAGCGATGGCGTCGAGGCGGGACTTCAAATATGGAGTTCTCCCTGTACTCTTGTCTATTCTCGGCACGAATGTGGTTCTCTACGTCGTCTATTTGGTGTCGGCTGATTGGCAGCCGCAGGGCAGATACCTTTTCCCATCGATAGCGGCGCTGGCCGCATTCGCTGCAGTGGGCTTTGATGAGGTCGGACGGTGGATTCCAAGGAGGTTTTACCGTGTAACGGTTCTCGCGGTGTTCGCACTGTTTTTCTCGACAAGCGTTTTTGCAGTGTGGTTCATTCGATCCAACTACACGCCGTGAACGCCTGTATCCAGTACCTATCCAGGATCCGGTACGACGTCGTGCACACAAACGGAACCAGCTTTCGGATCAAGAACCTTCTACGTCGATAGGACACCTGGAACTGCGTACCTGGTACTCGAATTTATCGACCACGGGGCGGAGCGACGGTTTCATGAATTGTCTCTTTTTGAAATCTCCTTGACATATTTGGCTTGATTACGCATTATGAGTTACGCGAGGTGCGTATTTTGCCAAATCCATTCAAGTATGGTGGGATCGTTGGGAAGGCGTCCTTTTGTAATCGAAAACAGGAATTGACGGATCTTACTCGGGCAATGGAGAACGGGGACCGGCTGTTCTTGTACTCGGAAAGACGCCTGGGAAAAACTTCTCTGGTCAAACTGGCTTTATCTGGTTTACCGAAGAAGGAATACCTGTGGGCATACGTGGATCTTTGGCCAACCGACGGGGAAGCGTCTTTAGCTGCTGCCATCGCCAAGGCCATCACAGAAAGCCTGGCTGGAACGGCCGACAAAATGTTGGCCGTGGCCAAAGGATTTTTTGGTGGCTTGGCGCCAACCGTTTCTGCGGATTCTTCAGGCAATCCTCAAATCAGTTTCTCTCTGCAGGGAGGCTCCGATAGCCTACCTGAACTGATGGAGGTCTTGAAAGCCCCAGCTGAAATTGCAAAAGGTCGAAAGCGGAAAGTTGTTTTGGTGCTTGACGAGTTCCAGCGAATCCTGGAATACAGAACAGACAACGCTGAACGTACCCTTCGCAGTGCAATTCAAGACCAGGAGAACGTATCCTATATTTTCTTAGGGAGCCGAAAACACCTCATCCAAAAAATGTTCCTGGACCAGGATCGCCCACTGTATCGAGCAGGTGGGCATTATCCTCTCGGACCAATTGAGACATCTTCATGGAAACCCTTTATCCGATCCCGTTTCATCAAAACCAATCGGACCATATCGCCCGAGGTTGTTGCGGAGCTCTGCGAAACCACGGGCGGGCATCCATTTTATACCCAGCATCTTTGCCATGCAGTGTGGGAGCTGTGTGAAAGTGGTTCAGAAGCAACTTCGGATACAATCACTCAGGCCATCAATCTACTTTTGGAGCGAGAAAGCTACGCATATACTGCATTGTGGGAGTCCTTCGCAGTAAACCAGAGGCGGTTTTTGTCGGGCCTGGTCCAGGCCGAGCATGGCGTGGAGGTATTTGGCTCCAGTTTCATAAGGAAAAACAACTTGAAATCCGCTTCTTCCGCCCAGCGAGTCGTCAAGAATCTCTTGGAGCGGGATGTAATCGACCGGGAGGAAGGGTCATATTTCATTGCGGATCGTTTTTTCCGTTTGTGGGTAAGTCATCGGGTTGCTTAGGCAGAAATAGCTTTGGCCTCAACTGAGGAATTCTGGTTCGAGTCGACCAGTGGCGGGGGTTTCGAGGGCCTGATGGAGCAGATTCAGCCATTCGGCGACGAGAACGAGCAACCTCTTCCGACCGAGCTTCGAGATCACAAACTGATCGGCAACTTCAAAGGTAGACG
>CAYSHZ010000252.1:3268-5703 GCA_964430905.1 uncultured Thermoanaerobaculia bacterium | reverse complement strand
GATACTCCGGGCATTACCGTTCTCGCTGAACCGGAAGGAACGCCACGTGGTATCGGGGTTTCGAAGTTTGGGCAACAGACTCTCTCCGGGGCTGTTGATTTTTTGCCGGAGATCCTCGCTGATTTCAACCTGTGCTGCATCAAGGATCGTTCGAAACAGATCGAGATGATCAAACGGAATGTCGAGGGTGATTCCATCGTCCGAAAATCCGGCTGGCCAGCTGAGGATCATCGGCACTCGAATCGATTCCTCGTAGAGGTTCTGAGGGATGGTGGCATTTGATTTCCCCAGGAGCCCATGCTGGCCGATCATCTGGCCGTGGTCCGAGGTGTAGACCATCAGGGTCCTGTCCAGTTGGCCCCGGTCATCGAGAAGCTTGAGGAAGAGGGCCAGTTCGGCATCTTGCCGACTGACTCCGGAGTAGTACTGGGCGAGGATCTCACCGATGTCGTCGGGTGCGACCGAGTCGGGCCCGGCCGCCGGAAGCGCCGAGGTTTCTCCGGCACCCACCGGGCTGAGCCCAGCCTTGCGGTAGTGTTCGACCCATTCTTCGCTGTGACCCTCGAAGGGGAAGTGCGTGTCGGTCGGGGCAAAGAGCAGAAAGAAGGGCTGATTCGGGTCTCCCGAGGTGATGAAGTCCCTGGCCGCCTGGGCCAGATACTCCAGCTGAAATCCCTCAACGCTGATCGGTGATCCCTGATCGGACAGGTGGACCGTTCCGTGATGGAGGTACTCGTTCTGCCAGCCTTCGGGGCGGACGTCATAGCTGAGCCAGCGATCGAAGCCGCGCTGGGGCTCAACGCTCATGGTGGTGCAGTGCCACTTGCCGATCAGGGCGGTTCGGTAGCCTGCCGTTTGCAGGAGTTCGGGCAGGAATACTTCGTTTGCCAGCCAGTTGTGGTCATATTCGGGCCGCTCGGAGAGAAAGTCGTGAATCCCGTGCTGCGAGGGGAGGCGCCCGGTCATCAAGCTGGCCCGAGCGGGAGAACACACGGGCGAAGGGCTGGTGGCGTTGGCCATCAGGACCCCGGCTGAGGCCAACGAATCGAGGGCTGGTGTCTCCACTTCATGGTTCCCATAGGGCCCCGAAGCCCACTGGCCGTGGTCATCCGCGAGGAAGACGATGATATTGGGCCGCTGCCCTGTTGTGGCCTGGGGTTTGTGAGGTGCTTTGGAGCAGGCGAGGGCCGTGATTGTCAGGGCCGTTGCGAGGGCAATGACCCATGTGTGATTGTGACTTTTTCTGGTTGGCATTGTGAACTCTCCGGGGGGATGGTAGCGCCGATAGGAGGATCTCTGCAACCAATGATCTCCGAGCGGCATATGGGCTGGATATCTCCGTCGGCCACGCCGGCCCGGCCGTCAGGGGTGCAGATCTGGGCATCATGGACGCCTATCGAACCCCGGGGACGCCCTGGACAGTCATCATCGATCGCGAAGGCGTCGTACAGTTTAACTTCTGGGGTCTGGACGTTGAGGATGCCATCAATCTGGTTGATCTCCTGCGAGTCAATTCCACGGTGAAGTAGCTGGAAGATTGAGAGACCGGGTCCGCACAAAGAAATGCCCCGGCATTTCTGCCGGGGCACTCTTGGGGGGGGGGAGAGTTCTAGTTGGCGGAATGGTGACCGTTATGGTGCTCGTGCCTGTTCCCGCCACCGTCCCCGGAGCCGTTCCCGGAACAGGGATCCGAGTAGCTGCCAGAGACGACGACCTGACCATCTCCATCGAGGATCTGGACATTGTCAATTCCGGAAATCGGGCTTAACTCATCCGGAATGGGAGCGTCGCCGAAGGTGCCGAGGTTGAGGACGGAGACATAGCCGTCCCATATCTCGAAGGGCGTCATTTCTCCGAGGTTGATGCCGTCAACCTCGACCGAATAGGTCATCCCTTCCTCTGTTTCCCAGAAGACGACCACGAGATTCTCTTCGATGACCTGGCCGTTGAGTGTACTGACCCACCACCAGGAATCTCCGCCCTGTGATCCTTCGCCATCACAGAGACCGGTGCCGTCACTCTCAAAATTCCATTCCATGCTGCAGGGTTCGGAGAATGATCCGGCGACAATCAGGGTTCCCTGGGCGTCAAGGATCTGGACGACATCAATGGAGGTGACAGGCTGTACCTCAGGTGGCAGTTGAACCTGGCCCTCGAAGACCGGATTTGAAGAGAAATCTACCCACAGGGATCCTCCCTCGTTGGCATCGAAGAAGCCGAGATCCACGCCGTCAACCATGATCTGGTATGACGCGCTCGGTTCCAAAGGCGATGCCGAGACCATCAGCTGTTCGGTTCCGTCATCCCAGACGAGCCACCCAACATTTCCTGCAGCCATCGCGTCGGTGGCAGGGCAGAGGTCGGTGAAGTCCTCGTCGATGGGCTGGGGTGGTTCCGGAACATCGTCACAACCGTTGACGAAGCTGCCGGCGACC
>CAYSHZ010000252.1:0-3168 GCA_964430905.1 uncultured Thermoanaerobaculia bacterium | reverse complement strand
TGCCGTCGTCCCAGATGGTCCATCCGGTGTGGCCGGAGGCGAAACTATCGGCATCGACGGGGCAGAGGTCGGTGAAGTCCTCGTCGACGGGCTGGGGTGGTTCCGGAACATCGTCACAACCGTTGACGAAGCTGCCGGCGACCACGGGTGCGCCATCGGCGGAGACAAGGGAGACCAGATCGATCGAGGAGACCGGCCGGATCTGGTCGGGGAGCGGGAGGGCATCCATGCCCTGGTGATCACCTCGGCCGCCATCGGGATCGGAGGAGAACCACAGGTGGATCTCGCCCCACTCGGAGGCGGCGAATTCGCCGAGGTCGTTACCGTCGACCATCAGATTCCAGGTGGTCTGGCTTTCGAGTCCGACGACATGGACGAAGAAGTCCTCGTTGCCGTCGTCCCAGATGGTCCATCCGGTGTGGCCGGAGGCGAAACTATCGGCATCAACGGGACAGAGGTCGGTGAAGTCCTCGTCGACGGGCTGGGGTGGATCGATCCATCCACAGTCCTCACCATTGGTGCCGGAGCCCAGCAGGGCGCCGCCTGAACTGAGATCGATCGTCTGGACCTCATTGAGTGGAGGAGCGTCATCGGGGAGCGAAAGCTCGCCCGGGCCCGGGTCTGACGAGAAGGTCACGGCGAAATCACCCCACTCGCTGGTCGGAGCGGTGCCGATGAAGGTGGAGTCGAAGGTGACATCAACGGGGATGTTCTCGGCCAGTTCGAAGGCTGAGATCGTGGTGACCTGCAAACCGTCGTCGAAGACGACCCAGTCCATCCAGCCCATCATCATGGTGTCGTCGGCGCTGCAAATTGAGATTGATCCGCAGTCGGACGGTTCACCGCCGCCGCCGCCGCCGCCCCCACCACCATCGGTGCAGGGGTCGTCAAAGCTGCCGAACAGGACCGTGTCCCCGTCAGGCGTGACGATCAGGATCTCGTCGATATCGGTCACCGGGTCGAGTTCCGGGGGGAGTGGGACGTCGGCCATGGGATGATCTCCGGCCAGGAAGCCGAAATAGCCAAATGCGTCCGCCGATGTGGATCCAACTTCGATCCCATCGACGATCACGCCCAACTCGGCGAAGGGCATCAGCCCCCAGCCTTCTGCCGCAAAGGCCTGGCCTTGATCAGAGCTCATGACCATGGCCTGTCCAGAGGCCATCGGATCGTTGCCGCACAAGGGTGTCATTTCGCCGTCGTGGTTCTTTGCATGGCTTGTGGCGGCGCCGGCGATGGCCTTGGTTGCGAGGTCAACGACTCGGAAATCGGTCGGACCGGAGGCGAAGGGTCGGCCCGAATGGCGGATCATCACCATTCCCTTGATCTGGACGCGATCGGTGACACGTGCCGCAAAGCGGCCATTCGAGTCTGCCGAGAAGGTGAAGAGCGGGTTGTGTCCCGCCAGGACCATGTACCGCGATCCCGATGTGAGGTTGACGGCGTCAACCTTGAGGAATCCGCCCTCAGCGGCCCCACGGACCAGGCGGATTGCGCCTGTCTCCATATGGATCACAGCCTGCCCCAGGGCGACAGTCGTCGAAGTTCGTGGAGTGACGACCAATGCGTCGGCCTGGGAGAGAGTGCCCTCAAGTGCGGGATGGATCCCGGCCCACGCATGGACCGTGAGAGTCATGATGAGACTCCACATTGCAAAGTTCAGAATTTTCCGGTATCGAGTTTTCATCTCGAACCTCCTTTCAATTTGGTCAAGATGTCGGACCACGATGGATTCTGATACGTGGATTTTCCGCTTTGAGTGACGAGAGTCACAACTGGGCCGACCGGGAGTGGGCTGAGTCACCCGACGACACGCATTCTTGAGAGAGTGGGGTTCGAAATTGGTGTTACGAACCCCATGGTTGTTGAAGAAGCGGGTTGTTCAGGACAGAGGTGCGAAAAAGGTCTGCCCGGATCCGATCAATTCGAGAGGGGAGGCTGTCTGTCCCCGATCTGGAAGATCGCATCACCACTGGTGTTGTCGACTCGGGAAGAATACGCGAGGAAGCGGGCTGTCGATCCTGGAGCTGCCGTGACGTTGAGGCGCAATCCGGACGGGTGATCGCCGGCATCAAGGACCTCCAATATCCGATTGACCTGGACATGGGAGAAGGGGGGTACGGCCAGACGGAGGGGATTGCCCACGGGTGAGGTGCCGTCGAACGCCTCCAGATCCACCTCAAGCACGACTCCCGACACGTTGCAAATACCGGCATTGGTTCGGTATGAATCGTTCTCGACCAGGGCAAAGAGGTAGGCGATATCGGCGTTGGGCTCCAGCCCGGGCGCTTCGTCGTCCCCCAAAGCCCAATTGGCTGGAACGGCGGGAACCTTTTGTCCATAGGTGCCGGTCGAGCTTCCGGTATTGGTGATGTTGGAATGGGCGATGATGGGCTCCGAGGCAATCAAATCGACGGAACCCAGGGCCGCTTCGGTGTTGAAGGTCTCCAGGAGGAGGTCATCGACGACCAGCATGCCGCGGGCAGGGATGATCGCCTGGGCTGAGGCCGTTGGCGTCGTGTTGTCCATTCCCGACTGGTTGAAGTAGAGCGCCACCCGGGCTTCCTGAACACCGGTGTTGAAGACTTCGAGAGAGGTCACCCACTGGGTTCCACCGATACCAGGACCCCGGCCGACAACCGGGATGACGAGATCGGTGGTTGCCATTGATGGAACGTTGAACGAGAGGGTTGTCGATGCAAACAGGGCGGGCACTCCCGGGCCGGCTTGAAAGATATCTGCCGGGGAAGTCCCGACGTCGCCCCCGGTTTCCAGGGCCAAACCGGTTGTACTTCGGTCGGTGCAGTTGGTATCGGGACAGTAGCAGCCGATGATGTCGTTCCTGGAGACCGGAATGGAACAGCGAAAGGTGCCAATTTTTCCCGCAGGCAAGGTGACCAGTGGGGATGTTCCCACCAGAACCAGCCTACTTCCTTCGGGTCTAAAGACCTTGAGCATGGCCCGTCCGCCGTTGGTCGAGTAGGCGCGCCAATATTTCAGGGTCCCCGTGGTTGTGACCCGGTGTTCGTTGTCCAAAAGGGTGATCCCTCCGGAAGATGGTGTTCCCGGTTCGGGATCGATGCCTGCGCTCTGGGCAGCAACCGGTGGGGAAGAAAGGAGCATGAGCCAGGAGGCAACAGCCCAAGGGAGCAAAGTGGTTCTTGAGAG
>CAYSHZ010000251.1:0-5708 GCA_964430905.1 uncultured Thermoanaerobaculia bacterium | reverse complement strand
CTCCTGATCTTCGATCGGGGATCTTCCCTCTTCAATGTCGTGGTGCCAGAGTCGGAGCTTGCGGCGATTCCACCAGCGCCGAAAACGACCGTCGAAGGAATGGGCGCCAGGACCCAGACCCAGATAGGGCACCCCTGTCCAGTACTTGGTATTGTGGGCCGAACGGTGAGGAGGCTGGGCCCAGTTTGAGACCTCGTAATGCTCGAACCCCGAACAACCGAGGATCTCGTCGGCCGTTCGGAAAAACTCCGCCTGGGCGCCCTCCCCCATCTCGCTGGTCAGACCGGCCTCACGCCGCCTTCCGAAGATTGTTCCCTGGTGGAAGGTCAACTGGTAGCATGAAAGATGCCGGCTTCCCAGGGCTGCGGCCTCAATCAGCTGCCGTTTCCACCCGGCGATCTGTTGGCCGTCAATACCGAAGATCAGATCGATTGAGACGGTCTCGAAACCGGCTTCCAGCAGCGTGACAACCGCCCGTCTCGCATCGTCCGCGGTGTGTCTCCGCCCCAGCACCCGCAGGATTTCATCATCCAGCGCCTGGACCCCGACGCTGACGCTGGAAAATCCGTTCTCCCGCCAGGCGCGGGCTGCCTCAACCGTCACATCCTCGGGATTAATCTCGAGAAACCAACGGGCGTCCCCCTCAATCCTCAAACGGGTTTTCAGTCCGTCGACGACCCGCGCCAGACGATCGATTCCCAGCGACGACGGGGTTCCGCCACCAAAATAGACGGTATCGAAGGCCCAATTGAGATCACCAAACATCGAGGCCTCGGCCTTCAGACTCCTCTCCCATTGGGCTCGGCGTTCTTCTCCGGCCAGGGTCACCGCAAAATCGCAGTAGGGACAGATGGACGAGCAGAAGGGAACGTGGACGTAAAGCCCCGCTCCGGTAACTCCGGTGGTCTCTCCTGTCTTCGGAACCACCCCGTTCAGTCCGGGTAGGTCACGGCAGGGCGTTCAATCCCCACCGGGTCGCTCTGCCGGGTCGGGAGAATCTCAACCAACGACCCCGTCTGGACCTCGAGATGGATGTCCAGCGTCGTGTCGTTTTCCATGACAGCGGCGATGGACCTGGAAGAATCCAGTATCTCGGTCGACCTGACGGCCGGGAGACTGACCACGGGCGGAAGGTGCATCCTCAGGTCGAAGGTAACCGGACGGGGTTTTGCCGTCGATGCGTCGATGCCTGAGAAATTGACCACACTGAGGAGGAACTTCCCGTTCGCGGTCCTCCATGGCAGCACGACGACCTCGGCAGAGACCTCACTCTCCAGGAGGAGCGTCGGGGCGAGGCGCTGATACAGCGCCTCAAATGCGGCGCTCTGGTTTGCGGCCTCGGCACCGTCGGCCGGCTGCGGATTTTCGGGGTCCGCGGCCCAGAAATAGTAGAGTTCGTGGGGCATGGGCGCCAGGACGGAGAGCCCCTGACCGAATGCGTTTTCGAAGACGCGCTCATCCTCCTCCTCGACATCCGCAAGATGAACTCCGAAGACGTCGGTCAGAGCATAGTCGGCACGGGCGTTACCCTTCTCATCCAGGCTCGAGGTCCTTCCGGTGGCCAGCAGTTTGCCGCCCGATGCGACCCATTGCCGAATTTCCGACGCGTGGTCATCACCGAGGCAGCGCCCGTCCGGCACGATGGCGGTCTCGAAGTCCTCAAGGCGATTCAGATCGTCGACCGAGATCACCTCGTAGGGAATATGGTGTTCCTGAAGCATCATCAGAACCGCCAGAAATGCGGCGCCATAGTCGTCCAGATCCCAGGAGGCCCGCGACACGAAATCCATCGTCGGACGAGAAAATACGACCGCAGTGTTCGCCATCGGTTCAACCGAACCCCGCCAGAGATCACCGCCGATGCCGCCCAGCCAGGCATTGAGACGCCTGAGAAGATCCCGGTCGTGCATGGTGGTCATGTTCTCGGCTCCCGATACGTGCAGCCCGAAACCGGAGAGGCCAGCAGCCGCGGCATGCAGGAGACCGACGGCGAAGGTGTCCGAATGCCCCGCCTCGACGTACCCCAGCAGCCAGGACGCCTCGTCATGCTGGAGGTCAACGTGGCGCCACGCCTGGAGCTGGGCCAGGAAGAATTGCCAACCGAAGACCGAGGTCGGGCGCTCGGTCCCGCCGAGTTCGTGGGCCGTCGTTTGGACAACACCGGGAATGGTGGCCGGCCCGGCCCCAAAACCGGTCATGCGGTTGTTCCAGCTGACCGACGACTCGACGATCAGGGCGAAATCCCCATCGACTCCACGGGTCTCCTGGTCAACCTCTCCGAGGAAATCCTCGATCAGGCGATAGCGCCACCCAATGAACGCCTGCCAAGTAGGGTCCGACCAGTCCGGCGCCAGGGGTGGCGTTCCCAGGGTCAAGCCGGTCTGGGCTTCAAACAGTGCCCGGGCCGAAGGCCCGACATCGGGGAATTGCTGATTCCAGTTCTCCCCGAATTCATCCATCAGGAAGGGAACATCGAGCCACAGTCCATCCAGTTCGGTCGAGGCCAATCGCCTGTAGAGACCGAGAACTGCCTGCCGAAAGCTGTCGTTGGCAGGCGTGGTCCAGACATCCTCGCAGGTCGAGCAGACCCAGAAGGGCATTCCCGGCTGGAAACCGAAGAAAAAGGCCGAGCGTCCGTCGATTCCCACCTGGGCCCATTCGGGATGCTGGAGCGAGAGGCTGTCGCCCTCTTTCCCGGGATCGATCACCCCGTCGCCGTCGCTGTCCAGATCCTCGGTCACATATTCCAACGGGGCCACATAGACAATGTAGTGGACTCCGGGAAACTGCTGATGCACCCAGGCTGCCCTGTTACCGATTTGGGTTACGGCCTCTGTCTGGTCGGGTTCGAAGAGGGGCTTCCAGTTGTCGGAGATCATTCCCCAGTCCAGGATGACCGTGGCGCCGTTGTCCACCGCGGTCTGGACTCCTTCTTCCCAGCTGCTCCAGCCGGCAGGATCATCGTAGGGAGAGGAGATCCGGGCGCCCTCAAGCCATGAAGGTCCGGCAGCTGCCACTTCCGCGCCCCCGGCCCCAACCAGGACGACGAGGCCGAACGCCACGGCACCAAACCAACGGTTCCTCATTGCAAACTCCAATCCTTTCAATCCTACACCACGGCCGGATCGATCTTCCTCGGTCCCTGTCTCCGATCGCCATTCTCTCTTTGCCCAACCTTCCGATGGGCGTAGAATATTCCTTGAAACGGCGGGACGTGTGACGTCGCTCGTCGGTCAGGAGATCGAGTGAAGGACTGGGCAGAGAACCACAAACCGGTGGCCGGCGTTGCCACGCAACTGCTGTTGGCCGGCTTGATGTGGACTGTGGTGGGCACGGTACTTTTCGGAGTCGGCGGACTCTGGCTGTGGCAGTCGACCCCCGCGGCAGCGCTCTGGTTAGCCCCAGTGGCGATCGCCATCGGTCTCCTGAAGTCCAGAATGGCACTCGATCGGGCTGCCCGTAAAATCACCGACCGGATTCGGGAGCGGGGCAACGGCCGTTGCCTCGGAGGCTTCCTCTCCCCCTCGTCGTGGGCCCTGGTGATCCTGATGATGGTTGGGGGACGCTTCCTCAGGACTACGGTCACCCATGTCATTGTCGGACCGCTCTACCTGATGGTCGGGACGGCGCTCCTGGTCTCTTCCCGAATCGCCTGGCAGGCGTGGTCGGGGAGCCTCAAGACCAAAGATCATCATTGATTGAGCGTCTCTGTACTCTCGGTGAGAAAACGATCTTCCCAGTTCCTCGTCTCCGTTGATTCCGGATCAGTGTTGTCGAGGATGACTTCAGTCCGTATCCGACTTTAAGACCGCTATGAAGGCCGACTGCGGAATTTCGACGTTGCCGACCATCTTCATGCGCTTCTTGCCCTTCTTCTGCTTCTCGAGCAGTTTGCGCTTGCGGCTGATGTCGCCGCCGTAGCACTTGGCGGTAACGTCCTTGCGGAAGGCATTGATGGTCGACCGCGCAATGACGGTTCCGCCGATGGCCCCCTGGATGGCGATCTTGAACTGCTGTTTGGGGATGGTGTCCTTGAGTTTTTCGCAGTAGTGGAGGGCCCTGGCCCGTGCCTTCTCCCGATGAACCAGCTGAGACAGCGGGTCGACCGGTTCGGTGTTGACCAGGATCTCGACCTTGACGACATCCGTGACCCGATAGTCCAGCATCTCGTAGTCAAAGGACCCGTAACCCTGGGTGATCGATTTGAGCCGATCATAAAAGTCAAACAAGACCTCGGCCAGGGGCATCTCGGAGGTCAATTCCACGCGGCCCGCAGAGAGATAGTTGAAGGTCGTCTCTTCCCCGCGCCGATCGCGGCAGAGTTCCATCACCGATCCGATGTAGCGATCGGGCATCATGATGGCCGCCCTGATAAATGGTTCCTCGACAGTGTCGATGGTTGTCGGGTCGGGGTAGAGTGAGGGGTTGTCGATCCAGGACTGGTCTCCGTTGTTCAAGGTGATCCGGTAGCGAACCGAGGGCGCCGACAGCAACAGCGAAAGGTCGTACTCCCGTTCCAGCCGCTGCTGGACGATTTCGAGATGCAGGAGGCCCAGGAATCCGCAGCGGTAGCCGAATCCCAGGGCCTGGGATGAGTCCTTCTCGTAGATCAGCGCGGCATCATTGAGCTTGAGCTTCTCCAGTGCCTTGGTCAGATCGCCGTATTCGTCAGTCGCCATCGGATAGACCGAGGAGAAAACAACAGGCTTGCTCTCCCGGTAGCCGGGGATGGGCTCGGCAGCCGACTGGGCAAGATCGGTGACGGTATCGCCGATGTTGATGTCCGAGACCGACTTGATTCCGGCGATAACGTAGCCGACGTCACCTGCGCTCAAGGATTCTGCGGCCTCTTTTTGCAGCTTGAGCAGTCCCAGTTCCTCGATCGTATGCTCTGCCTTGGTATGCATGAAGAGGACCCGCTGCCCCTTTTTCATCGTACCGTTCATCACCCGTACCAGCAGAACGGCGCCTCGATAGGGATCGTACTGTGCATCGAAGATCAAGACCTGGAGTGGACCGTCTGGATCGCCCTCGGGGGCCGGCAGGTGGTTGACGATCGCCTCCAGCACATCCTCGACACCTGCGCCGGTCTTGGCCGAACAGAGAACGGCGTCGTCGGAATCCAGGCCCAGATCCTCTTCGATCTCCTCCTTGACTCTCTCGACATCGGCAGAAGGCAGGTCGATCTTGTTGATCACCGGAACCATCTCCAGATCGTGCTCCAGGGCCAGGTACATATTGGCCATCGTCTGGGCCTCGACACCCTGCGAGGCATCGACCAATAAGAGCGCGCCTTCGCACGACATCAGGGAACGCCGCACCTCGTGGGAGAAATCAACGTGTCCCGGCGTGTCGATCAGGTTGAGTCTGTAGGTCTCTCCGTCCCGGGCGGTGTAGTCCAGGGAAATTGTGTTGGATTTGATGGTGATGCCCCGCTCGCGCTCGAGATCCATCGAGTCCAGGATCTGGTCCCGGAACTCACGATCCTCGACGCCGCCGCAGAACTGGATCAACCGATCGGCAAGGGTCGACTTCCCGTGATCGATGTGGGCGATAATGCAAAAACTCCTGGTATGGTCCAAAATTCTCTACTCCAGCGGGTCATTATAGAGCCATTAGCATTCAGCTGTCAGCTGAGCCTCTTGCAAAGGTCAAGAATAGACGGGCGGGGATAAACCCCGCCCCTACGAATACCATGCCTTTGGGAG
>CAYSHZ010000250.1:0-5714 GCA_964430905.1 uncultured Thermoanaerobaculia bacterium | reverse complement strand
CGCAGATAGGCGTGATCGTCAGGGAAGCGGTCCGAAACGTCCTTGAGGAGGATCCGGTCCCGGCCGAGAATTTCCTGGACCAACCTTCTCCCGGATCCGGGGTCCCCGGGAGCGAGACGAAGAAGGAGGAAATTGGCAGCCGACGGGAAGACCCGGTCAACAAGGGCCGACCGGTCAAGGCGATCTGCCAGAAAAGTCCGTTGCCGTTGAACGAGGCGGACCGACTCCTCAAACTCGGTACGGTACTTGAGGACGGTTTCCAGGAAGAACTCTGCAAGGGCGTTGGAATTCCAGATCGGCAGTCTCTCGCCGATCCAGCGATGGAGATCCCTGTCCGGTGTAAAGAAGCCTCCGATCCTGAGTCCGGGAACACCGAAGGCCTTGCCCAGGCTGGTCAGCACGGTGATGTTGGCCGGAGGTTGGGTCTTGATCAGTTCGAGAACCGTGGGTTGGGCGGCAAAGGCGGCGAAGCTTTCGTCGATGACGAAGAGGACGTCGGGGCGGTGTGCAGCGAGCTTGAGAATATCGGCGGTCGGCACGACGGTGCCCGTGGGATTGTTGGGATTGACAATCACCAGTATCGAGTTTTTTTGAGCCCGGTTGACGGTCATCTCGAGGTCGAGACCGGGGCGGTCTTCGTAGATTTCGTGGGAGGGGAAGGCGGCCGGCCACTCGAGGAAGGTGGGCCGGGGCAGGAGAACGGGGCGGTCCTTCCACCGTTCGGCCAATAGCGGAAAGGCCTGCGAAGCGCCGTTGAGGCACCGCAGATTCTCGGCACTGCACTTCAGCACATAGGCCAGTTTCTGATCGAGGGAGTCCTGGGTAGAGCCGTAGGCCGCGACGAGGTTGGGCAGGGCGCGGCGCATGGCGGCCATCATCGCGGGGGGCGGAAAGAATGGATTGGTCGGGTGACCGAAGTCCAGCAGATCGAGGTTCCAGTAGGCGCCATGGGTCGTCTCGACATGATCGAGACGATGTTCAGGTTCAAAGGCGAAGCGGGCGACCTCGAGATCGTTGGGATCGTCGATCTCCGCCCAGCTTTCGGTTGGAACGACCACAGCACGGATCTGCTGATGCTGCATCGAGACCAGCATCCCGAGGACCAGTTCATAGTAGCTGTTGGGATCGACACTTTCGGCGTAAAAGTGGAGGAGGCCGCTTAATACCTCCGAACAGAAACGGTGTTCGAACTTGTAGATGTTGAGGGTCTTGAACGTCGAGTCGTAGTCGAAGGTCGCACCCTGGGCATGGGGTGGGTGTACGGCGGTGATGTTTTCCGATGCGACCGTCACAACGGTGCCGTCCATGCCGGTACCGTAGGGGCTGACGAGCGCCGCATTGCCTGGGACGGCCAGAAGGGTCTCCAGAATCCCCGGGTTGAAGACCAGGTCACACTCGATGACGACGATGTCGTTCGTGACCTCGAGGGTATCGAATGCCAGCGACAGCGAGACGATGTTGTTGGTCGTCTCCCAGCGTTTGTTGTGAAGGTAGCTCAACCTTGCTTCGGGAAATGCGGAGTCGAGCGTCTCGCGGATGGACTGTGCCCGGTAGCCGGTAACGACCAGGATCTCTTCGATCCCGGCGTTCAGGAGGGCGTCAATGATGCCTTCGAGGATGGTTCTGCCACCGATCTTGAGGAGGCTCTTGTGGCATTCGTCCGAAAGCGGACGCATCCGCCACCCGCGGCCGGCTGCGAGGATGATGGCCTGCCGGCCCCCGGAGTCAGAAATGTTCGACGAGTTCATCAAGGGTCTTCCACCAGAGGGCTCGACTGGTGTCGGCCGTGCGTTCAGTTGGCCCGATGGGTCCGGCGCCGCGAATCTCCCGGGGCCACCGCAGTTCCTGCCGATACCGGGTACGGTCCCAACCCTGCTCGCCACACCACTGCATTTCCCGGTCCAACGTGGGCTCGTAGCGGTCGCCGTGGGTTGTGCGACCCTCCCGCAGAGTGCCGCCCTGATGTTGTGCCCGATAGGGTTCCCGCCAGTCCTCGCCGTAGACGCTCTCGAGAAAGGCCTCGGCATGCCGGGGAACGGGATAGTCGTGGTTGCCGATCGAAGCGGCGCAGGTTCCCTCGACAAAGAAGTGAGGGAAGCTTGAGTGCGGACACCAGTAGACGCCGGTGGCGGTATCGAAACGGCGAAGAACGCCGTCGGAAAAGAGATTGAAGGCGTAGAGATCTCCGATCTTGCGGCCGGCGTAGATGATGGCCAGTTGGCACGGGAAGAAGCTTCGGACTGAGCCGGCATTGACCGCCAGTATTTCCGGACCATGGGTGATCCTCCGAAAGCTCAACTGGTTGGGTGCCAGTACAGGATTGAGATTGAGGATCCGATCGAGATCGGAAGGTCGAACCATCAGGTCGATGTCATCATCCCAGGGAATCAACTGCCCATCCCGGATGGCGCCCAGTAACGTGCCATAGGTCAGAAGGTGCCAGATTCCATGGCCTTTGAAGATCCGGTGCACCAGGTTGAGGCAGCGTTCGAGATTCTCAGTCGAGATGGGGTCCTCCTTAGGATGAGGTTCACTGTAGGACGATCATGGGATTCTGTCGAATGCTGGTAGACTGCTGGGAGAAATTGACTGTCCGTTCTAATTTTCCCGGAGGGTACATGAAAGATCACAAGAAAACCCTGAGGTCGAAACCGGAAGGTACCGACCGCCGAGACTTCTTGAAGCGAGTTGCGGCCATGGCGGTCTACTCCTCTCCGGTGATCAGTGTGCTCGCCGGTTCTTCGCCCTCAGCCTGGGCCGACTGCCCCATCATCGGAGAGGGTGGCGAAGTGATTGAAAACGGTCCGCCTGGCCTGCGCGCCCTGATCGATATCATTGTTGCCGGTGTTGACGGAGATACATCCCGTCAGGCGATCCAGATGCGTTTCTTTCAGATCAACCAGTGTGTTGCCGGCATGATGCTGACCGCATGGGATGCGGCCGGGGCCAACCCTGTCGACGTGCTGACCATCGGTTCCGAAGTGGCCAACAATGGAGTCGGCGATACAGTGCTCCTGGCCAGTCCGAATTTTGCGGCAATCGACAGCCCCACTCCAGATTTCATCATGAGCAATCTCATTCCGGCGAGTTATCTCGCTGCTGGGAGCTTGACCTGGCAGTGGATTGGGGATCCGGCGATCTTCTGGCGAGTCTGTTGGGGTGGGGCGGCCTACACAGGATCGACCGTCGTCGCCCTGGACAACGATTCCGA
The DNA here is from genome assembly GCA_964430905.1 of uncultured Thermoanaerobaculia bacterium. Lineage (GTDB taxonomy): Bacteria > Acidobacteriota > Thermoanaerobaculia > Thermoanaerobaculales > Sulfomarinibacteraceae > DAOWGJ01. The sequence continues at coordinate 2,503 of CAYSHZ010000250.1, read as the reverse complement.
CGGAACGGTGGCCCCGGCGTTCAACGGCGGTTTGCCGAGCGTTGCAACCAGCGGTCTGATGTACGATCCCAACTTCGCTGGTCTTGAAGGGGCCAGTTCCACCCCGGGTGACAGTAACTGGAGTGAAGCGGACTACCGGTTCACAACGGGGGCCGCAATCCTGACCAACAACGCAGGGAATTCGGCGACGCTCCCGGTGGCGTTGCAGATGTTCGTTATCGACTAGTTTCGGGAACGCATGATCAGCCCCGGCCCGTCGAGACCTTCGAGGACGTATCGGATTGACGCCACGCTCGGGTCCGAGATCCGTCGATCGGTGGTTGATTTCCTCCACGAACGTGGATGGAGGGCGGCGACGGGTGATCCCGCCGGGCTTCTCTGGCGGGGCCGGCCTGTGACCACTGCCCAGATGGCGTCCCTTCCACTGGGAGTCTGCTGCAACCACATGCCGGGTTTTCTTGCCTTGACCGCCAAGAACCACCTTGCGAAGACGATCGAGGATGCCCGGGCCAGACTTCAGGGCTCAAGAGTCGTTGACGCCTATCGTTGTTTCCCCGAGACCTTCGTTCTGCCAAAGGATTATTCTCGTCTACTCAGGGCCGCCAGACGCAATCCGGAAGCCCTGTGGATCCGGAAACCGGTTGGCTCGGCCCGGGGGATCGGGGTTGAGTTGGTCGAGGATCTTGATGGGCTGGAGACCGGTGACGGCTACCTGGTCCAGGAGTACCTGGCACGGCCCCATCTGCTCGACGGCCACAAGTACACCCTCAGGCTGTACGTCCTGTTGACCAGCATCGATCCCCTCCTGGTCTATCTCTTCGAGGAGGGGTTTTGCAAGAGGGCCTCCCGGCCATTCAGTATCGCCGGGGAACACCTGGGGGACCGTTTTCGGCATCTGACCAATCCGGACGTCTTGCGGGACGACCCCGAAGTTTCCACCTCCTCCCTCAATATGACGCTGGGGCAGTTCCGGCAACGTTTGCAATCTGATGGCATCGACGATGAGGCCCTGTGGCGGCGACTGCATCGACTGATCTGGGCGACGATCAGTGCCGCTCGGGAACCGATGGCGGCCTGGGTCGCACCGGTCAGGCGCCAGAGCAGGAAGAGTTTTGAGCTCTTCGGTTTTGACGTACTGATCGACTCTGATTTTGATCCCTGGCTGATCGAGTGCAATCTCAGTCCCTCGCTTCAGGTCGAGGCGGAAGCCCAAAGCGCACCGGCCAGGGCCGAGGCCGAGATCAAGAAGAGGGTTGTCCTTGAAAGTCTCAGTCTGGTTGGGGTCGGAGAGGAAACGCCTCTGATAGAAGATGGGATTGAAGGGGCCGTGGTGAGGGCCTCGGCCGAGTTTGATCGGCGCGCCGGTTTCACGCCCTTGAGACCGGAAAATATCGATGACGGGTGGGCCCTGATGGCCTTTCCGAGGCCTTCGGACCGGGCGGTGGCAGAGGTTTTGTCGCCGGGGGTCAAGGTGCCGAAACCCCGTCCGCGTCCGGCCGACGGGGTTGCATTCGAGATTCTTGACGAGGGCATCGTCGTTCTTCCGGGAGACGGTGACCTTCTGCATCTCGACCCGATTGGCGGCGCCGTCTGGCTGGGCTGTGACGAGGGCGAGGATCCCGAGACAATCGTCGCGGGTCTCCAGCGGCAGTTCCCCGATCAGGCGGAGCAAGTAGGGCACGAAATTCTCGACTCGATTGGGGGTTGGTGTCATCTCGGGCTTCTGTATGACCCGGGACTGTTGCCGCCCTCGGCTCGGACGCAGGGGACAGAAACGGCGCTGAATCAAGGAGCTGCGCCTTTTCCCCGGATGGGCTGGAATAGGGAGATCGTCGGTCGATGTCTCGATCTGGCCTTTGCCATACGAGTGCCGGATCTTGAGGTCGAGGCTGTTTTGCGGTCCATACTCCAGACATTCTCGGATCCGGATGTGACAACCCTGGATCTGGTATTCGACGTCGATCGGGATCTGGATGACTTCGTCCTCGGCGAGAGGGGATCCGAGGTAATCCGAAGCGACGACACTGGCGAAATTGCCGCCGAGCTGGTGCGGAGGATACGAACGGAGGCAATCCGGAAACGTGGCGGCGTGGCGGTCATCTCGGGGATGGTGGCATTCGGTGAATCGGGGAACACTCTGTTCGTAGGGTTCCCCGCCGGGTGGAAACCTGACGGGCCGGCCCGGGAGACCCCGTTCAGGGGACCATGGATTCTCCACGAGAACGGACGGCTGGAGTCAATTGCCGGTTGGCACTCAGGGGGCCGGATGGTGGAGGTCAATCGTATGGTCTTTGCCGGTGAGGAGGGCGGCAGGCCCGAGTCTCAAGCCGAGATGCTGCGCCGTCTGGTGACCGAGGGCTTCACCGATGACACGACATTCAATGCTCAGGGACTCCGGGTCGTGGTCGATTGGATCTCCCACATGTCTTGATGATGCTGAGAGTGACCCTTCCCAGGGTGTCAGCCTCCCCAGCCATCCGTCGTGCCCGACTCGAAACCGTCG
>CAYSHZ010000249.1:0-5733 GCA_964430905.1 uncultured Thermoanaerobaculia bacterium | reverse complement strand
CCATGGAACGAGGTCGATCCAACGCAAAGGCCAAACGCCTTGAGGTGTTTGAGAGCTATCGGGAATTGTTTGCCAGCGCACCGATTCGCTTGATGAGCAGAACCGTCAGTACGATGCAGTCGCTGGGATACGACGATCTGGCCACTGCGATTGGCGATTTGGATTGGCGGACCGTCCCAGCCGACGACCCGGAAGACCCCGGTCTCCGTCAGGACTGGGGTTCCCTGCTCGACGCATCCTTCGAACACATGGGTGGGTGGCTCCGCCAGTTATCGCCGCACCCGATGGGCTACAACCTCGATTCCCTGGGCTACGCGACGGTGGTCAGGGGCTGGTCCGAAATGTGGTCCCACCAGTTGGGCATTGAATTCGAGAATGCGGCGGGGTCCAAGCCTCAGGTCTTCGTCTTTCATGGTGGCAACCAGGCGCTGCAGGCGGCCCTCTTGGGTGTTGCCGAAGCCAGAAGAGACCGGGCCGGTACGGCCGAGCCGGCGACGGTCCTGGTGCCGATCCCGACCTTCCCCTGCCCGTTGGATCAGATGGCCCTCCAGGGGATGAAGGTCCATCTTCTGGTGCCGAAGGCCCGGGGGATGGATCCAGACGCGGCCGATGTGGCCGCAGTACCCGAGGGCACCGAGATCGACGGTGTCTACCTGATGCCGGTCAACAATCCGACGGGCCGGACGCTGGAACCCCCCAAGCTCAAGGCATTCGTCGAGGCCGTTCTTGATCGATGGCCCCATGCGGCGATCATCCTGGACTCGGTCTATGTTCGGCTTCACCCTCGTGACCGTGAACTGGTGTCCTGGTATCAAGATGATCCCCGTTTTTCAGACAGCATCATTTTCATCGATTCACTGTCCAAGACCCACGGTGTGACGGGCCTGCGGGCGGGCGCCCTGCTGACCCGGTCAGAAATGGTGGCGGATGGAATCACCCGTTACGCACAGAACATCATGGCCGGTCCATCCAACGCGATGCAGGCGGTCATGCTGTCCCTGATCGCTCCCTTCGTCACCGGGGATCGGGAACTGGCCGAGCAGCGCATCCGGTTGCAGCTGAGAATTGGGCGCCACATGCAACGGCGGAGACGATTGCTGCTCCGTCGGGCCTTCATGCGCTACCGAAATCTCCTGGATCACGACCAGCCGCTGCTGCCGGATCCGACGGGGTTCGACTGGGAAGGTTCGATGTATGCCGATCTACGCCTGTCAGACCACTGCGCGGACCTCGCGGAGCAAAGCGGGGTCTCACCGACGGTCGGTTTCTACCTCGAGACCGGTATCGCCGGAGTGCCTCTCGAGGGTTTCTGCTCCAATCCCAACCTCAAGAAACATGGGTTGATCGTCAACGACGGGGACCCGGCCCTTGCGAAGTTCCAGGAGAATGCCCGGCGCTTCGTTCGCTTGTCCTTTGGCATGACACCGCCTCCGAGGGAGTAGGGGTCAAGATTCGAAGAGGGTATTGAATGAACTGTGGGAGCCGAATGGGGTGTTTTCTATGGTTACTCTTGCTTGTCATGAGCATCCATCCTGTTGTTGGATGGTCACAGGATGCCGCGCATTCTTGCCCCGGAGCCGGTGGGGCAGTCCGAATCGATGAGCCGTCCCGTGATATTGATTTTGCATACGCCAGAGGCCATCTCTTCAAGATGGACAACCTCGGGTTGACGATCTGGAGTCTTGAGAATCCTGACCAACCGAGGATGGTGTCGGCCGTCGCGGCAGAGCGGGGCGCCGGGTATGGCGATGGTAGTTTCCTCATGGGAGACCGCCTGGAAATAGACGATCGAGGTTATGGTTACGTCGTGGAAAATGGGGGAGGGGTCATCTGTTTCGACCTGAGATTTCCCGCACATCCCCGAAAGCTCTGGACATCGGCTGATCTTCCGAATCCCTTTCTTTCCTTTGCGATTGCGGCCAACGATTCGATCCTGGCCAGTCAGAGCCTCGAAGGCTTTTCTGTTGATCTGATTGACGTCTCCGACCCCTACCATCCCGTTCTTCTTGAGCCGCTGCCGGATATTTTCATCATGAGTGATCTGGAGATGTCGGGTGATGTTCTTTTTGTTCTTGCCGCTGAAAGTCTGGGTGGTCTCCATATCTATGATGTCGGGGAAGCCGATTCGCCGGTGCTTCTTGGGGTATTTTCTGATTATTTTTCCGATCCAGACAATATTTGGGGTGGTGTCTGGGCTGGGGTTTCAAAGGCATTGATCCACTCGCATATGTCGAAACTGGCGGTCATCGATTTCTTGGATCCCGAGAACATCGTCCTCCACGATCTCAGTGACTCCATTTCGATGTATTGGATCGAGGAGGCCGTTTGGGATGGATCCGATGCTCTTGCCGTCGGTCAAGAAATCTCCGATGGGAGACGGGGATTCTTCAGGTTCGGTTTGGAGAACCCGACCAATCCGGTTGTTACCTTTGAGTCGGAGGTCCCGAGGGCCGGCTGGGGATCGCTGGCCAATACCGAAGATCGACTGTACAGGGCGGACTATTCCTCAACGATCGCAGCCTATGCATTGGGCTCGGGCCTACCCCAGACTCTATCGGGCGTTCCTGCCGGGCGTGCCGAACAGATGGCAGTTGATGGTGCCTTTGGTTATGTCGCGGACGGCAATGCCGGACTCCAGATTCTGGATGTCAGTGATCCGCTGCATCCGGTCCCGTTGGCCCGGCTTCCCCTCCCTGGATATGCGGTGAAGATCGTCGTCGAGGGCGGCTATGCATATGTTGCCGTGGGCGAGGCTGGACTGGTCATTATCGGCATTCGGAATCCTCGAGAACCAAAAATTGTATCGATCCTGGATCTCCAGTCCGTTACCTATGATTTGGATTGTTCGGGAAGCACTGTGGTCGTCACAACCGGTGATGGCTTCTTCTCATCCTCTCATGAAGTCGTTTTGGTTGATGTCACAGATCCAAGCTGTCCGGCCGTTGTGTCTTCGGTTCCGATCGACAACGAGCCGCCGATGGTCAGAAGCGCCAGTGGGGTAACCATCGATGGTCAGGTTGCATGGGTTGTTGCGGCGAGGACACTGATGTCTATCGATATTTCCCAACCTTCAGTCCCCCAGGTTCTCGGGGAATTGGACCTCGTTCCCTCGAATTCACATTTGGGTCTCACCGATGTTGCGACTCTGCAAGGTTTGGCCGTCGTAACGATATGGGTGGGCTTCCCGAGGGTCGTCGATATTTCCGACCCATCAGAACCGGTATTGTTGTCGACATTGACCACGGGCGAATATTCCAAGTCTGTCGTTGCCTCCGGGACCACAGCGGTCATTGGGGACCCTGAAACAACGGTGATCGATTTCTCGGACCCCAGTGAACCAATCGCTCGATCTGTTGTAAGGATCAGGGATGGTTTCGCTTCGGCCATCAGTAATGGAGTTCTCTATTCGACCGCCGCGCCCTTCATCGATATCTTCACCCTAGAATGTCGATCGCCGGAAGCGAGTTTTCGGTATCACTCCAGTGGCCGGAATTACTGGTTCACCAACACGTCCCAGTGGTATTTTGCCGATGTTCTGTGGGATTTTGGGGATGGATCGGAGGCCAGTACCGAGTTGAACCCCAGCCATCGTTTCCCAACCACTGGCGAGTTCACCGTGACCCTTGAAATTTCCGGTGACCAGGGTAACGATAGTTCATCGAGGATCATCACGGTGACCGACGTCTACTCTCGGAGAACCCCCGACCGGGAGAATCGTAGGAAGTCAGAGATTTCTGCCTTCCAACCAGTTCGACCTTTCTGACCTATTCGACCCGCCGAATCAGACACTCTTCGACTCGTCTTGAACCCCTTCGTTCCCAGGCACAATCCGGCTGACGACCAGCGCCGCCGTCGCGGCAAAGGCGAAGGCCGGCACCAGTTCATAGAGGTTGTGCAGGCCCCAGTTCTGCACGAGGAACCATGAGACCAGGGTGATGGCGGTTGCGCCGAGGACCGCGATGGTGTGGCCAAGCCTGAAGCTCTTGGTGATCCGCCCCAGGATCAGGATGAGCGCCCCGACGATCAGGGTGATCCACCACAGCCGGTCGAAGACATGGGGACCGATCGAGGCAGGATCGGTGACGTTCTTGATGCCCAGTTTCCAGATGACGGTGACACCGCTGCCCGTCAGCATACAGGCCATTGCGCCGTAGCGGTTGATCAGGTGGGGACGCAGCGCCATCAGGGTCAGGGGTGCGAAGCTGGCGCCCAGGCCGGACCAGGCAAACAGGACGAACCAGAAGATGACGGTCTCGCCCCTCAATGCGATCAGGACACCCAGGAGACCGACAACGGCAACGGTCCATCGGCCCAGGACCAGACTGCGCCGATCGTCCTGTTTGAGGTTGATCGCCCCTTCGACGATGTCGTAGGAGACCGCCGAGGCGGCGACCAATAATTGTGAGGACACGGTTGAAAGCACGGCGGAAATGACCGCAGCCAGCAGCAGGCCCGCAACGACCGGATGTGCCAGCTTGAGGGCCAGGGCGATCAGTGCCGTTTCGCCGTCCGCCAAGTCGGGTAGCATTACCCGTCCGGCCAGACCGGCCAGACCGGCGCCGTAGAAGACCGCGACGCCCCAGAGCATTGCGATGATCCGCAGTCGCCGTACTTCGTGGTCATTCCGGGCGGCCATGTAGCGGGTGACCACATGAGGCATTCCCGGATATCCCAGGCCGATTCCCAGGTTGCCGATGATGAAGCCCCAGAGCGCCGGCCCCATGCGGCCGCCTCCGGCACTGAGAAGATGGGGATCGATTGCGCCGAGGCCCTGGAAGAGGGCGCCGAACCCGCCGAGACGGGAGACCGCATACAGGGGCAAGATCACAACCCCGGCGGCGACCAGGAGACCCTGGAAGAGATCGGTCCATGCGACGGCCCGGAAGCCGCCCATCAGGGTGACGATCGTGATGACGATGGCGCCGATGATGACGCCCCAGAAATAGCCACTTTCCCCGAGGCCGAGGGTCGAAGCAAAGGCCTTGCCGGCCGCGGTCATCTGGGAGGCGACGTAGATCATCATGCACAGCAAAATGATCGTCGTTGCGGTGATTCTCAGGACGTTTTTGGGATCTCCCCATCGCAGGGTGATGACGTCGGTCAGGGTCACCGATTGCTGGTCCGCAGACAGGCGGCGGAGGCGCGGGGCGACGAGGTAGACGTTGACCAGGTAGCCCATCAGGCAGCCGGGAGCGAACCACAGTCCGGAGATGCCGTAGGCGTAGGTCATGCCGACCGCGCCCAGGGTGACCCAGCCGGATTCGGAACTCGCCGTCGAGGAAATTCCAGCCGACCATGCCCCCAGGGAACGCCCGGCCAGGTGGAAGTCGTCCCCCCCGTGGGTTCGACGACCGGCAAGCCAACCGATGCCCAGGAGAACGAACAGGTAGAGCACCATGACGACGTCAACGGTGATGGAGGTGGTCGGGTCGATCATTGGGGATTCCCCCCATGCCGTTTCTCCATCAGGGCGCCTGCGACAACACCGAGAGTCAGCACAAGCGGAAAGATCCACAACAGAAGATGTGCGCCGAGAGTGAGGTGGTGGTCCATGTGGAGAGTGTAGCCGGTCCCCACCCCATTTTCCGGTGGGTCATCAGGGAGTCAGGGTTGGGCGTCGTCCCACCCCCAGAAATCACCGCTTTCGAAGCCATCGGAGAACAGGGGAGTCTCCAGCGCAGTTTCCAGGCGTCCGACCCAGATAGTGTCACCGGTTGTGTCGCTGTTGTCCCC
>CAYSHZ010000248.1:0-5806 GCA_964430905.1 uncultured Thermoanaerobaculia bacterium | reverse complement strand
GGGCCGGGATCGAGAATGTGGAAATCATGCCGACCGGAGGCCATCCGGTGGAACCCTGCCAATCTGCAGCCACTTCCGCAACATTCTCGGCGTCTATTCTCTCAACTTTGCGTTTGCACTGGAGGACGAGAATTTTCACTCCCCTAACGAGTTCTTCCGCCTTGAGAGTTTCAGGCGCGGACAACGGGCCTATGTCATGCTGATGGAGAAGCTGGCCGAGCGGGGCCTTTGAGGAAAGAAAGGGCGTTTTTCTTCGGGTTCCACATTTGGAGTGAGCGCTCGAACTTCTGTTGTTCCTGTGTGCACCCCATTTCTTTCGAAGATGCGGACCGTCTCATCCACAGGTACACTGGTCGCGGTGATGATGAGCAATTTTGACGGCAGTTGGCGCGAATTCCAGTTTGAGACCCTGGTGGATCTCTCGCTGTCGGTCGGAGGTGTCCGGTCGGAGGATCAGCTGGTTGAGGAGTTGCTGCAGCACGCGGTGGGCACCCTGGATGCCGGCTGCGGGCTGGTCGGGACCCTTCGCAAGGATGAGCAGTTCTCGGTCGTCAGGTCGATCGGCCTTCCAACGGACCTTGGGCAGGTGCTTTCGTTGTTCGGTTCCGACTTCCTCGATCGTTTGTCTGCGGGCGAGGTGGTTTCCCGGGAACGCCCGGATCACGGACCTCCCTTCGAGCTGGTCGCTGCGCCCCTGAAATGGCGGGATTCGTTGTTTGGCCTTGTGGTCCTCGGTGACAAGGAAAGCCGGGACGGTCGGATGAGTTTCTCCGACAGCGACAGCCGTTTTCTCTTGTCGCTGGCGGGACTGGTTGCCGCGGCCATCTCGACTTCCCGCCATGTTGCACAAGTTGAACGGGACAAGAGCCGGCTTGAGGACGAGAATCGGGCACTGCGGGATGTAGCGAAACGGGAGGGTTTCATCGGGGCCTCTCCGCCCGTGGATCGCATGCTGGAACTGGTCAGGCGGGTGGCGCCGACTGGCGTCAGCGTGATGCTTCGGGGAGAGTCTGGCGTCGGGAAAGAGCGGGTCGCCCAACTGCTTCATGGTTTTTCCGATCGCAGTGGCGGACCTTTCGTGCCGCTGAATTGTGCCGCGCTGCCGGAGACCCTGCTTGAAGCCGAACTCTTCGGAATCGAAGAGGGTGTCGCAACCGGTGTGTCCGGGAGAATGGGGAAGATCGAACTGGCCGATGGCGGCACGCTCTTTCTTGACGAGGTTGGTGACCTCAGTCTGCCTCTCCAGGCCAAACTCCTCAGGGTCGTTCAGGAACGGGAATTTGAAAGACTGGGGGGGCGGGAGCGGATTCCGGTCGACCTTCGGCTGGTGACGGCGACGAACAAGGACCTTGAGGAGATGGTGGAACGGGGCGAGTTCCGGGCTGATCTCTATTACCGTCTTCGAGTTGTGGTGATTGTGGTTCCGCCCCTTCGGGAACGCCCGACGGACATTCCGCTCTTGGCCAGGCATTTCCTGGACCTCTATGGCGAACGGTTTGGGAGGGGTGGACTCGAGTTGGATCGAGATGCGGTCCGGGTTCTGTCCTCCTATGACTTTCCGGGCAACGTTCGGGAGCTGGAGAATGTCATCCAGGCTGCGATTGCCCTGGCACCTCCGGGGACGGTGATTGTCGCAGCCGATCTTGGGCTTGGTGAACAACGGCGGCCGGAAACAGATGTCGAAAGCCTGGTGTCGTTGAAGGACATTGAGTTGAGGCACATCCGAAGGATCCTTGAAGTGACCGGCGGAAACCGGACCGAGGCCGCTCGCATCCTAGGAATCGATCGAACGACCCTCTATCGAAAAATGAGGTAAATTGCATCAGTTGTTGCAGTATGCCACAGTTCTATTTAACATCTTAAAATAAAGACTTTAAATGACGACGATCGCGATATTGATCGCTGATTGTTGTAGTATGCATCATTCTGATGATGGAAAACAACGATCCAGAGTGGCATGGACCTTGCTGTATACCGATGCGGAGGGGTTCGATGAGGTCAACGGTTTTCGTGCGCTGCTCTGTAGTTGTTCTCGGTCTTGCGGCTTTAGGAGTTGCGACCGTTCAGGCGCTTAATCTCAGTGTTGTGATTCCGGTGCAGCATCTCCGAATCGCATGGAGCCTGACAAACGCTCTGATACAGTTGTAATCAGATTATGGAGGTGGTGCTGCACCTTCCCGCCGTGCCCAATATCGAATTGGTGGCGGCCAAAGCGGTTGAGACCCTGGGGGAAGCTCTGGGAATGGACCGCGATGGCATCGAAGCCGTCAGTGTCGCACTTGTTGAGGCCTGCTTGAACGCCATGGAACATGGTGGTGCCTCGTTTGTCGTGCGCCTTGCCGGAGAAGATGGAATGTCGCCCCGAATGCGAATCGAGGTCGAGGATCGGGGTCGAGGATTCGACCCGGATGCCTTTCCCCCGGATGACTCGACTCGCGTTCATGGGTGTGTCTCGAAGCGAGGATGGGGCTTGACCCTGATCCGACAGCTGATGGACGATGTGCAGATCAGTTCCAGGCCCGGACTGACTCGGGTACGGATGTGGAAGGAACTGGAGAAGGCACCATGAACGAGGCTCAACTCAATTTGCAGACTGTGGTCCTGGACGATGGATTGGGACTGATTGCGGCGGAGGGTTATATCAACAACGAGGGTGGGCAGGCCGTTGCCGATGCGGCGACCCAGCTGGTTGGTGGAGGATGTTCCTCATTGGTGATTGACCTTGAGGGAACCCGGATCATCAACTCGATCGGAGTTTCCATTCTGCTCGAAATCATGGAGAAGATCATGGAAGGTGAGGGCAAGTTGGCATTCTGTAATCTGACGCCCACCATAGCCAAGACGTTCGAGATCATGGGCCTTGATCAGTATGCCGGTATTTTCCCCGATCGAGAGGCCGCGGTGACCTCGTTCTCCACTGATGGCGCTGCTTGACCTCCTCCGGTCGGCTGACCTGGCCCTGGGCGGTCTGGGTGCAGCGGTTCTCTCCGAGGATTTCCTCCGGCAGATCATCGAGACCACGGGTTCTCGTGGAGGCATCCTCCAAATTGGGGGAGGAAAGAGTGTTCGGTGGCCGGGATCTCTCAGCCCCCAGGTTGAAAGAGCTACCGATGGCTGGAGTGATGTTTCCTTTGGGGACGAGGGCGGATCAGCGACGCTGAGGCTGCTGCAGCCGGAGCGTTTGGATGAAGCGGTATTGGGTTCGGTTCGGTTGGTGCTCCGGGCGTGGGAACTCAATGCCGAGCTGAAGAGATCGAAGTTCGACGAGAGATTCCACCTGTGGGAGTTGGAGGCCATCCGGGCGATCGCCACGACAATTGGTGGCCTGGACGATCCGGTTGCTTTGGCCGAGGAACTTGTGGCTCATCTCGTGGCTCTGTTGGGGGTCAAGAGTGCTCAGCTCTTCCTGGAATCGAGTGACACGCCGGTCGGTCAGTTTGGTCCTGAGGTCCTGGATTCGGAGGCCGTCGACCGGGCGCGTCACGAAAGCATCACAACCGACGAGGTCATAGCCATCCCCTTGAAAGCGGCCTCTGGTCCTCTGGGTGTCCTGGTCGTCGCCCACAAGGAAGCCAGGGCGGGAACCGAACCATTTGCTCCCCAGGATCGAAGCCTCCTCGAACTGTTTGCCCTCCAGGTGACGGTAGCCCTGGAGTACGCACGGTTGGCCAGGGAGAGTCTGGAGCGGGACCGGCTGCAGCGGGAGATGGAGGTTGCGGCGACGATTCAGGGGCACCTTCTGCCCCAGTCATCGCCGGATTTTTCCTGTTTTCGGATCCACGCCATGTCCAATCCAACCCGTCATGTTGCGGGAGATACCTACGATCTTCTGGTCCAGGATGGAGATCTTGTCGTGACGGTGACGGATGTCTCCGGCAAGGGCGTTGGGGCGGGTTTGATTGCCTCCGGGGTTCAGGCAGGTGTCCGACTCTTGGTTCCCGAGGATTTTCGTCTGGAAGACTTGGCTTCTCGTCTCAATGGTTTCCTGTTCGGGGCAACCGATGCCAACCGGTTTGCCACCTTTGCGATGATTCGGGTTGTGACCGACGGGACCGTGTATGGCGTTAACGCAGGCCATTGTCCGGTCCTCGTTCGCCGTTGTGACGGTCGGGTTGAACAGATCGATTCGTCCGGACTGCCGCTCGGCATTCTTGACGGCGTGACCTACACGACTGAACGGGTGTGTCTCAAAAGCGGAGACACGGTATTCCTCTATACTGACGGCTTGACCGAGGCCGAAGATCCAGAGGAAGAGGAGTTCGGTCAGGAGCGTCTCAGCGAGGTGGTTGCACTCTCGCCGTGTGAAGCGGGGCCCCAAGCGGCCTGCCGGGCGATCTTCGAAGCGGTAGAGGCCCACACTCAGGGCCTGCCGCTCCATGACGATGCCACGCTGGTGGCCGTCCAGTGGGTGGGGTGAACTCTACTTCGCGTACATCCCGTCGATCAGGTCCTGGTTGTCCTTTTCGACGACGCGGCGCTTGACCTTCATCGTAGGTGTCAGGTGGCCGCTCTCGATCGAAAGCATCAAGGGCAGGACCGCGAATTTCTTGATCTGCTCGTAGCGGGCGAGATCCTTGTTGGTTTTGGCGATCACGCCGTCGAACAGGGCTACGACCTCGGGGAGTTTGGACAACTCTTCGGTCGTTTCGCCCTTGAGGCCCTTGGACTTGGCCCATGTGGCCAGTTCTTCTTCGTTGGGCGAGATCAGGGCAACGATGAAAGGCTTCTTGTCACCGATCAGGACAACATTGTCGACAAAAATTGATCTTTTGATCTCGTTTTCGATCGGCTGCGGAGCAATGTTCTTGCCTCCGGCGTTGACGATCAAATCCTTCTTGCGGTCGGTGATCCGAATGAATCCTTCCTCGTCGATCTCGGCTATGTCTCCGGTCAGGAAGAAGCCATCGTCGTCAAAGACTTCGGCCGTCTTTTCCGGGAGATTCCAATAGCCCGACATGACGGAGGGACCACGAACGCAGAGTTCACCGTCATCGGCAATCTTGGCCTCGACATTGTCGATGGCCTTCCCAACGGTTCCCAGCTTCGTCATGTTTGGAGTTGCGCCGTTGACTGCGAGAACCGGTGAGGTCTCGGTCAGGCCGTAGCCTTCGATGACCCAGATCCCGATCGAGTGCAGGAACTCGGCGACAAACTGCGGAAGTGGGGCGCCTCCGGAAACGCAGAGCCGCACCTTGCCGCCCATACCCTCCCGGACCTTGGACAGCACCAGTTTCTCGGCCAGTTTGTAGCCCAAACCTCCGGGCTCGCGACCGGCGAGTCTCTCGGGATAGGCCTTGGCTCCCTGTTTGAGGGCCCAATGGAACAGGGCCTGACGGATGGCGGGCGCCTCGGCAACCTTGCCCTGGATCTTGTCGTGGATCTTCTCGAATAATCTGGGCACGCTGGCAAATACGGTCGGTTTGATGACGGCCAGGAGATCGGCGACGTGGTGAACCGAGCAGTAGGCCTTGGAGACTCCGACGTACATGTAGAGATAGCCCAGCATGCGCTCGAAGACGTGGCATAGGGGCAGGAACTCCAGGGCGAAATCGTCGTCGGATTGAATCAGGGCGCGAGTGGACGAGGGGAGGACATTCTGGACGAGGTTGGCGTGGGTCAGTTCGACGCCCTTGGGGTTTCCGGTCGTTCCAGAGGTATAAATCAGAGTCAGGGTATCGTCCGGTTGGACCTTCTTCGCCCTCTCCCAGAAGAGGTCGCCCGCATCTGCCGAGTCGCCGCTGTCGATGACCTCGTCGAGGCTTAGGACGCCGTCGGCCGTCGCTCCCTCGACCTGGACCAGGGGCGT
>CAYSHZ010000247.1:0-5808 GCA_964430905.1 uncultured Thermoanaerobaculia bacterium | reverse complement strand
GTATGACGTCACACGCAATCCTGCCCTATGACCAGTACCTGCATCGTTTTGCCGCCCATTTTCAGCAGGTCGATATGGAAAGCAGCGGCAAGATGACCGACCGAGACGGACGAAGGGTGACATACGACACCGGGCCGGTGATCTGGGGCGAACCGGGGACCAACGGGCAGCATGCCTTCTTCCAACTCCTGCATCAGGGAACAGACGTGATTCCGTGCGATTTTCTGGGGTTTATTGAGAGTCTCAACCCCATTGGCGACCATCATCGGAAGCTGATGGCGAATTTTGCCGCTCAGACCGAAGCCTTGATGAGGGGGAGAGGATTGGAAGAGGTTCGGGATGGGCTCCGAAAGAGTGGATTGGAGAGTTCCGAAATCGATAGACTGGCGCCCCACAAGGTCTTTGGGGGGAATCGCCCGACCAATACGCTCCTGTTGAAAAGACTGACGCCTGAGAGTTTGGGAATGCTGATCGCCGCGTATGAACACAAGATCTTCGTTCAGGGGGTCCTGTGGCGAATTAACACCTTCGATCAGTGGGGTGTTGAGTTGGGCAAGGAATTGGCGGGGACGATACTGAACGAGGCCGAGCGGTTGGCGAAGGGCGAAGACGTCGTCTTGGATCACCACGATGCTTCGACCCGGGCATTGTTGCGGAAGGTTTTCTCTGAGACCGGTGGGTTGTCAGTCTGATTTCAGCTTCCCATCCAGAAACTCCTGGGCCAGTTTCAGTGGCTGGGCTTGCCCTCTATGCTCGATTACCGTAAGGCCGTGGAATTCCAGCAGAGAACGGAATCTGTCCGGAACCTCGGGTGCAATCAGGGTCTCGGCACCCTGTTTAACGATCCAGTCCGGGAGGTGATCCGGAGCATGGGGAGGGGCCACGGCCGTCTGTGAGCCGAGGATCTTCTTCTCCTCGGAATCGACATCAATGAAGATGTAACTGTCGCACTTTCCGAAATGGGGTGCCAGGGTGTCGCCGTTGATGGGTATTGCCAGGAGCATATGAACCTCCGTTCAGTTTGCTCAGGGTATTCCATAAGTTCCGTAAAATCAAGTAGATAAAACTGGCTCATTTGACCCGACGTAGAATCATTAATTGTGAGATAAGGCTTGCTCCGCCGGGATTCGGCAGCCCCGGGTGGGTTCTGGAGGATTGTGATACAAAGTCGGTGTGAACAGGACACGGGCCTTCGATCGGGAGCTTTCTACGGTGATGGGTATGATCGCCATGTATTGCCGTGGCAACCATGGGCAGTCGGGGGAAACGCTATGCCCCGAGTGCATCGAGTTGCGACAGTATGTGGTTGCCAGGCTGGAGCGTTGTCCCTTCGGAGACGAGAAACCACCCTGTGATCGGTGTCCCATTCACTGCTACAAGGTTGATCGGAGAGAGCAGATCAAGGCGGTGATGCGATATGCGGGGCCCCGGATGCTCTTCCGTCATCCGATTCTGGCCGTTCGACACTTCATCGATGCCCACCGGAAGGTGCCGAAGGGCACCGATGAGAATCGCTCAGTTTAGGGAGCACTCACTTCGTGGAAACCTGCCTGATAGCTTGCAACCATCCGGTATAGAGCCTGTCACGTTGGGCTGCATCCATCTTTGGTGAGAAGATCCGGTCCTCTCGACGGACGTTCTCGAGTTCCTTCGGCGTTCGCCAGAAACCTGACCCGAGACCGGCGAGGAATGCGGCACCGGAGGCAGTCGTTTCAATGAGCTTCGGACGAACGACCGGTATTCCCAGGATGTCGGCCTGGAATTGCATCAGTTGGTCGTTGGCGGAAGCGCCTCCATCCGCCCGGAGTTCCATCACACTCATCCCGGTATCGCAGCGCATCGCATCGATGACATCTCGGGTCTGGTAGGCAATGCTGTCGAGCGTGGCGCGGATGATTTCGTCCTTGCCACTGCCTCGGGTCAGTCCGACGATGGCGCCTCGTGCGTGCATGTCCCAATAAGGCGCCCCAAGGCCTGTGAAAGCGGGGACGACGTAAACGCCCTGTGTGTCCTGGGTCCGGGCGGCGACTCGCTCAGATTCAATTGCCGTTCCGATCAGCCCCAATTCGTCCCGAAGCCACTGGATGGCGGCGCCTGCGGTAAAGACCGAGCCCTCGAGGGCATAGGCCGGCTTCCCGTGGGAATCGCAGCAGATTGTCGTCAGGAGGCCGCAGTCGCTCGTTCGCCTTTGATTTCCGGTATTGAGCATTGCGAAGCATCCGGTTCCGTAGGTGTTCTTCAATGAACCTGGGTGCCAACATCCTTGGCCGAAGAGGGCAGCCTGTTGGTCACCGGCAATGCCGGTGATAGGAATGCCGCCCGGGATGCCACCCTGGGATTGAGTAACTCCAAAGACACCGGCACTTGGGCGAACCTCGGGGAGCATCGGTTCCGGGACGTCGAAGATGTCCAGCAGTTCGGGGTCCCATCGTTGTGTTGAGATGTCGAAAAGCAGGGTCCGAGAGGCGTTGGTGGGATCCGTAGCATGAGTCTTGCCCCCCGTCAGTCGGTAGAGAAGCCAGCTGTCAACTGTGCCGAAGAGGAGTTCTCCTTCTTCTGCTTGAGCACGGGCATTCACAACATGGTCGAGAATCCAGGTGATTTTTGAGGCCGAGAAATAGGGATCCATCAGAAGACCCGTTCGGTCACGGATCATGGGCTCATGGCCCTCGGCCCGGATCCTTTCGCAAATTTCGGTACTCTGGCGGCTTTGCCACACGACTGCCCGGTGAATGGGCCTTCCGGTTTTCCGGTCCCAGATGACGGTTGTCTCGCGCTGGTTGGTAATGCCGATCGCCTTCAGTTGACCGCGGGAGAGGTGCGCAGCATCAAACGCTCGGCTCATGACATCGAGACTGACCCTCCAGATTTCCTCCGGATCGTGTTCGACCCATCCCGGTTGTGGGAAGAACTGATTGATCTCCTCGTAGGCTCGTCCGAGTTCCTGGCCGTCATGGCCCAGGACAAGGGCCGTGCATCCGGTTGTCCCCTGGTCAATCGCCATCACCGCATCGGGCATCTCAGACCGCCTTTCTTGACGACCAGTATGGGGTGGAATGGAGGAATGCTGCAACCAAGAGACAAAAACGCAGGCCGTTACAACAATTCGATTCATGGGTATGAGTTTTAGGGTATTCTGCCCCTGTCGCATTGGAGGATTGAATGATTGAAGGTACGGTGAGTTTTTCCAAAGGTTGTTTTTTCAAGGGATTGGCAATTGCCCTGTTGTTTTTCGTGGTGGCGCCACAGTGTGTCGACGCCGCCAAGGTTGTTGAAGACTGGGACAGGGAGTTCGATTTTTCCGTATTTCAGACCTTTGCCTTTTCCGAGGAAGGGATGCCCTTCATCAACGAGGGGGCCGG
Organism: uncultured Thermoanaerobaculia bacterium; assembly: GCA_964430905.1. Lineage (GTDB taxonomy): Bacteria > Acidobacteriota > Thermoanaerobaculia > Thermoanaerobaculales > Sulfomarinibacteraceae > DAOWGJ01. The sequence continues at coordinate 2,446 of CAYSHZ010000247.1, read as the reverse complement.
AGTTGCTGTCCGTGAAATGGTGGCTGCCGAACTGGGGATCAAGGGTTTTCGCCAGGTCGATACGGGTGAGGCCGATTTTCTGGTCGTGCTTTTCCCGCGCGAGAAAAATGGTCTTCGGGTCGACTGGTATTCAATGGGCTATATGCCGTGGTGGGGTCTATGGGGTGGCGGCTACGCGGTTGGTGCCCGCTATACGGACATCAAGGTCGGCAGCATGATGGTCGATATCGTTGATCACCATAACGACCGCCTGGTATGGCGAGGAACGGTGGATATTCATCTCACGGGCAATATCAAGAAATCGATTAATAAGGTCATGGGTGGAATCGAGAAGCTGTTCAAGGGATTTCCCCCAAAATAGAGTTGAATCACACGAATTTGGAAAGAGCGGCGGAATCGGCTAGGATCGTCGCGGCCGCTTCGTTCAAACGGAGTTGCGAACTACCCGGAGGCTCAGTAATGGCTCAAAAGCACCCCAAGGGGCTTTACACCCTGTTTTTTACGGAGATGTGGGAGCGACTTGGATTCTACCTGATGGTAGGTATCCTCTATCTCTACATCATCGATACCGAGCGGGGTGGGCTGGGCATGTCCAACGCTTCCGCGGGCGAGATCTATGGAACCTATCTGGCCTTCGTCTATTTCACGCCTTTTCTTGGCGGGATGATTGCTGATCGGTATCTGGGTTTCCGCCGTTCCGTTTTCATTGGCGGCATCCTGATGGCTGCCGGCTATTTCAGCCTCGGGGTTCGGAGTCTTCCGTTTTTTACGCTGGGCCTGGTTCTTCTGTGTCTCGGCAACGGTTTCTTCAAACCCAATATCTCGGCCATGGTCGGTAATCTCTATGAGGCCGGTGATTCCAGACGGGATGCGGGTTTCAATATCTTCTACATGGGGATCAATATCGGCGCTTCGGTGTCGGCCCTCTTGGCCGCACCCCTGCGGAACCTCTGGAGTTTCAATACCGCGTTTATCGCGGCGGGCGTCGGGTTGTTGATCGGAACCTCGATCCTGGTCTTGAACTGGAAGAAATTGGCGGTTGCCGATATTCAAAGTGAACCCGGTGAGGATGACTTCGGGATGAAGCAGATCATCACGACGATCCTTCTCCCTGCGGCCGTATTTGGCGGGGTGGGCTATCTTGTCGGGAAGAGATTGCCCTTCGTTATCGACTCCATCGGACCGGTGACCTTCGCATTCATCATCGGCATGCTGCCGATCATGGCCTATTTCGCCATGCTGGTGAAGAAGGCCGGGCCGGAGGAGAAACCGGGTCTTGCCGCTTTGATTCCGGTATATATTGCCGGCGGGGCCTTCTTCATGATCCTTCACCTCAGCGGTGGTCTGTTGACGGTCTTCGCGGAGCACAGCACCGATCGTCGTGCCGAGTGGATTCCCAAGGCGACCGATTTCTACGCGCAGAAAGCGATGCCGTCATATTTCGGAAATGCGGGACCGGATGTTCCTCGGCCCGACGAGCGGACGTTGGTGGTCGTTGGGGGCGAGGGCGAGGCGATGTTCGGCGCCCGGATCCTTACCCAGTCGGTGGCTGATGATCTGACCGGTTCCGTCGATCCGGGTCTGACCCTCGGGGATCCATCGACAGTCGCAGAAGATGAGCGGTTCTTCTCAAGCAATGTCTACCCCGACTCGACCGTTCAGATATCCAAGGACAAGGATGCCCATGGTGTGACAACCACGTCGGTCAAGGTGGTACCGGAGAATGCAGAGCCGACCGCTTCAGGCGTCCTGACCAAGACGATCGACGGGAAGACGGTCCCGGCGATCCTGGTGTCACAGGAAACCCGTGACAGCGTCTACCGCAACACCGACGCCGACACGCCGACCTTGGCGGCCGGCAAGTACGTCCGTCTGGTCAATGCTGAAATGATCACCGGGCTCCTTAATCCGGTCTTCGTCGTGCTGCTGACACCGCTGGTGGTCGCGTTCTTTGCGTGGAGAGCGAAGAAGGGCAAGCCGATTACCACTGCACGGAAGATCTTCTACGGCATGGTCATTACGGCGATTTCGTTGTTCATCGTGGTCATTGGCGCCTCGTTGGGTCATGACGGTGCGGCCAAGACGTCGATGCTCTGGCTGGCGCTCTATTACCTGGTGATTACCACCGGTGAATTGTGCCTCTCGCCGATGGGGCTGTCCCTCGTGACAAAACTGTCGCCGAAGCGTCTGGTCGGTTTGATGATGGGTGGATGGTTCCTTGCAACCTCCATCGGGAACAAGCTCTCCGGATTCATCAGCGGTCTGGAACCGACGGCTCAGATGTTCACCATTCTTGCTGTTGCAATCCTGGGTGTTGCCGCCTTCATCTATGCCCTGCTGCCGCGTCTGGACTCGGCCATCAAGAAGTACGGGGCGTAGGAATTGATCCGAAAACCAGAATTCAGCCGCCCTTCGGGGCGGCTTTCTTGGGTTAGTATTCCCCTAT
>CAYSHZ010000246.1:0-5825 GCA_964430905.1 uncultured Thermoanaerobaculia bacterium | reverse complement strand
CCGTCGGCCTGTTCCTCGACGAAGTTGGCGGAGCTCTCGAAGCCGGAAATACCCAGCATTGCGGCCGCAAAACCAAAGAAGAGGGCTCTCGGCAGATTGGTTTCCAAAGGCATCGAGAAATTTGCCAGAAGGGTTGCGGGACCGTTGGAGACGAAGAAGTAGATGCCAATTCCCAGGAGCAGCAGCAGGGAGGCGATGTGGGTAATGAAGATGCCGACCGCAACCTTGGCCGACTCGCCGATGCCGATGATGGTCAATACCATAAAAACCAGGAGGAGGGCGACCGTGGCCTCCATGACCGGCAGCCCATGCCACAGGGAATGGACGTAGTGCATGGCCTCGGAGGCCGAGATGACGGCCGTGGCCATATAGGAAAGCAAGGTCAGGCAGGCGGCGAGGGAAGCAACCTTTTTCGAGGTTGTGTTGAGTAGCGCGTTGTAGGCGCCGCCGTTGAGGGGCAGGGCCCCGACGACTTCCGCATAGATCTTGCGGAAGAGGAAGAGAACGGCGGCCACCATCAGCAGGGCTACCCATGCCCACTGTCCGGCCTGGAGAATGGCCAGTGCCGAGACGTAGAGGCAGGAGGAGGTGATGTCGTTGCCGCAGATTGCGGTGGCTTCCAGTTCGGTCAGTCCGCGGTGTTTCTTCGGTTGGGTCGTACTCATCAAAAAACAGGTCCAATCCCCTTGAATTTCGGGAAGGATATCACTGCATCAGGATGGCTTGGCCCCATGTGGGGCTTTCAGCCAACCATGGCCTTCATGATCACCGAGTAGAGATAGGTGATTTCCTCGGAGTCGAGACCGCTCCCAAAATTGATGGACGCGTTGTCGCTCCGGGCGAGAATGGAGAGGTTCTCCGGGGCAAATGTGCTCATGGTTCTGACCACTCCAGCCAGTGCCGGGGGAATCTTCGGTGGCGGGCCGGTCGTCGGGTCGGAACCTTCCACTCGGGCGCCGTCAATGATCAGACTGCCGTCCGGCTGGGTCTTGAGAACCTGGTTGATGTCCCTGCCGGAGATCCAGAGTTCCTCGAGTTCGTCCCCGGGGATTTCGGTGATCTTCCTGCCGTCGATAATCGTCAGTGCGACCCGGTTCGCCGTGACCGTAACCGGTCGTTTGAATTTTCGGATCTTCCCCAGGATGACCAACAGGGGGATCAGGAAGAACCCACCGAAGATCAAGAGGGGGATCTTCTCGGTCATGGAGGCGCCGTCATCGCCGAAGACCACCGCCCCCGAAAAGACGAGGCCCGGTCCCAGGACAACGGCTGTAACGACGAGGTTGATGATCAGGCGAGTCTTGGCGCTGAGGCCGGGAATCTCGATCCGGACGGAGCTGCCGTCAACTTCAATATGGGAGCGCATCGTTGTGGGGCGTGTCGGCACTTCGATGGTTTCACCGAGACGGTCCATTCGGGATCGAAGGGACTCGTCGAGAAGGTCGGGATCGCGGATCACCGTCTGACCCGAGGTCGAATCGGTCATCGGCAGGCGAAGGACCTTGGCGATGGCTTCGGACAGGCGTCGGGCCTCGAGGACATCGGAGGCCGTATCGATCGTCAACGCCGGCTCGGAATCACCCTCAAGGCGAACTGGATAAAGTGTCGTCGACGAGTTCTTGCTGCGATGAATCTCCTTGGTCAGAACGATCCACGAGTAGCCGTTCAGGGGCAGGAGTTTTCGGCTCATCGGAACCACAAGCCCCCGCCACGTCATCAGTGAACGACTACGGCCGTCGATGATTTTTCCGCTGCGTCCGCCGAAAAAGACCAGTCCAAGCAGGGTGATCAGTGTCCCCCCCGCCAGCACGATGTTTTTCAACTCGGGTTCCAAAGAGGCCTCGACGGGAATCCTGCCGAGGGCAAAGGCCACGCTCAGCACTCCGCCGGCCATCAGGATGAGACCGGCGACAATCACACATCCGACGACATCGGAACGCAGATTCAAGACCCCGGGATCTCCGCTGTGCACGATCTTCATCAGGCCAGTCCTCCTCATCTGTCAATGATGACGATTGTTGTCGGTTCAGATGAGTTTACGCCTTCAGGTTGCCGAAGTCATCGTGAGACACGAGGTCGTATGAGATGATATCCCGCAGAGCAAGGAGGTTCATGATGCGATGGCAGAAGGGGCGCAGGAGTTCAAACGTCGAGGATCGGCGAGGGATGCGAGTTGGAGGGGTTCGTGGTGTCGGCCTCAGCGGGGGCGCCCTCCTGGTGTTCGGCATCATCTACCTTCTGCTGGGCGGGAATCCGTTGAGTCTCCTGGAGATGGGGATGGAGAGCGCGGGACCGAGCGCATCCATTCCCAATGTGCCGATGCAACAGAACGACGGTCGGCAGGACGAGTTGGCTGATTTTGTTTCGGTGGTGTTGGCGGATACCGAGGACACCTGGACCCAGGTCTTTGAGGAGAATGGTGCACGGTATGAGGCCCCGACCCTGGTGCTGTTTTCGGGACGGGTGCAGTCGGCCTGCGGCATGACCTCCGCTGCGGCCGGACCCTTCTACTGTCCGGGAGACCACCAGCTCTATATTGACCTCAGTTTCTACCGGGAACTGAAGCAGCGATTCGGCGCCCCGGGGGATTTTGCGCAGGCCTATGTCATCGCCCATGAGGTTGGCCACCATGTCCAGAATCTGTTGGGTATCTCGGATAAGACCAGGACGATGAGGCGGGGAATGAGTCGGGCCGAGGCCAATGCCCTGTCCGTCAGGGTTGAGCTTCAGGCAGATTGTTTTGCCGGAGTGTGGGGCTATCACGCGGATCGGCAGCGGCATCTGCTCGAGCAGGGTGATATCGAGGAGGGGCTTCGTGCGGCGGCGGCGATCGGGGACGATCATCTGCAACGGCAGGCCGGCGGCGTGGTCAATCCGGACAGTTTCACTCATGGGACCTCGGCCCAAAGGGTCAGGTGGTTTCGAATCGGGCTCGAGACCGGACAGGTCGACAGCTGCGATACTTTCAGCACCAGCCTGTGATTGGTCAGTTGATCACAAGTCCTTGAATCTCTTCCACAGGGCAGGGGTGGCTGCCAGGGCCTCGACCGCGAGGGCGCTTGTGTCGAGGGTCGTATGCCGGAAGTCCTTGAGAAGAACGTGGCCCCGAGCAATCGTGTGGCGGACGACGCCTTCGCTGATGCCATAGAGCAGATGCCCCAGGGTGTTGGCCGCGGTCACTGGAGTCGGGGTCGGTGGATCGATGACGATGAGATCGGCCGGCGCCCCCTCCATCAACCGCCCAAGGAGGGGCTCTCCGAGACACTGGGCCGCCAGGTGGGCATTGGTCTGGAGGAGAGGAGCGACGCTCTCGAAGCCCGTCGAGGGGTCCAAGGTTTCGGCCCTCAGGCCGAGGAATGCCGCCCGCAATGAGCGCAGGACCGAGGATGACATGCCGTCCGTCCCGAGACCGACGCGGCACCCGAGCTGGGAAACCGCGTCGAGATTGAGCCGTCCGACGCCATTGTTGGCATTGCTTTCCGGGTTATGGATCAGCGTGGCGCTACTGGAAGCGATGCGTTCATATTCCTGTCGCTCGAGATGGACGCCGTGGACCAGCACGGCCCTGTCGTCAAGAAGACCGAACCGGGCGAGACGGTCGAGCGGACGTTCTCCGAAGTGTTCGAGGGACCGACGGTTGTCGAGATCAGCTTCCGAGAGGTGAATGTGGATGCCCAGGGCGTCGGGGCGCCGTTCGGCGGCTGCCTCGAGGGTGGCATCGGATACGGTGAATGCGGCGTGGAGTCCCAGAAGTCCTCTCAATCGAGGGTCTTCGCTGTGTTTCGACTCAAAATCGAGGTTTTCTTCCAGTCCAGCCAGGGCTTCGTCATGACCGTTGCGGTCTGAGATCTCGTAGCACAGAACTGCCGACAGGCCCGCTTCCGTCACGGCGTCGGCAATCAGATCCAAGCTTCCCGAGAGGGAGGCCGGTGAGGCGTGGTGGTCGAAGACCGTGGTGCAGCCCCACCGGATGCAGTCTGACAGACTGAGGAGGGCCGACAGGCGAACGGTGTCCCGATCGAGGGCACGGTCCAGGCGCCACCACAGACCTTCGAGAATCTCCCCGAAGTCATGGAGGGATCTTCCAGGATCGAGACCCCGGGCCAGGGCCGAATAGAAGTGATGATGGGCGTTGATCAGTCCCGGCAGGATCAGGCCGCCACGGGCATCGACGAGGTTGGCCCCGGGCCACTGCGGTCCGAGATCCTCGAAGAGGCCGACTGCGAGGATGCGGTCGCCAGAGAATGCGACAGCACCGTTTCCGATGACATCCGGATGGGTGCCGAAGTCGGTGATGACCGTACCGGGCCCCAGGATTGTGACACCCCTCATTGCCTTCCCCCCCGTCGAATGAACATACCCGCGCCCTTTCCGAAGAACGCCTCGTTCCCGTCCAGATTCCGCCTGAAGACTCTTCTCCCTCGGACCCAGGTCTCGCGAACGCGGCCCTGCAGTATCCGGCCCTCAAGCGGCGTGTAGCGGTTCTTGTTGTGGAGGTCCGATGCCTGGACAGTCCAGGAGGCACCTTCGTCGATCACCGAAAAATCGGCGTCGTAACCCTTTTTGATCCGTCCCTTTCGGTGACCCACGCCGAAGAACTCCGCCGGGGCAGTGCTGGTCAGTTCCACCAGACGTTCCAGAGTGATGCGGTGTGCGGCAACGCCCTCGGAATAGAGGGTGGGCAACAGGAGTTCGACGCCCGGGACGCCGCCGTAGTCGGTCCAGATCGAGCCCGTTTGTTTTTCCTCAGGCCAGACGGCGGCGGCGTGGTCCGAGGCGACATAGAGCAGGTCGCCCGATGCCAGGCCCCTCCACAAACTATCCCGATCTTGTGCACTCTTGACCACCGGCGCCGTCTTGAGCAGGGCGCCGAGACGTTCGAGATCGTCCTCGGTGAACAGCAGGTAGTGGGGGCAGGTCTCGGCCGATAGGGCCAATCCCTCGGATCGGGCGGCGGTGACGATGTCCAGTGCCTCGCGCGAGGCGATGTGGACAATGTGGACTTGAGCCCCGGTTTCCCGGCAGAGCATCGTCAGGGTCCGGGCCGCAGCGATCTCGGCCTCGGCCGGCCGGGCCGCAGCGTAGTCCCGGGGTGTGTCGCCGCCGCGTGCCCTGACGGCCTGACGGCGTGCCTCGACAACTCGGCGATCCTCGGCGTGGACGCCGACCGGGAGTCCCAGTTTTCCGGTGATTTCAAGGACCAAACGGGCCTGGTCGGGACGAAGGTCTCCAAAAGAGTCCATGCCCGACAGGAAATAGAGCTTGATCGCGGCGACACCGGATTTGGAAAGTTTCTCGATGCGCCGTGTGAGGTCGTTTTCCTGAAGAACATTGGAGGAGATGCCGCCCCAGAGCATGAAATCCACATGAGCCTTGGGCTCGATGATGGCGAGCTTGGCTCTGAGATTCTCCTCCGACGTCACCGGCGGGATTGAGGTGCAGGGCATGTCGACGACCATCGTCACGCCGCCTGCCGCTGCTGCCCGCGTTCCGGAAGCGAAGTCTTCCCGCCGGGTGAATCCAGGATCATCGAAATGGACATGGCCGTCGATGGCGCCCGGCAAGACCAGGAGTCCACCGAGGTCGATCTGCCGGTCTGCCGTGGCGTTTTCCGAAGGACCGAGGACTGCGGTGATGATTTCGTCTTCCAGCAGAAGTTGGGCCGGACGCCGTTCGTCGCCCTTTCCGGGAACAACCAGGCCCTGAATCAGTGTTCTCATCACTTGAGCTTACGTTATCTCCGGGGTAACGGGTATCTTTGATGCGTCGGGCTGGTGAGAAGCTTCCCACGAGCCACGGTCGTCTCGACCCAACAGAAAGAAACT
>CAYSHZ010000245.1:0-5829 GCA_964430905.1 uncultured Thermoanaerobaculia bacterium | reverse complement strand
GCCATCCGCATCCCCAAGCTGATCGACTGCAAGGTCCACCTCTCCAATGCCAAGGGCAAACGCCGCGAAGAGACGACGATTTTCCTGACCGAGGGTGACTCGGCGGGTGGCGCGATGATCCAGTCCCGGGATGTCCAGACCCAGGCGATCTACTCCCTCAAGGGCAAACCGCTCAATACCTTCGGCCTGGGGCGTGAGGCGGTCTACAAGAACGAGGAGCTCTACAACATCATGCGCGCCCTGGGCGTCGAGGACTCGATCGAGGGCCTGCGCTACAACAAGGTCGTCATTGCAACCGACGCCGACGTCGACGGCATGCACATCCGGAACCTCCTGCTGACGTATTTCTTGCGCTACTTCGAGGATTTGGTTGTGACCGGCCACGTCTTCATCCTGGAAACGCCGCTGTTTCGAGTTCGCAACAAGAAGGAGACCCGCTACTGCTACAGCGAGGCCGAGCGTGACGCTGCAGTCAAGAGTATCCGCGGTCCGGAGGTCACCCGATTCAAGGGCCTCGGCGAAATTTCCCCCAAGGAATTCATCCACTTCATCGATCCCGAACAGGCACGCCTGACCCAGGTGACCGTGGGCTCGATGGGCGCCGTCCAGGATGCCCTGGCCTTCTTCATGGGCAAGAACACCCCGGCCAGGCGTGAGTTCATCATCGAGAACCTGATTTCGGATATCGCATGACCGACCTCAAACCTTTGATGGAGCGCAACTTTCTGGAGTATGCCTCCTACGTCATCGTCGACCGGGCGATCCCTGACCTTCGGGACGGCCTCAAGCCGGTACAGCGACGCATCCTCGCGACCCTGTTCAAGTCCGATGACGGCAAGTTCCACAAGGTCGCCAACATCATCGGCGACACGATGAAGCTCCACCCCCACGGCGACGCCTCGATCGGCGACGCCCTGGTCGTCCTGGCCAACAAGGAGTATTTCATTGAGCGCCAGGGCAACTTCGGCAACATCATCACCGGTCACTCGGCGGCCGCACCCCGCTACATCGAGTGCCGTTTGACCGATTTAGCCCGCGAGACCCTCTTTTCCAAGGAACTGACAGAGACGCGGCCCAGCTATGACGGCCGGAATTCAGAGCCGATCTTCCTGCCGGCCAAGCTGCCGATCCTCCTGATGCTGGGCACCGAGGGCATTGCCGTCGGCATGGCCACACGGATCCTCCCCCATAACTTCTGCGAGCTCCTCAAGGCCCAGGTGGCAGTCCTCAAGGGGGAGGCGTTCACGCTCCTCCCGGATTTCGCGACCGGTGGTCTGGTCGACACGACGGAGTACGACGACGGTCGCGGCAAGGTCAAGGTCCGGGCGCGCATCGACGTCAGCAACGAGAAAACCATCGTCATTCGCGAGGTCCCCTTTTCGACGACGACCGAGAGCCTGATCGCCTCGATCGAGAACGCCGCCCAGAAGGGCAAGGTCAAGATCTCCTCGATCGACGACTTCACGACCGACACCGTGGAGATCGAGATCGGCCTGCCGCGGGGCGTCTATGCCGAGGAGGTCGTGCCTCAGCTCTGGGCCCATACCGACTGCGAGGTCTCCGTCTCGTCCAACATGGTGATGATCCGGGACCGCCGGCCGGTCGAGCTGTCGGTGACCGAGGTCCTCTGCATCCTGACCGACCAGGTGCGCGGCATTCTCAAGGCCGAACTGGAGTTGGAGCTGGGACATTTGGAAGACCAGCGTCACTGGCTGACCCTGGAACGCATCTTCATCGAGAACCGGATCTACAAACGCATCGAGGAGGCCACCACCGCCGAGGCCGTCAAGTTCGAGGTCTATGCCGGACTGGAGGCCTTTGCTGATCTCCTCATCCGCGCCGTGACCGATGACGACATCGAGCGGCTGCTCAAGATCCCCATCCGCCGCATCTCCCAGTACGACATTGACCGCAACCGGCAGGAGATCGTCACGACCGAGAAGGCCATCGCCGCCGTCAAGCGTAAGTTGAGGAAGCTGACGGCAACGACGATCGGCTACCTGGAAGGGTTGCTGGAGAAATTCGGCAAAAACTTCCCCCGTAAAACCGAGATCACAACCTTCGAAACGGTCGACGTCCGTGCGGTGGCCCGCCAGAACCTCAGGGCCGCCTACGACCCGGAGACGGGGTTCTTCGGCACCGCAGTCAAGGGAGACGCCTACCAGCTCAACCTCAGCGAATACGACAAGGTGCTCGTCATCTCCAAGGACGGCTCCTACCGCATCATCGGCCCCGAAGAAAAGACCCTGATCCCCGGCAAGGTGATCTACCTCGACGTCTTTGACCCCGAGGAGGGCGCACACTTCACCGTCGTCTACCGCGACAAGGCCCGCATCGCCTGGGCCAAGAAGATCCACATCCGTGCCTTCACCCGGAACCGCGAGTACGAACTGATCAAGGGCAAGGAGGGGAAGGTCGACCTCCTGATGATCGGCGACTCGGACGACACCATCCACATGGACTTCGTCCCGGCCAAGAGGCAGCGCGTCCGGGAGGCCCGGTTCGACCTCTCGATCCTGGAGGAGGTGGGCCCCTCAGCCAAAGGTCGCCGCCTGGCGCCCAAGCCGGTCCTCAAACTTCGGAAGATGCGCAAATCCGAGTTGGAGGCCGAGGCGACGGCCAGTCAGAGCGAGCCCGAGCCGGAGACCGTCCCCGACAACCAGCCCTCCCTCTTCGACGAGGCCTGAGACCTGGCCGAGGATCCTATTTCCTGGGGCTCGCCCCTGCCCGAAACCAGTCCCGCTCAATCTCCCGGAGTGTTGGGATTCCCAGAGTCGTGATCTCAAGGAGGAACGATACATCGGCCATCGTTCCCGTGAAGAGTTCCGGGCTGTGTCGTCGTTTCCGTTCGATTTTCATCATCTGCTCCTTTCTGTCCCGTCATGGTGTAGGACTTCAACCGCCCAAAAAAGTTCCCCCTTCTTCCCCCTGCTCCCTTCCTCCCCCTCCCCCCTGCCCCCCAACTCCCCCTCCGGTGTAGACTGCCGCAGGAGGTGCCCAGTGCACACAATCAGCCGCCATCTCACCGTCATCACCATCGTCATGCTTCTCGCGCTGCAGGCAGCCGGAGCTTCGGACCTTCCTTCACCTGAGGCTGCCTTCGGTTTTTCGCCGGGCGCCGACCGTGAGCTGGTCGACTACGAGCAGCTGATCGACTACCTCAAGACCCTGGACGATGCATCGGACCGCATCGAACTGCGGGAGGTGGGTTCATCGCCCGAGGACCGACCGATGTTTGTCGCATTCCTGTCGTCACCGGCCAATTTGCAACGGCTGGATGAACTCAAAGATATCAATCGGCGATTGGCCCTCGAGACGGATCTATCGACCTCCGAGCGCGAGCAGTTGGTCACCGACGGGCGGGTCTTCGTCATGGAGACGCTGTCGATGCACTCCTCCGAGGTTGCTCCGAGCCAGACCCTCCCCCTCTTCGCCTTCGAAATCGCCGGCACCGAGGACCCGGCAATTCTCGACCAGCTCGAAAAGGTCGTCTTGATGATCGTGCCCTGCCACAACCCGGACGGGATGGACAAGGTCGTCACGAACTACCGCAAGTACCGCGGCACCCGTTACGAGGCATCAACGCTCCCCGGTGTCTACCACCGCTACGTCGGCCACGACAACAACCGGGACTTCGTAACACTGACCCAGGACGACACCCGGGTGATCAATCGACTCTACTCGACCGAGTGGTTCCCCCAGGTCCTGGTGGAAAAACACCAGATGGGCCAGACCGGTCCGCGTTACTCCATCCCGGAGAACCACGATCCCATCGCCGAGAATATCGACGAAAGCCTTTGGAACTGGTCAGCGGTCTTCGGTTCCAGGCTCCAGCAGGACATGGCCCGGGACGGTCTCGACGGCGTCGCAAGCCACTGGCTCTTCGACAACTACTGGCCGGGGTCGACCGAGACCTCCTTGTGGAAAAACGTCATTTCTTTCTTGACCGAGGCGGCGAGTTGCAAGACGGCAACCCCCGTCTACGTTGAACCCAACGAGCTTCAGGTTCGCGGCAAGGGCCTGGCCGAGTATGCCAAGAGCGTCAACATGACATCGCCATGGGAGGGCGGATGGTGGCGGCTGGGTGACATCGTTCGCTACGAACTCAGTTCCCATCATTCCATCCTTTCGACCGCAGCCTCCCTGGATAAAGACATCCTGAGATCCCGCAACGTTCTGTCGGCCGAGGAGGTCGAACGGGGCCGTACCGAGGCACCCTTCTACTACGTCCTGCCCCTCCAACAGACCGACCGGGGCGCCCTGCCCAACCTGGTCTCCCTCCTTGGGAAACACGGCATCAAGGCGCAGCGCCTCAATGCCGGAGTCGAGGTCAATGGCAGGGTCTTCCCCGAGGGTTCAGTCGTCATTTCCCTGGCCCAGCCCTACCGGGCCTTCATCAAGGAAGTAATGGAAGACCAGCGCTATCCCGTTCGCCACTACGTGCCCGACGGCAAGGTCATCCGGCCCTATGACATCACCAGCTGGTCCCTGCCCCGCCACCGGGGTCTCGTCTGCCATGAGGTTGACGTCCAGTCGTCGGATCTGGAGGCCGCTCTTGAGGACCTGCCTGCGGACTTCTCGGCCCGGTCAAACGCGCCCGAACTCCCCAAGGACTTCGCCGCCCTGGCCTGGCCTGCAGGCGACAACGCCTCGCACGTAACCGCCTGGGCCGCACTGCAAAACGGCCTCAAGGTCCGGCGGCTGACCGAGTCCCTCGATATTGAGGGAATGACACTCGGGGCCGGCTCCTTCGTCATCACGGGATCCCGGTCCAAGCTGAAGACTCTGGCCGAGGATGCCGCAACGCCTCCCATCGCTCTCCCGACCATGCCCGAGACCCCAATGTCAGAGGTTGACCAACCCCGAATCGCCCTGGTGGAGAGCTGGTTCCACGACATGGATGCCGGCTGGACCCGCTTCATCCTCGATCAGGCGGGCATTCCCTTCACCGTCCTGCGTCCCGGCGATATCGAAAAGACTGACCTTGAGGGTCGGTTTGACGTCGTGCTCTTCCCGAACCAGTCGAAGGAGGTTTTGCGAGAGGGTCGGCGGAAGCGGGGTGATCACTATTCCCAGGTGACCTACCCCCCGGAGTTCACCAAGGCGATCTCCGATGATGGGATGAAGAAACTGGCCGCCTGGATCAATGGCGGCGGGATCGTCGTGTCATGGGGCCGCTCGACCGGAATCTTCCTCGACAGCCTGGAGATCCCGGCACCAGACAAGGACCAACAACCCGAAAAATTCCAACTCCCGGTCCAAGATATCTCAAAGAAACTCAAGGAGAAGGGACTCCTGGTTCCTGGCGCCTTCCTGGCGGTTGATTTCCTGCCCAACCATCCGCTGACCTGGGGCATGCCCCCGCACGGCGGCATCTTCTCGCGCGGGGCGCCGGTCTTCAAGACATCGATTCCGGTCTTCGACATGGATCGCCGGGTGATCGCGACCCATCCCAAGAGCGAAGTACTCCTCAGCGGCTACACCGAGCACGGTGAACTGCTTGAGAACACCACGGTTATGGTCTGGCTGCGCAAGAACCGGGGTCAGCTCATCCTGATGGGTTTCTCGCCGCAATTCAGGGCATCGACCCCTGCAACGACGAAGCTCCTGTTCAATGCCCTGCTGCTGCCGGCGGTTGACCCCGGCTGATTCGAACCAGACTCACGTCCGGATCAGGGCTTGGGGACGGCGTTGCGCTCGACGACGATGACGACGTTGAACCCGCCGCTGTTGAAGTAGTCGCCTTTGAGCGTGCAATCGTTGACGCCGAGATAGAGCGTGCCGTCCTTGCCGAAGAATGTCAGGTGCCGGCCGACAAAGAAGTCGGGG
>CAYSHZ010000244.1:0-5851 GCA_964430905.1 uncultured Thermoanaerobaculia bacterium | reverse complement strand
CCGGGGATCCGGTCAGCGACGGCATCATGCTCCATATCCAGGGTGGTGACGGCGCGAACAACCAGGATTACCCCAGCCGGATCGGGCCCTTCGACAGTGATGCGATTGAGATCTACAGCTATCACGGACAGGACTGGGGCGCCGCGATTCGTTCGACCGACAGCACGTCTGGGGCCAAGTTGGTCTATCTGGCCTTCGGCTTTGAGGCGATCGACAACGCCCAGGACCGTGCGGACGTCATGCGGGGCGCCGTCTACTGGCTCAATGGAATCGTCTTCAGGGACGATTTCGAGAGCGGTGATACCGGCGCCTGGTCGTCGTCGTCACCCTAGGTTCAGGAGGTCTTTCGGATTCTGGAGTGCCGAGGCCGCCCGCTTGTGCGGGCGGCCTCTTTTTGTCTTCAGCGGGGGGTGGAACGCTTCGGGATCCTTCAGGGACAGGGAGACCTCAGACCTGGAGGTTCGGTCAAAGACCAGGCCGAGGTGTCGCAGCTTTCGAACCCGTCGAAGAAGATCCCCTGAAATTCATAGGCGCCGATGTCGACTACCGGCCCGGAGACCCTCGGATCGCCTCGTGCATCCGTAGCTCCCAGACCGGCGGGAGGGGCGTTGTCGCCGCCATCGATGGCGGGTGAATCGGGATCCCCCAACCAGTAGAACCCACATCCGGTGTCGAAAAACATTGGATCGACGCCGACGAGATTTGAGCCGTCGTCGAACGAGCCACCAGTGGATGAGACATTGGTCCCGTTCCCGAACACGATCGTGTTGAAGAGGCTCATGGTGGCCCCCGAGGCCCGGGTTCGACGGATGCCGATCTCCGGATGATCGGCAACCGTCAAATTGGTCGAATGGAGGGTTGAGGTATCGGAGGCGTAGATCTTGACGCCGCCGGCATCACCCCGGGCGACCAGGGTGTCCCCGAGGATGATCTGCGCGGAGTCCGAGGCCGTGGCCTCGAGCTGGTAGACCAGCCCCGCCGAGGGCGAACCGGAATCCAGGCTGTTGAATTTGACCTCCAGACCACGGACCTCCAGTTTGGCCGAACCGGAGACGTAGAATGTCGCGCCGAGAATCTGGGTCGACGTCATCAGGGGCGAGGAATTGGATGAGACGCTGCTGGTTTCCACAACGGCCTGGGCGGATCCACTGACAAAGAGGCACAGACCTGAACCCCATGCCTGGGTTGGTCCAAGAATCTTGTTGTAGCGCACCAGGGCCCCATCAATCCACAGTGTTGCGTCGTCGGTGGCTTCTACGAAGATTCCGCCTCCTCGGGCCGATCCGCCGAGAGTCGAGTCTGCCGTGTTGTGATAGAAACGGCAATCGTGCAGCTCGAGCCTGTCTTGTCCATCGAGGAGGGCGTACAGTCCGCCGCCCCGGGGCCCTGTCATCTCGGAGACCGAGTATTGGACCGTGCAGGTGTCGAGGATGATGATCCCATCCTGGGAGGGGGAAATCCAGATGCCGCCGCCCCATGTGTCTGAATGACCGTAAGCCAGCGTCAGGTACTTCAGGGTCACCGTTCCCCCGGAGTGGGAGATGGTGACGGGCCGGGAGGTTGTCCCGCCGTAGATCGTCGTCAACGAGGGGTCTTCGGTCTGGATCGTGAAGGTCGAGTCCCAGCCCCCGCTGATTTCCAGAGTGATGTTGGAGAGGGCGGTCGGGATGATGACCGACTCGTTGTATTGATGCTGCTCGATCTGGATATATCCGACCGAGTCCGAGATCACCGCATCAACGGCATCCTGAATGTTGGAATAGGTGCCGTGGGGGCCGACCGTCAGGACGAAGACCTGGGCCGAGGCTGGATGCGCCAGGAGCCCGATGACCATGGCGGCGGCGACAATGAATAATCCGAATTTTTGATATGGTACACCTCTCAACATCACGTCCTCCTTGGAGATTTCACTGTTTCTCTTACCCTCAATGTAGGTTCCGGAACGCATGTCGGCAAGGAGAGGTAGAATGCGGACGTGTTCAGTGATGCAATCAAAGAGGGTAAATGTGTTGGAGGATTGATGAAGACCGTGATGCTGGGAAGTCTGCTGCTGGTGTTCGGGTGTGGCGGGACGGGTGACCCTGGCGCCCCCACCGGAGATCAGCGCCCAATGGTCGTGGCGACGACGACGATCGTTGCCGACCTGGTGAAGAGCGTTGGAGGTGGGGATGTCGATGTTGTCAGCCTGATGGGCGCCGGGGTCGATCCCCACGTCTACAAGCCGTCTGCAGGTGATGTTCGCAGAATGGCTGCCGCCGACATCGTCTTTTATAGCGGGCTTCACCTCGAGGGCAAGATGGGCGATGTGCTGGAGAAGCTCAACGGCAGGGGTGTTCGGACGGTGGCGGTTGCGGACTGTATTCCCGAAGATCGATTGATCGAGACCTCGGCCTTTGGCGCCGGTGGACATGACCCCCACGTCTGGTTTGACGTTGCCCTGTGGCGGTCGGCGATTGACTGCGTCGAGGAGGGCCTGGCGGAGGTCGATCCGGTTCACCTGGACGACTACCGATCGAGGGCCGATGTCTTGGCGGCCGAGCTCAAGGCTCTGGACCTCGAAATTACCGAAAGACTGGCGGCGATCCCGCCGGGACGCCGGGTCCTGGTGACGGCCCATGACGCCTTTGCCTACTTCGGGAGGGCCTACGGTCTGGAGGTCCGGGGCTTGCTGGGGGTCAGTACGGCGTCGGAGGCGGGCGCCGCGGATGTCACGGCGTTGGCAAAGTACATTGCCGAAAGGAAGATTCCGGCGGTCTTTGTCGAGACCTCGGTCTCGCCTCGAACGATCGAGGCTCTCAGGGAGGCCGTGGCATCCCGGGGCTTCGAGGTCGCCCGGGGCGGGAGTCTCTATTCCGATGCCCTGGGCAGCCCCGGAACTCCGGCGGAGACCTACGCGGGGACGGTCCGGGCGAACGTGGAGACAATCGTCAGCGCGCTGGGAGGAAAACCGTGATGGGTGATTGGGGCGGGGCTGCGATTGAGGTCGAGGATCTGACGGTCGCCTACACGGGGCAGCCGGTCTTGTGGGATGTCGATCTTGAGGTTGTCACGGGCGCCAGGACGGCCGTCGTCGGGCCCAACGGCGCCGGCAAGAGCACCCTGATCAAGGCGATGATGGGGCTGTTGGAACCGGTTGCGGGAGTGGTGAGGATCTTCGGAAGGCCGGGCTCAGAGGCCCGGGGATCGATTGCCTACGTGCCGCAGCGGGCGACCCTGGAGTGGGACTTTCCCACGGATGTGCTGGATGTGGTGACGATGGGAACCTATGGGCGGCTTGGGTGGTTCCGGCGGCCGGGCACGACCGAGAGGGCGATCGCCGAGGCGGCCCTGGAACAGGTTGAGATGTCGTCCTTTGCCCATCGCCCGATCGCCCAGCTCTCCGGGGGACAGCAGCAGCGCATCCTGCTGGCACGGGCCCTGGCCCAGGACGCCGAGATCTACCTGCTGGACGAGCCCTTTCAAGGTGTCGACGCACCGACCGAGAGGGCGATCGTCCGGGTGCTGGACGACCTGGCGGTCGCCGGCCGGACGGTGCTTGCAGTGCACCACGATTTGCAGACGGTCGCCGAGTACTTCAACCACGTGGCCCTGCTCAACGTCCGCATCATCGATGCCGGTCCGGTGGAGACGACCTTCACCGAGGAGAATCTGCGCCTGACCTTCGGAGGGCGGGTCGGGGTTTTGGCCGCCCGAACGGCACGAGGCGCCTGAGTGGAGATCTTCGGCGACTGGACTCTGCGAGTGGTGGCGATGGGTGCCGGGCTCCTGGGCGCCGTCAGCGGTTTCCTGGGTTCATTTGCAGTGCTCAGACGTCAGAGTCTGCTGGGTGACGCCCTGTCGCACGCGGCCCTGCCGGGGATCGCCCTGGCCTTCCTGGTGACGGGCGCCAAGGCGACGGTGCCGATTCTGATCGGCGCCGGCATCAGTGGGTGGGTCGGGACCCTGGTCGTACGGCTGATCGTGCGCCGAAGCCGCGTGCCCTACGATGCAGCCCTGGGCCTGGTCTTGTCGGTCTTCTTCGGTCTGGGCCTTGTGCTGCTGACCGTCATCCAGAAGAGGCCCGACGCCGCCCAGGCCGGGCTGGAGACCTACCTCTTCGGCCAGGCGGCTGCGCTCTTGCGAGCGGATGTCATCGTCATGGCTGTCGTGGCGGCAGTGGTCTTTGTGGTTCTGATGCTGGCGTGGAAGGAAATGAAGGTTCTGGCCTTCGACCGGGCCTATGGTGAGAGCCTTGGATTTCGGATGGGTCGGTTGGATTCCCTGGTGACGGCTCTGCTGGTCGTGACGATCGTTCTGGGCCTGCAGACGGTGGGAGTCGTTCTGATGTCAGCGATGATCGTCGCCCCAGGCGCCGCCGCCAGGCAGTGGACCCGGCGTCTGGGATCGATGGTCAGCGTGGCGGCATCGATCGGACTGGTTGCGGCCGTCAGTGGCGCCATTCTCTCCAGCGTTGTGCCCCGCCTGCCGACCGGTCCGACGATCGTCCTGTTCCTTTCGGTTTTCGTCGGTGTTTCCTTTCTGGTGGCGCCGGAGAGAGGCCTGGTGTGGAGGCGTCTGCGGCTCGGGCGACTGCGACGGCGGCCGCGCCAGGAACCGGTCCTGATGCACCTTCACGCCCTCGCTCTCCAACACCCGGAGGATCCCGAGCACGGGCACGCCGTTTCGGTCTTGCGGACGATGTCTCCGGCGGATGTTGACGTCGAGGCAGCCCTGACGGCCCTGGCCGAGCGCGGGCTGGCGGCACAGGACTCGAGGGGCATGTGGGCGCCGACCGAGTTGGGCCGCAGGGAGGCCGTTCGGACCCTGGACCGGGGGGTCGAACGATGAATCCGGAAGTGGAAATCCTCCTGATTGCAGTGGTGACCGCCGTCGCCTGCGCTTTGCCGGGGGCATTCCTGGTTCTGCGGCGGTTGGCCCTGGTCAGTGATGCGATCACCCACGCGATTCTCCCGGGCATCGTCGTCGCCTTCTTCCTGACCGGGTCTTTGAGTTCGCCCCTGCTGGTTGTGGCGGCGGCGGCAACCGGTGTCCTTTCCGTTGCACTGATCGAGGCGATTCATCGGACCCGCCTGGTGGCGGAGGATGCGGCGACCGGCCTGGTCTTCCCGGCATTCTTCAGTCTGGGGGTCGTACTGGTCAGCAGATGGGCCGGGAAGGTCCACCTGGATACCGACTCGGTCCTGTTGGGCGAACTGGCTTTTGCACCGTTTGATCGCCTGGTCGTCGGCGGTGTCGATCTGGGCCCGGTGGCGCTGTGGATGATGAGCGGAATCCTCATTCTCAATCTGCTGTTGATCGTCGTCCTGTTCAAGGAGATGAAGATCGCAACCCTGGACCCGGCCCTGGCGGCGGTGATGGGATTCTCACCCGTACTGCTCCACTACCTCCTGATGACGGCGGTCTCGGTGACCGCGGTCGGCGCCTTCAGTGCGGCGGGGTCGATCCTGGTCGTCGCCCTGATGATCGGTCCCCCTGCGGCTGCGTATCTGTTGGTCGACGGACTCAAACCAATGCTGATCTGGTCGGCGTTCCTCGGTGCCTTGGGCGCTGTCGGGGGCTATGGCCTGGCCCGATGGCTGGATGTTTCCATTGCCGGCTCGATGGCGGTGATGTGTGGTGTGATCTTCTCGGCAGTATTCACGTTCGCACCCCAACGGGGTCTGGCGAGCCAGATCCGTCGCCGTTCGGCGCAACGCTTGGACCTTGCCGCCCGGATGCTGGCCGTACACCTGCTCCACCACGAGGGCACCGAGAGGGAAGGCGTGGAGTGTGCCGTATCAAATCTCGATGCCCACCTGGGATGGTCGGAGTCGGCTGTCGGCAGAGCGGTCGCTTTCAGTGCGGCGAAGGG
>CAYSHZ010000243.1:0-5884 GCA_964430905.1 uncultured Thermoanaerobaculia bacterium | reverse complement strand
TATCATCGGGTTCATGAAGAGACAACGGCCTCTCGTGTCGCTCGAAATGCTGGTGTCGCGTCGTGCACGGATGCACTACGGGTTGCCGGACAGCCTGTTCACTCTTGAAGGGAACGTCATCGTGGCGGACTTTGGGGTTGCCAGGAAGGCTGCCGCGGCCATCAATGCCATTCGGCGTGCATCCGGAGATGAAGTTGTCTTCGTCGACGCTTCGGATATCAACGCTGCCGGTCTGCTGCACGAGATGATGCACCACATCATCGGTGTGTATCGTGACACCATCGACCCGGATGTCTTTGCGCGGGCCCTGAGCGAATTGCAGATTGATCTTGGGGTCCAGGCCGTCGAGGCAACCCTGGAAGCCTTCGTCGATTCTTTTCCTCCCCGATCGGTCCGGGAAGGCGAGATGACGCCTCCGGACTATCTGGAAGGGGAGACTGCGGGGATTCCCAACCGACAGGTGGTCATCGAGGAGATCCTCCTCCTGTGGCTGGCAAATGCCAATCCGGCCCTGGAACCCCTGCGGGATCTCTTCGATGATTCCGGGCTGATTCAAACAACTGCATATGCCACCGTGATCAGGAATGTACAGACATTTTTCAAAGGTGAACCGGGCCTCGAACCCGGGGGTTCGACGCTCGTGGATCTTCTCAGGGAACCGATCACGGCCTCGCCCTACTCACTGCACGGACAGCTGGATTTTATTCGTGGCCGCTGGGGTGCGTGGGTGAAGAAACTCTTCATTCGCCTGCTCGGTGGACTGGATTTCCTTGCCGAGGAACATCGCCCGGTCTTTCCGCCGGGGCCGGGCCCTGTGGTGGCGCCGACCTATGATGATTGGACCGAGGAGGAGTTCGAGGCCTTCAGCGCAGACCTCGAGTGGATGCCCCGGGTCGTCCTGATAGCGAAGAATACCTATGTCTGGCTGGCACAATTATCAGGAGAATTTGGCAGTGAGATTGTCCGACTTGATCAGATTCCGGACGAGGCGCTGGATCAGCTTCAGACCCAAGGCATCACTGCCCTGTGGCTGATCGGGTTGTGGGAGCGCAGCCGGGCCTCCGCGACGATCAAGAAGTGGATGGGCGACGGCGATGCCGTTGCTTCGGCCTATTCCCTCCATGACTACGCCGTTGCGGCGGGCCTTGGCGGGCAGGGAGCTTTTGAAGATCTCAAGACTCGTGCGTGGCAACGAGGCATTCGTCTGACGACCGATATGGTGCCCAACCACGTGGGGATCGATGGGCGATGGGTGATCGAACATCCGGACTGGTTCATCGGCCTCCCTGACTGTCCCTTCCCGGACTATCGCTTCACCGGTGCAGACCTCTGTCAGGACGAACGGGTCGGCATCTACATCGAGGACGGCTACTGGGACAAGAGTGATGCGGCGGTTGTTTTCAAGCGGGTCGACCACTGGACCGGAGAGGTGCGCTACATCTACCACGGCAATGACGGGACCTCGATGCCGTGGAACGACACGGCTCAACTGGATTACCGCAAGGCCGAGGTTCGCGAGGCCGTCATTCAGACGATCCTCCACGTGGCCCGGCTCTCTCCGATCATTCGTTTTGATGCGGCGATGACGCTGACCCGGAAGAACTTCCAGCGTTTGTGGTTTCCCGAGCCCGGGACCGGTGGTGACATCCCGTCACGCTCGGGTCTGGGCATGTCTCGTGCCGAGTTCGAGCGGATGATGCCCGAAGAATTTTGGCGGGAGGTTGTTGACCGGGCGGCCGCCCAGGCGCCCGATACACTGCTCCTGGCAGAGGCCTTCTGGATGCTTGAGGGTTATTTTGTCCGGACTTTGGGGATGCACCGGGTCTACAACTCGGCCTTCATGAATATGCTCAGGGACGAGGCCAACGACGAGTACCGGCGGTTGATTCGCAACACCCTTGAGTACGATCCGCGGATCCTTTCCCGGTACGTCAATTTCATGTCCAATCCTGACGAGGAGACTGCCGAGGAGCAGTTTGGCCGGGACGACAAGTACTTCGGAATTTGTACGATGATGGCGACTCTTCCGGGTCTGCCGATGTTCGGTCACGGTCAGATCGAAGGTTACCGGGAGAAGTATGGCATGGAGTTTCAGCGGCCCCGCTGGGAGGAGACGCCGGACGAGGGTCTGCTCCGGAGACACGAGGCCCAAATCTTTCCTCTCTTGAGGAGGAGGCGGCTCTTTTCGGGGGTTGAGCGTTTCAGGCTGTACGATCTCAGGACCGAAGATGGGTCCGTCGACGAAAATGTTTTTGCCTACTCCAACGAATTCGAGGGCCGGCAAAGCCTTGTCGTCTACCACAACCGGTTTGGGGATACGGCTGGATGGATCAACCACGGCGTCCCGGTACTGGAGCCGTGGCACGATCCGAATCACGGACCGATCCATCCCAGGCTGGGGGAGAGTCTGGGCCTGACGGAGGGTGATCGAACCTTCGTCGTGTTCAAGGATCTGGTTACCGGGCTGGAGTACATCCGGTCGTCCCGGGAGATTCACCTGCATGGGCTCTTCGTCAAACTCCACGCCTATGAAACACACGTCTTCTGGCAGTTCCGGGAGGTGATCGATTCTGAAGAAGGGCTGTGGGCGTCGCTGGTCGATCGGCTTCAGGGCCGCGGGGTCCAAGACATTGATGTTGCGCGACGCCGGCTGAAACTCGAGCCGGTGCTTGGGCCGTGGCAAGACGTACTGAAAGTGCTGGTGACAGCGCCGGGAGTATCCGAAGCCCTGGAAAAAACCCTCCTGACCTGGGTTGTCTCAGCCAAACGGTTCGTCGGGGCCACGGGGTCGGCCGCCGGAAAGGTCATCGGAACCCTGGATCGGATCGAAAGTGCGGTTTCGTTGGCGGCAGCCGACTCGGACGATGACCTTGGACAGTGGCGCCCGCTGATTCTTGCGACCTGGGCTGCGGCCGGCATAGTGGACGATCTCGAGGGTGACGGGCGGAAATCCGCCCGGGACCGGTGGACTGAATGGCTGCTGGGTTTGCCCCTGGCCGATATCGTTTGTGACGCTGATGGGACCGAGGAGCAGGGTGAGCGCTGCCGGATGGCTGTCGGCTTGCTGCTGGCGGTCGAAGATTGGCCGGCCGTGTTTTCCTCCAACCGTGGTGATGACCAGATCTTCGACGATCTGATAGCCGACGAGATCGTTGCAGGGTTTCTGGGACTCAACCGGTGGCAGGATTCTCTGTGGATTCGGTCCGAGGGTCTTGAGGCAGCTCTACCGTGGTTGGAGTTGGCAATACGATCTTGGGCGCGGGGGAGGGATGCCTCGGTTGAGCCGGCGGCGAGGACCTTTCTGGATGATCTTCGCACTGCAGCCGGGACGTCGGGCTATCGGGTGGATCGGATCCGGAAGGCCTTGGCGACTCGCAGAGACGGGGGGAGTGAGTGATCCGGCGTTTCGGTGCGATTATTGTGGTCCTCCTGGTCTCCGGCGCCTGTGTGAGACCGCAGCCCGAACCGGTTGGTCTCGATCTGTTGAGGACAGACTTTATCGAGGAATATCCAACTGCCGATCTTCGAGTGGGATCCGAGGATTCGGGACGCAGACTGGAGCCGTGGCAGTTCGGGAAGGGCTGGTCTCGGCCGCGGAGCAGCGGGCGGTGGGCCTTTGGGGAGATCGCCGAGGTCCGGGTCCTCGATCTGAAAGGGGCGCGGCACTTCTGGATCGAATGTCAGCCATATCATGCCCTGCTCGAGCAGCAGCGGGTTGAAGTCTCGATTGATGGTCAGTCGGCAGGGGCCTTTGATCTCGAAGGCAAGGGGTTTGGGTGGTATGGGGTCGATCTTCCCCAGTCCACCCCCGGCAGCGTGCGGGCGATCACCCTCCATTTCCACTCGAGACGTTCGCCCAAAGACGCAGGCAGAGGCCGTGACAGAAGACCGCTGGCTCTCAAGGCCAGACGTCTCGCCCTGACCCAGAGCGCCCAATCACCCGCACAAGGGGAACCGGCTGCATCGGTTGTTCGGATCGGGGACGGTCTTCAAGTCATGGGGGAAGGTCGACTGTTGGTCAATGTGTGGTCCGACAGCGTGCTCGAAGGGGTCACCTTCATTCCCGGGTTGGCCCCAGGGGAGTCATTGTCAGTTGCCCTGCGGGACCCCGGTAGGGGGCAGGAGCTTGATCGAAAGAAGGTGGCTTATTCGACTCTGGCCGAGGCGGTGGCGCTGGATGCCGGGGGTGTTGACGGGTTGTTGCAGTTGGTCATTGATGGCGAAGGGGGAGGGTTTGAAATTTCGAACCTCCGAGGATTGTCCCTGCCGCAGGATGGTCGGCCGGAACCTGGTGCGGAAGAAAGATCCAATGAGATTGCTCCGAGACCGGATGTCTGCGTGTTCCTTCTCGATGCTGCCCGGGCCGACCACTGTGGCGCCACCTACGGTTATCACAGGGATACGACACCGAGGTTGGATGTCCTGGCTCGCGAGGCACTGGTGTTTCGCAAGGTCTTTGCCCAGGCGCCCTACACAACCTGTTCGGTTTCGACCATGTTCACCGGCGTTGCCTTTGGATCACACGGTGTCATTCAGGGCCGGGATCGTCTGTCCGAGCAGGAGACGACCCTTGCCGAGGCTCTGCGCGACGCCGGCTATCGGACGATCGGTGTGACGGCGACACTGAACAACTCCGAACGACTGGGAATGGCCCAGGGCTTTGATCAATTCGAGCAGTTGTGGGTGGGCGCAGACTGGATGAAGTCAATCGATCCGATGTTTGCGGCCGAAAGGACTGAAGAGATATTGAGCGGGTTTTCAGACGATGGGCCGGTCTTCTTGATGGTACATTTGGTTCCACCCCACGCTCCCTACACGCCGCCCGAGGCCTACCGTCTCTGGTCTGAAGCCGATTATGACGGGCCTTGTGATGGAACGGATGACTACCTCAGAAGAATTCGTGACCATCGGCCGGATGTCTCCCAGGCCGACCTGAATGAACTCATTGCCTTGTACGACGGCAATCTGCGATTCAGTGATGCAGCGGTCGAACGCATTCTGGCGGACCTTGATGCGGTGGGCCGACTTGATAACACGGTTGTCGTCGTGACTGCGGATCACGGAGAGGCATTCTTTGAGCACGGCCACTTGGACCACAATTCAACCGTCTATGACGAGATGCTCCACGTTCCCCTGGTCCTTCGTGTGCCACCGGACATCGAGACGGCGAGGGTTGATCTCGACCGGCTGGCAAGCCTTGAGGATTTGACACCGACGCTCTTGGCATTGGCTGGTGTCGTTCCGCCGGACCGCGTGACCGGGGTGGATCTCCTGTCCGATACGCCCAGGAATGGAATTCTGATGAGAACCTCGGAGAGTCAGAGAATCTTCGGTTTTCGAACCAAACGCTGGAAGGTGATTGCAGCACGGGGAGGCCTGCTTGCCGAGTTGTTCGATTTGGATGCCGATCCCAGCGAGCGAAAAAACGTCCTACTCCATTTTCCGGAGATCGTGTCGTCGCTGGCCGCTCGTTGGGATCTGATGGAGGGTCGGTTGCCGCCCCGTCTGGATGTTGTCGATGTCGGTGTGACCGAGGAAGAGACAACGATGCTCAGGAAACTGGGCTACCTGAATTGACCCCTCAATCGGCTATTTGAAATCCTCTCGAAGATGAAAATCTGTCGCATCGAAGTCTCCCTTGAAAATCCATGGTACGTCAATCAGTCCCGAGGCTTGACAGTCGAGTGGGACCTGTCTATATTCACCCTCCCAGCGGTTTTCGCTTGGGAGGTTAGCTCAGCTGGTTAGAGCACCTGGTTTACACCCAGGGGGTCGTGGGTTCGAGTCCCTCATCTCCCACCAGCTTTTTTGGATCTTTGATATATACGCGGGGTCGTAGTTCAGCTGGTTAGAACGCCGGCCTGTCACGCCGGAGGTCGCGAGT
>CAYSHZ010000242.1:0-5886 GCA_964430905.1 uncultured Thermoanaerobaculia bacterium | reverse complement strand
TTTGGAACAGAAACACATCCCGGCAGTCGAAACCCTCTCTCCAGTTCCCGAACACCTGGGCCAGACGCCGGCCATCGACCCATCACTCGGAATGGCGCCCAACACCGAGCCGACTCCTGCGGCCCAGGCAACGGATGATGCCCCAGTCGAAAGACCGGTCGTCCAGCCCTCCGGCCCCGTCTTCGCCCTGGTCCTGGACATCGATCCGGCGGACGCCGAAATTGCCGATCGAACAGCCGACCTCAGAGGCGCCATCGAACGCCGGCTCGGAGACCTCACGGCGGTCATCATCCAGCCGGGAGCCTCGGATCCGACCCTGGGCATCAACCAGGGTCTGGAGATCCTGCGATCCCTCTCGGATGCCAGGGCCATTGTTCTCATCACCGACGGACGTCGTACGGCATCCCGCTCGGACTGGAAGAATAGCGCGGCATCAACCCGCAGCGCCGGCATCCCCATCTTTGTTTTCGGCCTCTGGAACGACCAATTCGATCCGGGAACCCGAAGGCAGTTGAGCCGCCTGGCGGAAAAGAACGGAGGCCGTTCCTACGTCCTGCAACCGGCCGAATCTCCGGCCCGGGCCCTGGCAATGTTGGAACCCATCCAACCAGCGGAACCGTGATTCCCGGGCGAGTCCTTTCTACAGGGCCTGACGTTCCTCGGGGTTGGCCCGGCGGACGTTGTAGACACCGGTACCGACGGCAACCGGCTCGTCCACCTTGCCCGGGTGGAAGGCCCGAAGCTCGGCGACGCCGACCCGATTGCCCAGTCGAATGACGTGTCCGATGCCAACCAGGGTCTCGGCCCTGCCCGGGCGGAGGTAGTCAACCCTGAGGTCGACGGTCGATACTCGGTCTCCCCGGCCCAACTGCGACCACACCGCCGCGCCGCCGCAGGTATCCAGCAAGGCGGAGATCACACCACCGTGCAGGGCCGGTACCTCAGGATTGCCAATCAACTCCGGCCTGAACGGTATCGTGATCTCGACCCGCCCAACCTCGACCGAATCGAAGCTCATCCCTAGAAAACAGAAAAACGGCGTCGATTCGAACAATCGAGCCATTTTTTCAAGCATCTGTCGCTGCATCGCAAACTCCCCGGCGCATTATGCCACGGTGCGGCGACCGCACAGGGTTATTGGGGAAACGTGTATGATGGATCAAACTACCGAGATCGGGAGGAAACCATGGCGGATTTTGTGACTCGGCTTACTGAGATGGCAATGAACAACCTGGGGCCGATGCTGATGGCGTTGGGCGTGCTCGTCGGGGGATGGCTGATCGCCCTGATCATTGCCGCTCTCGTTCGACGGTCCCTCAAGAAAACCGAAATCGACAACAGACTGGCCGGTTGGCTCCTCGGGCCGGAAAAGGCCGAAAAGCTCGAGGTTGAACTCTGGATAGGACGGATCGTTTTCTGGATCCTGATGCTCTTCGTTCTGGTCGGTTTCTTTCAGGTTTTGGGATTGGCCGTCATCACCGAACCGCTCAACCACTTCCTGACCCGGATCTTCGACTACCTGCCGCGTCTTCTGGGCCCGGTCATCCTTGGTTTCGTCGCCTGGATCGTCGCCACGGCCCTTCGCTTCATCGTCAGCCGTGCTCTCCAGACTCTCAATCTCGACGAAAAACTGAGCGATCAGGCCGGTCTTGAGGAGGAACAACGGATTCCGTTGGCCAAGTCGGTCAGCGACACGGTCTACTGGCTGGTCTTCCTGCTCTTCCTCCCGGCGATCCTCGGCGCTCTTGGCCTCAATGGCCTTCTCAGCCCTGTCCAGGGAATGATGGATCGAATCCTGGGATTCCTGCCCCAGTTGTTCGCAGCCGGGCTGATCCTCTTCTTCGGCTGGCTCTTGGCCCGAGTCCTGCAGCGCATCGTCACCAACCTCCTGGCCGCCGTCGGCATCGATCGGATGGGCGATCAGGCGGGGCTGGCAACCGCACTGGGCAAACAACGCCTTTCGGGCCTCGTCGGCCTGATCGTCTACGTTCTCGTGCTGATTCCAGTACTGATCGCCTCGCTCAACACCCTCAAACTTGATGCCGTCACCCGGCCGGCCTCGGAGATGCTCAATACAATTCTGATGGCCCTGCCCCTGGTCTTCGGCGCCACGCTCGTGCTGGCGATCGCCTATTTCGTAGGCCGCGCGGTTTCGGGCCTCCTGACCAACGTGCTGGCCGGTATCGGTTTCGATTCGATCCTGGTCAAACTGGGCATCGGCAAAGAACCCGAGAAAGAAGACACGACACCCTCGGCGATCGTTGGTCATTTGGTTCTGGTCGCCATCATGCTCTTCGCCTCGATCGAGGCTGTCGGTATGCTGGGCTTCGAGGTCCTCGGCGCCCTGATGGCCGAGTTCATGGTCTTCGCCGGTCAGATCCTGCTGGGCCTCGTCATCTTCGGTATCGGCCTCTATCTTGCCGACCTCGCCGCAAAGACCGTCGAAGCGTCATCGACCGCCCAGGCACGTCTTCTGGCTCTGGCGACCCGGGTCTCGATCATGGTTCTCGCAGGCGCGATGGCCTTGCGCCAGATGGGTCTGGCCAATGAGATCATCACCCTGGCGTTCGGCCTGTTGCTGGGTGCAATCGCCGTCGCCTTTGCCTTGGCATTCGGTATCGGATGCCGAGACCTTGCCGGAGAGGCTGCAAAGAATATGCTGGAGAAGATCAGCAAGGAGGAATAGGAACCGGCCAAGCCACGCGGTCCGGTCGGCCCAATTAGCGATGCTATCCTGGGCGCATGGAACATGTGATTCAGGTTAAACGCAAGGCTCTGGCGGCCAACGATGCGGCGGCGGCAGAACTGAGGCAACAATTCCAATCGGCGGGCTCGCTGGTGGTCAATCTGATCTCCTCTCCAGGGTCCGGCAAGACAACCCTGTTGGAGGCCACGATCAAGAATCTCGACGGTCGCTTGACGGCCGCCGTCCTTGAGGGAGATGTCGCAACCGAACGCGATGCCGACCGGATCCGGGCCCTGGGCGTCCCGGCCCACCAGATCCTGACCGGGGGCGCCTGTCATCTGGACGCTCGCCAGGTGATTTCCGCCTTGGACACGTCCCAACTGCCGACCTCGGATCTGCTCTTCATCGAAAATGTCGGCAATCTGATCTGTCCGACAACCTACGATCTTGGGGAAGACTTCAAGGTTGCCGTCCTCTCGACGACGGAGGGCGACGACAAGCCCTTCAAGTACCCGGCAATCTTCGCCCGGGCCGAGGTCACGGTGATCACCAAGATCGATTTGCTGCCCTATCTCCCCTTCGACATGGCTGCAGTCAAGGATCACCTGGCCAGTCTCAACCCCTCGGCTGCCATCTTCGAGGTGGCATCGACGACCGGAGAGGGTGTCGGCGACTGGGTCAATTACCTTGAAGCCCGCCTCGACACCAAGCGCAACGCAGGCATTTGAGGACGATAATCCGGCTGCGACTCCTGTGCCGGGGCGCCGTTCAGGGCGTCGGCTTCCGGCCGAGTATTCACCGGCTGGCGACCGGCGCCGGTCTGACCGGCAAGGTTTGGAACAATCCAGGCGGCGCGACGATCGAGATCGAGGGCGACGAGGGAGATGTCCGTTCTTTTGCCCGAGAGCTCCCTGACTCGCTCCCGCCGCTGGCACGCCTGGACCATTTGGAGATCACCGAGATCCCGGCGCTCGGAGACCGTTCCTTCGAGGTCGTCGCCTCCGAACAGGGCAGAGCATCGGGCGCCGCCGTTCCCCCGGATGCCGCCATCTGTGACGCCTGCCGCGGGGAACTGGAGGATCCTTCGGATCGGCGCTTTGCCCACCCCTTCATCACCTGCACCGACTGCGGGCCCCGCTACTCCCTGGTCCACACGCTGCCCTACGATCGGCCCCGGACCTCGATGGGGTGTTTCCCCCTGTGTCCCCGGTGTTCGGTCGAATACACCGACCCAAATAACCGACGTTTCCACGCAGAGCCCGTTTGCTGTCCGGACTGCGGACCACGCCTGCGGCTGGTGGATTCCTCGAGCGTCGAGCTCGGCCAGGGCGCCGAGGCGCTCGAACACGCAGGAAGGGCACTCAGGGACGGCCTGATCGTTGGAGTCAAGGGCCTCGGCGGCTTCCAACTGGCCTGCCGGGCCGACCTCACCGCCGCTGTCGAACGACTTCGCAACCGCAAGCGAAGGCCGACCAAGCCCTTTGCCGTCATGGTGGCGGATCTCGAGGCTGCCCGCCGGTTGGTCACTCTGTCCCAACCCGATGAAGAACTTCTGACATCGGCCCGATGTCCGATCCTGCTGGCCCCACGTCAACCCGGGGAGAGTATTGCGGCCAACGTCGCCCCCGGGATGGAAGATCTGGGGATCGTCCTGCCGACCACGCCCCTCCACCTCCTGCTCTTCCGAGAACTGGGCAACTACCCGCTTGTCATGACCTCGGGTAATGCCTCCGACGAACCGATCTGCAAGGGCAACCGGGAGGCGTTGGACCGCCTCGGAACAATCGCCGATCTCTTCCTGATCCACGACCGGGACGTCGTTCGACGGATCGACGACTCCGTCGCCCGCAGTTCCAGCGACGGCCCCTTCCTCGTGCGCCGGGCCCGCGGCTGGGTTCCCGAACCACTGACCCTGCCCGAAAATGCCCCTACGCCGCTGTTGGCGGTCGGCGCCCACCTCCAGGTGACCGCGGCCGTCGCCCGCGAGGACCAGGTTGTCTTAACTCCCCACGTCGGAGACCTGGATACCGAACAGGCACGAACGTTCCTTAGGGAAGCAATAGACCACCTTGAGGGTCTCCTGGAAATTCGGGCCGAGATTCTCGTGGCCGACGCCCACCCCGACTACCCCAGCCGCTGGCTGGCCGAGGAACTGGTCGAACAACGAGGCGGGCGACTGATCACCGTCCAGCACCACCTGGCCCATGCCGCCGCAGTCCTCGCCGAACATGGGCGTTTCCCCTCTCCAGGAGAAACGGCCCTGGTGCTGGCGATGGACGGCACGGGCTGGGGACCCACCCTCTCGGCCTGGGGCGGAGAGTGGCTCGTCGTCCACGGTGATCTCACCTGGCAGAGGGCGGGGCAGTTGGAACCCATGGTCCTCGTCGGCGGCGAGGCCGCCGTCCGGGAACCCTGGCGCATCGCCGCCGCCGCGCTGTCAGGCGCCGAAAACAAGAATCTCCTCGGCAGAACGCCGATGGCCCAGACAGTCGATCCCGACCGGATCGAGAAAATGACCCATCTGGCCTCATCCGGCCACTCCTGGCCCCTGGCCACCGGCGCCGGACGGCTGTTCGAGGCCTGCGGCGCCCTGCTGGGCTTGGCGCCCATTAACCACTTCGAGGGCGAAGCGGCGATCAGGCTCGAGGCCGTTGCCGCCGGCATCGACACCGGCAAGCCCTGGAATGACGTTGAGCCCTCTGCCGATCCGACGGTCCTTCCCTCAATCGCTCTCCTCGCAGCCGCCGCCCGGCGCGCAGCAGGCGGAATGCCGATCCCGGAGATCGCCGCCGGTTTTCACACAACCTTCAACCACCTCGCTGCTCTCGTGACCCACGCCGTCATCGAAAAGCATGGTCCCCCGAAGACCCTGGCCGCAGCCGGCGGATGCCTCATCAACCGGCGGCTGCGAGAAGGCCTCGGACCCGCCATCGGCACGCCCGTCCTCCTACCCAGAACCCTGCCGCCCGGCGACGGCGGCCTCAGCTACGGCCAGGCCGTCCTGGCGGGACTCTGCCTCTCTCGGGGCTGTGATCCGGTACGCCTTATCGACGGACGGGGCTGAAAACGATCCGGTCCCGACCTCCGGCCCGCATCAATCAAGGTCCCTCATGCTCAAAGGATCGTCGAGGAAGATCCCGGACCTCCCTCGCGAGGGCCTCAAGGGTCCGGTCCCCCTTCAAGATCTCGTTCAGGATTGT
>CAYSHZ010000241.1:0-5908 GCA_964430905.1 uncultured Thermoanaerobaculia bacterium | reverse complement strand
CCGGCATCGTACTGGCCGAGATTGGTGTTGCACTGGGATCGGTAGTAGTGAACCAAAGCATTCTGGGGTTGCTTGGAGCTGGCACGGTCAAACCAGCCGAGAGCCGCCCGGTAATTTTTGGCGCCCAGTTGAACCTCTCCGGCGAGAAGGTAGTTGTCGAAGGTCGGGGAGTTGCCCGCCAACTTCTCGGCGATGGCCGCACCCTGGGTGTAGTAGCTGACCTTCTGTGAACCACTGGCGCGCCGACCCGCTGCGATGGCCGATTTGACGGCAGATTCAGCTTTTCCGGCATCAGAGGGCTTGAGTTCATGAGACCTCTTGAACGCGCTGAATGCCTTAGCCGAGTTGCCCTCTTTGCTGTAGGCGTAGCCCAGAGTATAGAAGAGGTCAGCATTCTTCGGGCTGGCCTTGGTCTGGCTCTTCAATACGGAGATCGCCTCTCCCGGGAAGCCTGCCTTGATGGCAGCCTGGGCGAATGCCGGAGCGTAACTCTGTCTGGCTCTGGCGTCCAGGCTGCTGTAGCTGACCTTCTTGAGCGTCAAATAGGCGTCATTGAACCTCTTGGCTTGAAGAAGAGTCTGCCCCAAAGCGATCGAGTAGGTGGCGTTGCCGGGATCCAACTCCGTGGCTTTCCGAAGACTGGCCAAGGCTTTGGATGTCTGTTTGGCGCCCCTCAGGGAAAGGCCCAACATGTAGTGGCTTCCCGCATGGTCAGGGCTTTGCTCCACGACGGCCTGAAACTCCTGAACGGCGACGGCATATTCGCGGGCCCTATAGGCCTCGACTCCCTTGTTATAGTCAGCTCCAACAGGCAAGGCAACTGCGAGGAGCAGGACTCCGGCACCCAGTGTGGTGCCGAGGCGGAATCCCGAGTGAATCATGAACGCCTCCTTCAGGATGAACCTTCGTCAATTTCACCGAGCAGGGGGCGAACCTGCTCGTCAAACATTGCTGCTACTTCGGCGCCCTTGAGAAGAGAAATCGCCTTGGAATTTTGAATCACCATGTCCCGAATGATACCAAGGTCTCCACCTCGTTCGATTGAGGTGCATGCGCCGGCATATTGTTTTTCGATTGTCTTTTCACCACCGGGACCGACAACATCAACCGCAACGGTACGGATCTTTTCCGCCAAGCCGAGAAGAGTAATTGGACTGGGGCCTGCCCGAAAACCACCGCCGTCCCGGGTATCATCCGGATTCCTGAGGGCGACGAGGCCCGAAGTAATCATTCCGAAGAGAAGTTTGGAAACGTCAAACGCAGACCAGCGCAGGATCGTCGCCACCTCTTCGATGGACCGTTGTCCATCAACATGGGTCACCAGAATCCACTCCTGCGGACTGAGGGTCACCTGGTCCTGTCCCTCCCGAGGGGAGAAGAACGGGACCAGGTCCAGTGAAGGAATCCTCCTCGAGAGAACCCGCCACTCGTCAAGCCGCCGGGCCGCCTCCATCATCAGGTTGGCGTTGGATCGTTGTACGGTAACGTCAGGTGAAGTCTCTCCTGCGGTGAATGAAAAATCACCGTCGGACCAAATTGCCATCTCGTATACGGCCTGCTCTCCCCGGAGAGTTCCTATGGTCGCATCGATAATCTGACCGTCCTTAAGGAAAATCCTTCCGCGTTCGCTACCGTTGACCAGATCGAACACGCCGGTCTTTCCGGATACGCTGACCAACTGGATCACATCCGGGAGAGAGAGTTCTGAGAGTGAGCCTTGCAGAGCCATATGATTCCTGAGTTCCCCGCCCCTTGATTACTGTAGGTTGAATCGAACGGTCAGGATGTAAAGAACTTCGACGGGTTTTCCGTTGAGCGTCGACGGTTTAAAGGTCCATTTCTTGACTGCACTTTCGGCGGCCTCGGTCAGACCCAGGGGCAAGCCTCTGAGTACGTTGACATTGGTGACCCTTCCAACCTTTCCGATCGTGCACTCCAGGACCACGACGCCCTGGATACGGGCCCGTCGTGCCGCTTCCGGATAGACGGGGTTGGGGCCACTGATCCGCTCAGGCTCGGTGATGTTGCCACCGACAACGAACCGAATAGGACCTTCCGGCTCAGGCGGTGGGGGTGCATCGGGAACCCCGAGGATCAGACTGTCATCGGCGACGAAATCCAGATCCTCATCGGGGTCTTCTTCTCGAATCGGTTCCGGTTCGTCCGGAGTCGGATCGGGAATTGGAACCTTCTTGGTCTTCGGCTTGGGAATCTGTTGCAGCTCCTGTTTTGGGGGCTGCTTGAATTTGACCTGCTTGACCACATAGATCTTTGTCTTTTTCTGGTCGTGGTTGTTGCCGTCATCGCCCCACACGAGGAAGTTCCAGTTCATGATGAAGAACACCACGTGGAGAACGAAGGCGGTAACGAAGGCGATCCGAGCCAATTTGGAATCCTGAGCTTCCTCCATCGCGATGATTTCCATCACGGTTTGGGGGAGAGCCTCGTTCCCTGTTGCGGGCTTGGGAGTTGTTTCATTCATCCTTCACCCCCTTCAATTGGCGACGCCCAGCATGGTCCAGATATTACTGATCTCTCGCTGGGTTGGAATGGAAATGGTTTCAATTTTGATCCCGCCTTCCTCAACTGGGGTTCGCAGGATGTCGAAGACATAGATCATGTTGCCGTAGGTTGCGTCGGGATCAGTCCGTAGGATGACGGGCTTTTTCGGATTCTGACGAAGCTTCTCGGCGACATAGGGTAGCAAGCCGTCGGCAATCTGCCCATATGGCATCGGTGTGCCGTCAAGTTGGAGATCTCCTCCCGGCATGACATAGACATCGATCGAGTCTTCTTGCTTGATCTCGGGTGTGTCGTTGTTGTCTTCCGGAAGAGCGAAATCCAAACCTCGGGTTGCCGAGAATACCGACGTCACCATGAAATAGATGATCAAGAGAAAGGAGATATCGGCCATGGAGCCGGTGAAGATCTCGCTCTCGACCTCCCGTTTTTTGATGTTGATAACTCCCATAATCGCCCCCGTCAGCCGTCAACGGTCTTCTGGTCAGAAAGCAGGAAGATGAATTTCACCTTCGACTGCTTCAGAGCATCGAGAACCGCGTCGAACTGTTCGTAACGCACATCTTGGTCCGCCTTGATGATGAATTCCTTGTTGGGGTCCTGGGCAACCACTGTGGAGGCAAAGGTAATGACTTCCTCAATGGTGCTGACCGGCAAGGACACCTCCTTGCCGGTAGAGACACGGATAACCTCTGGACCGTTTGGATCTTGAGGTCCTGCGATCGAGATTACTGCGGCTTTTGGATCGATTTCCTTGCGCACAAGGGTTTCCGGCAAATCTACATGGGTTCGATCAACATCGGTCTTGTAGGTCAAAACGAAGAAGACGATCAGCAGAAAGACAATGTCCGCCATCGAGGCGGTAAAAATCTCACCGCCGCCCTTCTTCTCTCTACCGCGGATGACTGCCATCGCGGCCTCCCTTCGTTCGTATCACCGTCACGCCTGGGGCGCGTCGGTACCCTGGCCCGAGCTGTACCGCTGGCTGTCCATCTCGATGAAGGTTTCCATCAACATGTTGGTTGCGGTTTCGATATCACGCACGAAGCGGGTGATCTTGGTGTTGTACCAGTTATAGGCCAGCTGGGCCGGGATGGCGACGGTCAGGCCGGCTGCGGTCGTAATCAACGCTTCGGAGATGCCGGAGGCAACCGCGCCGGGGTTGGTCAACGCTTCGGACGCCAAGATTGCAAAGCTCTTGATCATGCCGGTCACGGTTCCGAGGAAGCCGAGCATGGGGGCAACGTTGGCGGTCGTCGCCAATACGCCCATATGTCGCTCGAGCCGATCCAGTTCATACATTGCGGCATTCTCGATGGTTTTCTCGATGTCGTCACGGGTGTGGCCGAAGCGCAGGAGGCCGGCCTTCATGACCGAGGCAACCGGACCACGACTCTGCTCACAAACCTTGATCGCCTCTTTGACGTTCCGGTTAACCAGGAGAGCCTTGCGGATCTTGGTCAAAAACTCGTTGACGTTGATTTTCGCCTTCGTAAAGACAATAAATCTCTCGATGATAAACGTCAGCGCGAGGAGCGAGAAAAAGAGAAGGGGCCACATCATGGGTCCACCTTGGCGGAAATACATAGTGAGTGTTCCGAAATGCACGATCTTCCTCCTATAGTTTGCGACTTCTCGAGTCTGGGCCGGCCCCAGAATATCCCGAAGTTCGATTGTGACCTATTCCGGCGTCAGCCACAAGGGTGTATCCGTCGGAAAGAGCCAGAATTTTTGTACCATCCCTCTCATAAGAAAGGCAGGGAATCCTAGCACGCGGTTTTTCAAAGCGTCAAGGCGATTAAGAATTGATACTGATAAAACCCGTTGGGAACCTGGGATTGAAGCCCAGAACGGTGGAGGCTGTTTTGGATGGAGACCTCCCGGATGGGGTCAGAACACGAGGCTTACCGATGAATCTGATGAAGGGTTGAAGCTAAAACCAGTTCAGTTGAGTGGCGTCATCGTCCCTGCCGAGGATGGTGATGGATGTGCGTCAGAGCGACCGCCATCGCGTCGGCCGCATCGTGAGGGGGTGGTTGCCGGAGGCCGAGGAGCCGACTGACCATGAAAGCGATTTGCTCTTTTTCCGCTCTTCCGTGTCCGACAATTGATTTCTTGATTTCAGCGGGACTGTAGTCGGTCACGGTGATTCTTTCGAATCCCAGTACCGCGAGAATGACCCCTCGTGCCTCGGCGAGGATGATCGTCGACCGGGGATTGCGGCCGGTGAACGGAGTCTCCACGGCGGCCTGGGTGGGTGTGTGTTCGTTGATGACTCCGGCGAGCCGCTCGGAAAGATCGGCAAGGCGGGTCGGGCGGTGATCGCCCTTGGGTCTGATGACGCCGAAACCATCGAGGTGATATCTATTGCCTTCGACCGTGACGACTGCCCATCCTGTGGCGTTCGATCCGGGATCGATCCCGATCACTCGGGTGAGACCGCCGGGTGTCAGATCGACTCCAGTACGGCCTCGTCGATGTCAAAGTTGGCCCACACGTTCTGGACGTCATCCTGGTCGTCGAACGCGTCCATCAAACGGATCATCTGTTGGGCCTTCTTGCCTTCGAGTCCGACCGTCGTCGAGGGTTCCATATCGAACTGGGCACCCTCGACCACGACGCCGGCAGCTTCCATCGCCTCCTTGACCTGATGGAGTTCATCCGGTGCTGTGAAGATTCGGAAGTACTCGTCGTCTTCGATGTCGAGGTCGTCGGCGCCCGCCTCCAGGGCCTGCTCCATCAACCAGTCTTCGTCGAGGTCTTCGTTACGGGCCACGAGGATCAATCCCTTGCGGGTGAAGAGCCAGGAAACGCTCCCGTTTTCTCCGAGGTTTCCGCCGTGTTTGGAAAAGAGATGACGAATCTCCGGAACCGTCCGGTTGCGGTTGTCGGTCAGGCATTCGAGCATAACGGCCACACCGCCCGGGCCATATCCTTCAAACCTGACCTCTTCATAATTGACCCCGGGCAGCTCTCCGGTACCTCGTTGAATCGCGCGGTTCATGGTGTCGCCGGGCATGTTTGCGGCCTTGGCGGCACTGACCGCGGCTCGAAGTCGCGGGTTACTCTCAATATCTCCTCCGCCTGCACGGGCGGCAACCGTGATCTCTCGAATAATTTTCGTAAAGATCTTCCCCCGTTTTGCATCGGCGCGACCCTTCTTGTGTTTGATCGTGCTCCATTTGCTGTGGCCTGACATTGCGCCTCCATGAACCCGGCAGGGTGCTTTTTTATGCCCGACAGTTTTTGCTGCATCGAGCCACACCCAAAATAGCGTGTTGTCGGCTCCTTGTCGATTTGCCGGATGTAATTGGGGGATTGTTGTTCACCAGAACCCAATCTTACCGGGGGGCATGGTTTGTCCGTCCGCCGAGTTCAAGAATCTGGC
>CAYSHZ010000240.1:1318-5916 GCA_964430905.1 uncultured Thermoanaerobaculia bacterium | reverse complement strand
ATGCCGCAGCTTGACAAATATGCCGCGCTTCGGAGAGAATGAATGAGTGTTCATTCATATTCACCCCGCCAGCCCATTTTTCTTACCGGGTTCCGTCGTGAGGGCGGCGAGGCGCGGTTCCCAATGCAGATTTCGACCCGAGGGGCGCGGAGACGTACTTGACAGTACGTCGAGCACCGCGAGGCGAGAAAGCGGCATTGGGGGCACTGCATCGCTGGCCGCAACAGGCAGCTGGTGAGAAATATGGGCTTATAAAATCAAGGAGGCATCAAGTGGGTTATCAAGTCGATCTTCGTGACATTAAATTCCAACTTTTCGAGTGGCTCGACACTGCCAAACTGCTCGAATCCGAACGTTACGGCGATTGGGACGTCGAGCAGATGGACATGATCATCGAAGAGGCACTCAAAATCGCACAGGAGCAGATGAGCCCCTGCAACGAAGACGGCGACAGGGTCGGCGCCCAGTGGAACGACGGCGTGGTCACCATGCCCGACAGCTTCAAGCCGGTCTACGACACCATCTGCGAGGGCGGCTGGATCGGCCTCCTGGGATCGCCCGAGTTCGGCGGCATGGGCCTGCCGGAATCGATCGGCACCGTGGTCAACGAGTTCTTCTCCGGCGCCAACGTTGCACTGTCTCTGACCCTGATGCTGACCCGCGGCGTCGGCGCCATGATCGAGAACTTCGGCACCGACGAACTCAAGGCAATCTATATCGAGAGGGTCTACACAGGGCAGTGGGGCGGCACGATGTGCCTGACCGAACCCCAGGCCGGATCCGACGTCGGCGCCTCGACGACCAAGGCAGTCAAGCAGGACGACGGCAGCTACACCATCTCGGGCGAGAAGATCTTCATCACCTCGGGCGATCACAACATGGCCGAGAACATCATCCATTTGGTGCTCGCACGCACTCCGGGTGCCCCGGCCGGAACCAAGGGCCTCTCGCTCTTCGTCGTTCCCAAGATTCGCATCAATGCGGACGGTTCTCTCGGCGAGGCTAACGACGTTGCCTGTTCCAACATCGAAGAGAAGATGGGCATCCATGGTTCACCGACCTGCTCCCTGGTCTTCGGCGCCAACGATGGCTGTCAGGGCTTCCTGCTGGGAGAGGAACTCCATGGCATGAAATTGATGTTCCACATGATGAATGCCGCCAGGATCGAGGTCGGCATGCAGGGCTGTGCAGCGGCGGGTGGCGCCCACCAGCAGGCCCTGGCCTATGCCAAGGAACGCCTTCAGAGCCGTCACTGGAAAGCGATGAAGGACCCGGAAGCCCCCCAGGTTGCGATCATCGAACACCCCGATGTCCGGCGGATGCTCCTGACGTCCAAGGCCTACACCGAGGCGATGCGAGCCCTCTTGATGCAGGCCACCCACTATCTCGACCTCAGCCACATCACCGAGGGTGACGAGGCAAAGAAGTACAAGAACTACGTCGAAGTCCTGACCCCGATCTGCAAGGCCTGGTGCTCCGAATGGGGCGTCCAGGTGACCCACAATTGTGTCCAGGTCCACGGCGGCTACGGCTACACCAGGGAATACCCGGCGGAGCAGTACATGCGCGATGCCGAGATCGCCTGCCTCTACGAGGGCACCAACGGTATCCAGGCCCTGGACTTCGTAGCCCGCAAGCTTCCCCTTGCTGGCGGCCAGCCGATCAAGGATCTTCTGGGCATGGCCGAGAAGACCTTCAACCAGGCCAAGAACGACCCGGAGCTGATGGAGCCCGCATGGCTTCTGGCCGCCGGACTCAAGCAGGTCGAGACCATCTCCAAGGAACTGACCAAGCGTCCGGACGGCATTCAGTTGGTCCTGATCAACGCCGTGCCTTTGCTGGACATGGTCGGCACCTGCCTCGGCGCCCACTTCCTGCTTGACCAGGCGATGCTGGCCAAGACCAAATTGGCGGCAATCCTTTCAGACGCCGGAGTCGGAACCGACGACAAGAAGGCCTACAAGGCATTCCTCGCCGACAACAACGAGGCCGCTTTCTACCACAACAAGGTGCAGACTGCGATCCACTTCGCCTTCCGTGCCTTGCCGACCGTTCCGGCCAAGGCCGCCGCAATTCGCTCCGGCGAGAAGGCCGCCTTGTACGCGATCATGTAGCTATCAGCTGTCAGTAGACACCACACCGGCCGTCCAAAAGGGCGGCCGGTTTTTTCGACTGCAACAAGCCCCTTGACCGAAAGGTGAGAGGCGAAAGCTGACAGCTGAGAGCTCTTGTGATAAACCTCTCCCGCGGTCTTCCGCAGGAGTTGCCAATGGATCCAAAGACACAGGACCTGCTCAACAATATTCGAACCGGCATCATCGGCCGCGACCGAGCCATCGATGGACCCTTCGGTCCACGGCGCGTAATCTATGCGGACTATACGGCCTCGGGGCGATCACTGGACTTCATTGAAGATTTCATCCGCGATGAAGTCATGCCGCTCTATGCCAACACCCATACCGAGACCTCGACGACGGGACTGCAAACAACCCATTTTCGGGAAGAAGCTCGCCGGATCATTCACCAGTCCCTGGGCGGTAATGACGAGGATGTGGTTATTTTCTGCGGTTCCGGGGCGACCGGCGCCATCCAGAAGATGATCAATATCCTCAATTTGAGGATTCCCGCTGATCTTGACCGTCGCTACAACTTGAGCGACCACATCCCGCGAGACGAGCGCCCAGTCATCTTCATCGGGCCCTACGAGCACCACTCCAACGAAATCTCCTGGCGGGAAACCATCGCCGACGTCATCGAAATTCCCGAAGATGCCGACGGCCGAATCGACGAAGCCGTTCTCGAAAAGCGTCTTGTTGAATTTGCAGACCGACCGTTGAAGATCGGGTCCTTCTCGGCAGCCTCCAACGTCACCGGAATCGTTTCCCACACCTT
This sequence comes from uncultured Thermoanaerobaculia bacterium, assembly GCA_964430905.1. Taxonomy (GTDB): domain Bacteria; phylum Acidobacteriota; class Thermoanaerobaculia; order Thermoanaerobaculales; family Sulfomarinibacteraceae; genus DAOWGJ01. Next base: position 3,024 of record CAYSHZ010000240.1, on the reverse strand, counting down.
CAGCGTCACGGCCCTGCTCCACCGCCATGGGGCATTGTCGTTCTGGGACATTGCCGCCGCGGCGCCCTACGTCGGTTTCAACATGAATCCGCACCGTCAAGAGTGGCCCGACGAGGAAACCGCGAAGGACGCGCTCTTTCTCTCGCCCCACAAGTTCATCGGTGGCCCAGGGACGCCAGGGGTTCTGGTGGTCAAGAAGAAACTTCTGACCAACCGCGTGCCGTCCGTCCCCGGGGGCGGTACGGTCTCCTACGTCTCTCAGACCGGCCACACCTACATTACCGACCCCAGTCACCGAGAGGAGGGCGGCACTCCCTCAATCATCGGCAGCATTCGGGCCGGTCTGGTTTTTAGACTCAAGAACGCCGTCGGCGACGAGACCATCGAAGAACTGGAGAGAGCCGTCGTCACCAAGGCGATCTCCTCCTGGTCGGCCAACGATAATATTCATATTCTGGGGAGTCAGACCTCGACCAGGCTCTCCATCGTCAGTTTCATGATCAGGCATCGCTCAAGGTATCTCCACCACAACTTTGTCGTCGCCCTGCTCAACGACCTCTTCGGTATCCAGGCACGCGGGGGATGTTCCTGCGCAGGGCCCTACGGACACCGCCTGCTGGGGATCGACGTTGAGCGCTCCCGGCTCTTTCGGGCAGCCATCAACTCGGGGTGTGAGGGCATCAAGCCCGGATGGGTCCGGGTCAATTTCAATTATTTCTGCTCCGGCGCCGTCATTGACTACATTCTCTCGGCCGTCAATTTCATCGCGGACCACGGATGGAAACTGCTCCCTGAGTATCAATTCCACGCCGATACCGGGCTGTGGCACCACACCAGCCACAAGGCCGAGGCGATTCATGACCTCAAGGACCTGCACTTCGAAGATGCTCACAATCGGCCTCCCTCGACCTTCCTGACCGAACCGGAAAGTGCCCTTCCGAGCTACCTTGAGAGGGCCCGGGACATCGTCGACAGTCTCAACCTTCAGATCATTCCCGATGAGCCATCCGATGCCCTGCCTCAAGACCTCGAACCCCTGCGGTGGTTCACGCTGCCAGGCGAAATCCTTTCAACCAGCGGCGAGGGACATGAACGATGAAAAGCCACACCGAATACCTGACGCTGGAAGTGCCCGAGCGCATGGCCTTCGTCAATATTACCGACAAGGTCGAGAAGACACTCAGAGAGTCAGGAATCCAGGAGGGCCTGTGCCTCGTCAATGCGATGCACATCACCGCCTCGGTCTTCATCAATGACGACGAACGGGGTCTCCACCGGGACTACATGGTTTGGCTCGAGGCCCTGGCCCCATTTGACCCCTCACCGGAGCGCTACCACCACAACCGGACCGGCGAGGACAACGGTGACGCCCACCACAAGAGACAGATCATGGGCCGGGAAGTCGTCGTGGCCGTCACAAATGGACGCCTGGATTTCGGCCCCTGGGAGCAGATCTTTTACGGCGAGTTCGACGGACGACGGCCGAAGAGGGTCCTGGTCAAGATCATCGGCGAGTAGGTGTTCCTGAATTTTGCAAGTGCCTAACGTATGAGATTGTCCTCAATCTCCCTCCCGACCCATGCACCGATTCGGGCAATGTCATGGGTGGCAATTCCCGGCGAGCGCACCGGCAGTCGAGTCTCGGCCAAAGCCGCAGGCCGCCGAGGTCGTTCCCTCAAGGTGCGGTCCTTCCCCGACAGCAATCC
>CAYSHZ010000240.1:0-1218 GCA_964430905.1 uncultured Thermoanaerobaculia bacterium | reverse complement strand
TTCAATGCGCTCCCGAAGGCCGGGGACGAAAGCCCGCGCCGTTGTCTATTCTCGCAGGTGGCCCTTAAGCAATCGTCACGTCGTCGCAGAGGTAGACATCCTGAATGGCATTGAGCAACTCGACACCGACATTCATCGGCTTCTGGAAGGCCTTGCGGCCGGAGATCAGGCCCATCCCGCCGGCTCTCTTGTTGACAACAGCCGTCATCACGGCCTGCTCAAGATCCCCGGCGCCACCGGAGGCGCCACCCGAGTTGATCAGTCCGGCACGTCCCATGTAGCAGTTGGCGACTTGCCAACGGCACAACTCGATCGGGTTGTCCGGCACGAGATCGGAGTAGACCAGCGGGGAGGTCTTGCCGAAACCGATCGCGGTGTAGCCACCGTTGTTTTCCGCCTGCTTCTGCTTGATGATGTCGGCCTCAATGGTGACACCGATGTGATTGGCTTGCCCCGTCAAGTCTGCAGAAGCGTGATAGTCGACTCCGTCCTTCTTGAATCCGGAGTTTCGCAGGTAGCACCACAGAACGGTGAACATGCCCAACGAGTGGGCCTCCTCGAAGGCCTCCGAGATCTCCATGATCTGGCGACGGCTGTTCTCGGAACCGAAGTAGATCGTCGCCCCGATACCGGCGGCGCCCAGATTCCAGGCCTGCTCCACCGAGGCAAAGAGCGTCTGGTCAAATTCCGGTGGATAGGTCAAGAGTTCGTTGTGGTTGATCTTGACGATGAAGGGAATCTTGTGGGCATAGGTCCGCGATACTGCGCCCAGCACACCCAGCGTCGAGGCAACACCGTTGCAGCCACCCTCGATTGCCAGCTTGACGATGTTCGCTGGGTCGAAATAGATCGGATTGGGAGCGAAGGACGCGGCGCCGGAATGTTCGATCCCCTGGTCGACCGGAAGTATCGACACATAGCCGGTTCCCGTCATGCGTCCGTTGTCATACAGCCACTGCAACGACTGCATCACCTTGGGGCCGCGATCGGTCTGCGAGACGATCCGGTCAACGAAATCCGGACCGGGAAGATGGAGTGCGTCTTTCGAAATCCCGGTGCACCGGTAGTCCAAGAGGGACACCGAATCACCCAGTTGTTGGCGAATCTTTTCAATCATGATCACAACCTCCTGTCATGTCGAAGAGCCATTGTACCGGGAGTCGTCAAGAATCCAAAAAGGGAACTGGAAATACCGAACAGGGGGCATTAAAAAAACGA
>CAYSHZ010000239.1:0-5930 GCA_964430905.1 uncultured Thermoanaerobaculia bacterium | reverse complement strand
CGGGAGTCCGGCCGCGGCTTTCGGAAAATGGCCGCCGGCGACGGTTCTGGATGATCGAGACCGGGGTCCAGGCCTCACTGCACGGTCAGCGACCAGGCGTTGGTCGTGCCGTCCTCGAAGCCGTTGCGGAACAGGGTCTGGAGCTCGATCGCACCGACGTCACAAGTGGCCCAACCGTTGCTGTCGCCGTCCACCAGCCGGTCCATTCCGCGCTGGTCCGTGGCCGGACACGACCTGTTGATACCGGCGTCGATGGCGATACTGGCGGCCTGCAGCCGGTGCACTGGTGGTGTGCCGCCGAGAGGCGCAAGGCCCAACATCGACGTGGAAACGCCGGTCTGATCGGTAGCATCCGTCATGCCGCAGTTGTCGGAAGGGCATTCGATGTTGCCTCCACCTGTACTGAAGTCGCCGGCGCAGCTGCCTTCGACAATGGTATTCGTAAAGTGGATCCCGGCACCCGACGCCAGGAAGTCGGTGCCGCTGCCGCCGTTGTCGTTGTCGGCACAGGTGCAGTTGGTGAACTCGAGCACCTGGTTGAGTTCTGCTGACTGGATGACCGTGCCGAACATGCCGGCGGTGGAGACGTTTCCGCTCACCGTCGAGTTCCTCAGACTGACCACGCCGTTCTCGGTGTAAAGAGCTGCCCCGAACAGGGCCTGGTTGTCGGTGATGGTCGAGCGCTCGATGTCGATGCCCGAGCCGAACGACGATTCGACGTACACTCCGCCGCCACTGCCACTCGCAGTGTTGCCGGTGATCAGACTGTCCTGGACCAGGGCATCAGAGGCGCCCTGCACGTACAGCCCGGCGCCGTTGACAGCGGTGTTGTTGCCGATGGTCGTGCGGGTGATCGTCATGATCGTGTCGCAGAAGATCGCACCCCCGAGGTTGTCGACATTGTTGCCGTCGAGCAAGCAGTCCTCTACGGTGACATCGCTGCCGTACTGGGCATAGATGCCACCGCCTCCATTGGCGTGATTGCCGCTCAGGGTCACCCTCTGCAGGTTGAGGGCGCAGTTGACGTTGATGCCGCCGCCACCGTTGGCCGTGTCACCGCCCCGAATCGTGAGGTCGCGTATCTCGACGACCAATCCCGCCGCGCTCGGGTCGATGTGAAACACCCGGTCGTCGAGACCGGTGGAACCGCCGGCGTCGATGACCGTGCGGTTGCGTCCCGCACCGATGATGTTCAGGTGGTCCGTGATGTCAAGGTCACCGGCTGCAGCGGTGTTGTCGGTGCCCTGGATCGTCAGGGTGAAGGTGCCGGACGGCATGAGGATGACATCGGCACCGGGGGTCAGGTTCGCGGCAATGATCGCTCCGCGCAGCGAGCAGTCGATCGCGACCGACGGGTTGCAGTTGGTCGCAGATGCGGTGTCGTCGACTCGATCGACCGTGAGGGTCGCGGCGAAGCAGGTCGGTACGAGGGCGACGGCTGCAGCGAGGATCGTGAGGATTCGGAGCATCGCAGAGACGCCGGGCCCAACAACTCTTGCATTCCTTGGTCGAACGAGTTCCCGTCCGGAACCGGCCTTTTCCCGAAGACTCTTCGTCAATCTGCGGTTTTCCTTGTTCGGAGTGCCCCCGTACACCTCCGCGAAAGTTCTTGATTTTCTCGACATCTGAGGAAAATTGCTCGTTTCCGCCTCGGGAGCCATGCGGTCTCCACCCGGATTTTCCGGATGGGAACGAGCTCGCTTTTCAATTCCCATTCTGCCTCCCTTCGAATACTCGGTCGAGTCTCTCGGAGTCCTTAGCGTGACAACCTCCGGCCGACGTTTCAGAGGATCGATCACCCACAAGGGTACGGTTGTGTCCTCTTTAGATTGCTTTCTCGGCACCGTGAGGCGATCTCTACGACCAGGCTCCGGCGCCCCCGCTTTCGAAGCTGTCGACGAAGATCTCGGCCGGATCGTATTCGTAGGCCCCGGAATCGCACAATGGGTTGTGGTCCCCGTCGCCGTCAATGGGGCGCTTCCGGTTGCGCTGATCGCGGCCTATGCAACTGACCCCCCCGGCCTCGATGGCCGGACTGCCCGGTTCCAGACTCCACGTGACGGTGAGGCCGCCGTGATAATCTGCAGTGCCGAGCATCGGATCGGCCACATTGACGAGGTCATCATCGTGGGTCAGACCACAGGTGTTGCCCGGACTCTCCAGATTTCCACCGTAACTGACGGTGTCCGGACCGGGGACGCAGTCACCCTGGATGATGCTGTCGGTGATCATCAGGTCCCCGCTCAGGCCGTAGATTGCCGAGCCGTTGGACGTTCCGTCACTGGTGTTGCCGGTCAGGGTGACACTGTGGAGAAGCAACCAGTGTTCGCTGAAAATACCTCCGCCGCTGCCACTCGGGGCGGAATTGAGAAAGAAGGAGCAGTTTTCCATGCTCATGCCGTTGGAGTTGAAAACGCCGCCACCGTCCTCGGAGGCACTATTGGCCCAGAACGTAGAACGCACCAAAGTCGCCGGATTGCCGCTGTTGTAAAGACCGCCACCCTTGGCGGCACTGTTGAAGAGGCCAACGGTAGAGTCGGTCAACGTCATGGCGCGCTGGTTATAGATGCCGCCGCCCTGGTCGGATGCATCGTTCCCTTCGATCTTCGAGGCGACGATATCGAGGGTACCGAAATTGCAGATACCACCCCCCCACTTCGCGATGTTGTCGTCAATAATCGAATTCTCCAGCCTCAGGGAGGCGTTGTATTTGATCTGAATTGCACCCCCGGGGGATCCTGGGACACTGCCGTTCGTCAACACCAGCCTTTTGATGGTAACGGCGGCCGTATCCCGGATATCGAGGATTCGGTCGATGTCGCCACCGTTGATGGTGACGGTGGTCCCGGGCCCCAGGGGTTGGAGAGTCATGTCGAAGAGGATGTCGAGGTCACCCGTGGCGGCGAGATCCTCGTTGCGCCCGGCTACCGTGAGGGTGTAGGTTCCCGGCATCAGGAAAAGGTCATCCTGCCCCGACTCTTGGTTGGCCTTGAGCACAGCACCGCGAAGAGAGCAGTCGTTGGCCGCAAAGATGCTGCATGTATCAGCCCCCGGCGCGTCGTCAAACCGGTCCACAACGTATGAAGCGGCCCAGTTTTGGGATGGGGCGATGAGAAGTCCACCGAGCACGAGGGTCGAGAGCACACGCGAGGCGACTGGTTTTGTAATGATCATAAAATCTCCCTTTTCGCGGGTTTATTCGGTGACCACAATCTGGTGGTCGAAAACGGAAAAAGCCATCGATCGAACGGTGTCTCCCCTTTCGAAATATCGCCGTACTGCCGCCTGTGACACCTACCAGGCTCCGGTATCACCGGACTCGAAGCCGTCGATGAAGACCGGGTCCTGCTCTCCGGGCTGGCGTTCGACGGCGCCGATGTCGCAGTTGCCATCGCCGCGAATTTCTCCGCGCTGATCCTCGTTGAGACAGTACCAATCCGAGCCGCCGCCGATGGCGGGGCTCCCCAACAGGGGAAGCATGGTTTGGGTCGAACCTCCATTGTGGGCCAGAGGCGCGAGCAGGGGGTCAACGACGTTGATCTGGTCGGTGGAGTCGACGAGACCGCAGGTGTCACCGCCGCTCTCCAAATTGCCGCCGTAGCTGACGGTGCTGCCGGAATCCAGAATGCAGGAACCCGAGATCAGGGTATTGATGAAGTTCACGCTGCTGCCTCCCCGTATCCGGATTGTCTCGCCGGAAGGGGCACTGTTGCCACTGAAGGTGACGCTGTTCAACGTAACATCGGCGCCTCCCCCGGCGAAGAGAGCGCCCCCCACCCGGTCCGAGGAGTTGCCGACAAAGGTGGAGTTTGAAATATCGAGCGTTCCCGCCCCGGCCCAGATTCCACCCCCGTCGAAGCCCAGGTCCTGGTTGTAGGAAATGGTGGAGCCGCTGACGGTGAGGGTGCCCTCGGTGGAAATGCCTCCCCCAACGCCGGCGGAGTTCCCGGAAATCGTTGAATCGGTGACCGTGAGGTTGTTCCCCATGATCCCACCGCCGTACCAGACACTGGAGGCTGAATTGCTGATGATCGCCGAACCGTCCTTGACGATCACCTCTGCCAGGTAGGCTTTCACACCGCCACCGGAGTTTGTTGACACGTTGTCCCTGACGACAACGTTGCTGAGTACCAGTGTCCCATCCTGATTCCAGATACCGCCGCCGTCCGTAGGGGCCCAACCCCCGGTCACGGTCAGCCCGACGAGTACCACCTGGTGACCCCCGGCATTCTGATTGATCACACGGTCCCCGAGTCCATCCGCATCGATGATGGTCTTCGCCGGACCCTGGCCGGAAACGAAAGTGGCGTCGGTGATATCGAGATCCCCTGTGGCACTGGCGTCTTCATCGGCTCCAGGGATGCTCAGTGTGAAGCGCCCGGCAGGCAGGACGATGAAATCCAGACCCGGGTTGGCGTTTGCGGCCACAACGGCCTCCCGCACCGAGCAGTCCCCGTCGCAGGCCCCGTCGAGGGTGTCGGCCTCCTTTGTGACGAGAAAGGTCGTTCCTTCTACGCCTCCGGAAATGCCGAGCGCAATAACCAGCCCCAACACCAGGATTACCGGTCGCGCCCGTCGCTGACGCCTCGAGGTCGGCCTTTCATGCCATGCTCTGTTAATCAGTTCGTGTTCCCCCAGGGGGGCGGTGTGCTTCAGTGGTCGTGTCGTGATATGCATGAATCCAATCTAGGGCACTGGAAAGACGTTGGGTATAGCATGATGATGCGGTTTCGATTCCAACGCCGCTCGCTATACTTGGTCCTGGATGGAACCCGCAAATATCGCCGGAAAACGACATGGACTCCCCGCGCTGGTGAGTCTGATCATCATGATGGTCGGACTTTGGTGCCCCTATGTCCGTGCCCTCGATCCAGAGTGGATGCTCAGCCAATACTCTCAGAAGGCCTGGACCAGTGAGGACGGCTTGCCTCAGAACTCGGTACATGCGCTCGCCCAGACCTCCGACGGTTACCTCTGGATCGGGACCGATCAAGGACTGGTGCGTTTTGACGGTGTACGGTTTGTCCCCGTCGAACTGCGTCTCCATAACGGTCGCGTTGACGGGTTTGTCGAAACTCTGTACTCAGAGCCCGACACGCTTTGGGTGGGGACCATCAACGGTCTCTACAGATTGACCGGCGGTCGATTCGTCGAGGTTCTGAACCGGGATGGATCCTCGTTGGAGGGTGTGAAATCGCTTTTCCGCGACAGCGATTCCCGCTTGTGGGTCGGAGCCGCCGACGGACTCTTTCGGGAGCGTGATGGATGCACTGTCCCCTTTAAAGATATCGACGGCTCGGGTCTCGAGGATCTGGTGACCGCGATTTCAGAATCGCGGGCCGCAGGGCTCTGTTTTTCGGCTGGTCGGGTTTTCTGCCTCGATGATGATGGAGTTTTGGGTGAACTCCCGGCGGTGGCTGATGCTGCCGGGAATTCCCGCTGCGAAGACCTGGCGGTCGATTCGACAGGGGCGTTGTGGGTGGCTACGACCGGCAACGGCCTGCTTCGATTTGATGGCAAGGGAGTCCGCCGATGGGGAACGACCGACGGAATGCCCAGTGGTTTCGTGAGAGCACTTGCGATCGATAGTGACGACAACGTGTGGTTCAGGGGAGGTGTATTGGGCATTTCCCGCATCGGTCGGAGAGGGGTCGAGGTTCTGTATGGACCAGAGAGTCTGCAGATGATCTCGATGCTCGAAGACCGGGAGGGCAATCTGTGGATCGGGACCGCTGACGACGGTCTCATCCGGCTCAGTTCGACGCTTTTTGCGGTGTACTCGGTCGAAGAAGGACTCGAGGAATCCTCGGTCAGGGTGGTGCTGGAAGACCAGGACGGCGTGATTTGGATTGGTACCACCGGCGGGGGCCTCCATCGCCTCATGGATGGTCGCATCAGGTTGAATGGCGCATGGTTTTTTACCGATTATC
>CAYSHZ010000238.1:0-5966 GCA_964430905.1 uncultured Thermoanaerobaculia bacterium | reverse complement strand
GAGTCCAGGGTCGACATGACGATTGCAAAGAGTGCCAGCATGAAGAAAGCTGCGCTCCAGGGGCCCAGAACAGCCTGCGCAAGAGCAGGATAGGCCGCAAGCGGATCTGCAAGATCGGGAAGCAACACTCGTGCTCCGAGGCCGGTGATGATGGAGAGGAAATCGAAGATTCCCCAGAGAACCACCGAAAGCAGAATTCCGGTCCGTGCGACACGTGGAGAACGGGCAGCGAAGACCCTTTGGTAGAAGGCCGGTTCGACGACTGTCTGAAAGGCAATGAAATACCACACCAGAACAGCCTGCCACCCAAGACCTCCATCCCAGGCGCGGTGGGTTTCGGGCAGGGCAGCCCAAAGCCCCGAGAGTCCTCCGGTATGGGCCAGCGTCGCCGGCAGAAGCAGCAAGAACCCGCCGAACATCAAGACCATCTGAAAAGCGTCAGTGCGTACGACCGCGCGGAATCCGGAGACTCCGACGTACCAGCATGAAAACCCAGCGCCAATCAGGGTAGCAGTGGTCAGGGAACACCCGCTGACCTGTCGAATCAGCATCGCCAGCATCAGCAGGTAGGCTACCGGAATCGTCCCTGCCCAGACCCCGGCCGCCCCAACCAGAGCCGTTCTTCGTCCGTAGGTCTGGTTCAGGAGATCGGGGATGGAGACCGCATTCGATCGTCTCAGGCGTGGCGCCAGCCAAAGACCGAAGACGATTGCGGCCAGATAGTAGGGGAGTCCAAAGACAACCCAGGTCGAGAGTCCGTACCGCCATGCATATTCACCGACCCCGAGAATGCCGCCATACCAGGTGGTCACCATCGTCGCGACCAGGGCGGGGAGACTGAGGGCCCGACCGGCCAGGAGGAAGGACCCTGGACCTTCGCCTGAGCGTCGACGTGCCAACACGAGGAGGATAACCGCATAGGCGACCAAGAGGACAAGGACCGGATTGATTTCCATACACCTGAGATTCTAGCGGACTCGAGGAAAAGAGAATCGGCGGTGACCGAAACTGGTGTCGAGTATCCTCTGGGCGTGTGTTTGCCTCGAGTTTCCGTTCTTCTGCCGGTGTTCAACGGCGCGGAGTACCTGAAGCCGTGCCTGGAAAGCCTCGAACGTCAGACCCTGTCCAACTTCGAAGTGGTTGCCGTGGATGATGGATCGACCGATGATTCAGGCGAAATCCTCACGAATTGGGCATGCCGGGATCGACGCTTCCGGGTTCTCCAGCGGGCCCATTGCGGCCTCATCCAGACGCTCAACGAAGGTCTCAAGGCGTGCAGGAGCTTTCTGGTTGCCCGAATGGATGCCGACGATATCGCCCACCCCGAGCGGTTACGGCTCCAAGTCAATCTCCTGGAAAACAGCCCGGAGATTTCGGTCGCATCGTCCCTCGTCCAGCATTTCCCTTCTCACCGGATTCGTGATGGTTTCAGACTGTACGACCAGTGGATTAATTCACTCTCGAGTGACGAGGCTATGTGGCGGGAGCGTTTTGTCGAAAGCCCAGTTGGCCACCCATCGGTGATGTTTCGCAGGGAGGTCGTTGCAGCCGCAGGAGGCTATCGTGACAGGGGTTGGCCGGAGGACTACGATCTGTGGTTGCGGCTGTTCGAGGCGGGGAAGGTCTTTGCCAAGGTTCCCCGGATTCTACTGTTCTGGAGGGAACGCTCCAACCGTCTCAGCCGGATTGATTCCCGGTACTCGGGCAGGGCCTTCCTCCGGTGCAAGGCACATTTCTTTGCGCGGGGACCGGGCGCCGAAGGGACAAGCATTGTTCTCTGGGGTGCGGGGCCCAACGGCAAGAAACTCCACCGGTTCCTCGGCGAGGAAGGCGTCCCAATCAAGGCGGTGATCGACATCGATCCCTCGAAGATCGGGGGGCGAATTCGAGGCAGCCAGGTTCTGCCTCCCGCTGCGCTGCCGGGGCTCCTGGATGAGAGGACGGTGGTCGTTGCCGCAGTGGCGTCACGGGGAGCACGACAGCTGATCCGCAGTCGACTCGTCAGCCTCGATCTCACTGAGGGGCAGGATTTCTGGTGTCTACTGTGACGGATTATCGATTGGGACGGCCTGGAGGTTCCATATCTCGTTCGCATACTGGGTGATCGCCCGATCCGATGAGAAGTAGCCCATGGCTGCGACGTTGCGGATGGCGGCAGCCGCCCAGGCTTCTGGATTCCGATAGAGTTCGTCAACCCGACGATGGGTATCGACATAGGAACGGAAGTCGGCCAGATTGAGGTAGTGGTCGCCGTGTTCCATCAGGGACGACCATATTTCTCGGAGCTTGGCGGACTCGGAACCGGCGAAGGTTCCGGTCCTGAGGTCGTCGATGACACCGGCCAGTTCGTTGTCATTACCGTAGTATGACCAGGGCTGGTTGGCGCCGCTGACGCGCAGATCCTCAACCTCGTCCGCCGTCAGTCCGAAGATGAAGATATTCTCGGCACCGACCGCATCGCGAATTTCGACGTTGGCACCGTCCAGGGTGCCGATCGTCAGGGCGCCGTTGAGGGACAGTTTCATGTTGCCGGTACCCGAGGCTTCCATGCCCGCGGTGGATATCTGTTCGCTGAGGTCGGCGGCCGGGATTATATGTTCCGCCAGGGTGACCCGGTAGTCAGGGGGGAAGAGCACCCTGAGTCTCCCATCGACATCCTTGTCGCGATTGACGATCTCCGCAACCCCGTTGATCAGCCGGATGATCAGTTTTGCCATGTGATAGGCCGGCGCGGCCTTGGCGCCGAAAATGAAGGTCCTGGGGACGATCTCGACTGATGGGTCGGCCTTGATCATTCTGTACTGGAGGATGACGTGCATCAGGTTGAGGAGTTGCCGCTTGTACTCGTGCAATCGCTTGATCTGTACGTCGAAGAGAGAGGAAGGATCGGGCCGGATTCCACAGAGGCGTTCCAGCTCAACGGCCAGATCGGCCTTGTTGGCCGCCTTGATGGCCATGAATTCTTCCTGGAAGGCAGGGTCGTCTGCGAATGGAGCCAGGCCCTGCAACTCCTCGAGGTGCCGAATCCAGCCCCCTCCAATTTTCCGGGTGATGGCTTCGGAGAGGCGGGGGTTGCAACTGTGGAGCCAGCGTCTCGGCGTGACACCGTTCGTGATCGGCAGGAATCGTTCCGGCCAGGTCTGTGCGAAGTCGGGGACGACCCTGGTCTTCAGCAACTCGGTATGGAGCTTGGCAACCCCGTTGATCTTGTGCGAGCCGACGATTGCCAGATTGGCCATTCGGAAATACTTGGGGTTGCCTTCGGCAAGGATCGACATTCGCTGGAGTCGGCCATGATCCTGCGCGAAGCGTTCCTGCATCGACTCCATGAAACGCCGGTTGATCTCATAGATGATCTGGACATGGCGGGGGATCAGACTCTCCATCAAGGGAACGGGCCAGGTCTCCATCGCTTCCGGCAGCAGTGTGTGGTTGGTGTAGGAGCAGACTGCCCGCGTCAGTTCCCATGCCCGGACCCAGCGGATGCCGGCCTCGTCGACCAGATAGCGCATCAACTCCGCAACCGTCAGGGCCGGATGCGTGTCGTTGAGCTGGAAGGCCACCTTCTCAGGGAAGAGGTCCCAATCGTCTCCATGGTTTCTCTTGAATCTGTTGACGACGTCATGGACGGAGCAGGCGACCAGGAAATACTCCTGGACCAAACGAAGTCGACGCCCGGCCTCGGTGTCATCCGCCGGATAGAGGACCTTGGTAATTGCCTCGACCTGTTCCCGTTCCTCGACGGCCCGAAGATAGTCCCCCTGGGAGAAGATCTGGAAGTCGAATTCACGGGATGCCTGGGCCGACCATAGGCGGAGGATCGACACGGTCCGGGTTCCGTAACCGGCGATCAGGATGTCCTCGGGAACTCCGTGAATCGTCTTCCAGCCGACCCAGGTCGGCCTGTGTTTCCCGGAGGCCCCCGTGATCCACTCGACTCGGCCGCCGATTCGGACGTCTACGATCCGATCGTGCCTCGTCAAGGCCCATGGGAAGCCCCCTTCAAGCCAGTTGTCGGGGTACTCAACCTGCCAGCCGTTCTCAAATCGCTGGCGGAACATTCCATAGTCGTAGTGGAGTCCATAGCCAAAGGATGGGTAGTCCAGGGTCGCCAGTGAATCCAGGAAACATGCGGCCAGTCGTCCGAGTCCGCCGTTGCCCAGGCCGGGGTCGGACTCCTCGTCGACCAGCTGGTCGAGATCTACACCGAGGCTTTCCATGGCTTCCCGGGCTACCGGGAGCAGACCGGTGGAGATCAGGTTGTTGCGCAAGAGCCGGCCCAGGAGGAATTCCAGGGAGAGGTAGTGAACCGTCTTAGGTTTGGTCTCACGGTAGGTTTCGGATGTCGCGACCGCTCGATCGAGGAGGTACTCTCGGACGGTCAACTTGAGCGCGGCCAGCAGATCCTGTGCCTGTGCCTGATACATCTCCATGCCCCTGGAATACCGCAGGGAATGCATGAATCGTTGGCGAAATTCTTCAGGGCTAATGACACATTCTGGGGATCCGTTGGACATCTATTCGAGCCTCCTCTGCCGAACGAAAGAGGGTACCATGAACCAATGCAGCAGATTCATTTCATTCTCTACGTCAACGATCAGATCAGGAGTCGAGATTTCTACACCGCTGTGCTGGGGGAAGAACCGTCTCTTGATGTCCCCGGGATGACCGAGTTCGAAATGCCCGGGAACGCCATACTGGGGTTGATGCCTTCCGTCGGAATCTCGAGATTGTTGGGACCAGTGTTGCCTGATCCAACGAAAGCTGCAGGGGTCCCCAGGGCGGAAATCTACCTCGTGGGGGAGGATCCCGAGGGCCTGTTCAATCGGGCCCTGGCCGCCGGCGCGACCCTTCTCAGCCCTTTCGAGGATCGGGATTGGGGTCATCGGGTGGCCTACTGCCTTGATCCGGACAGTCATGTTGTGGCATTTGCACGGGCCATTGCTGAAGAATTCGAAGGCCCGGACCCCTTGATACCGACCGACAGGCTGTTGCTCAGGCCTTTCACTCTGGCCGACGCCCCGGAGGTCCAACGTCTTGCGGGAGTCCGGGAGATTGCCGATACCACGGCGGTGATCCCGCATCCCTATGAGGACGGCATGGCCGAGACCTGGATCCTCGGCCACGAGGGAGATGCCCGGCGAGGAAAGGCTTTTCACTGGGCCGTGACTCTCCGGACGACCGGGGCCCTGATTGGCGCCATCAGCCTGATGAACGTTCAAAGGGAGGGGCGGCAGGCGGAACTGGGCTACTGGATCGGCATCGATCACTGGGACAAAGGCTATTGCACCGAAGCCGCCAGGGCCGTCATCCTCTGGGCCTTCGACTCCCTTGGACTCAATCGGGTTCACGCCCACCATTACAGGCGGAATCCCGCATCAGGTGCGGTCCTCAAGAATGCCGGAATGCAGTATGAGGGTTCGAGGCGGCAGCATTTTTTTCGATGGGGGGCAGCGGAAGATATTGAGTTATACGGGATTCTTGCCTCGGATCTGGAGTAATTGGCATCACCGGACCGGGATTGGACCTTGTCACACGAACCCGCCGATGTTACATTTCCGCAGCCGGGGAAATCCGGTGTGAGCCAACGTAGCTCAGTTGGTAGAGCAGCTGATTCGTAATCAGCAGGTCTCCGGTTCAAATCCGGACGTTGGCTCCAATAGAATCAATGACTTACGCCGCCTCATCTGGCGGTGTTTCTTTTTGATTCTCCACCTGTTCGCCTCGTGTCCCTGCGGTTTCGCCACCGCAGTCGCTGATTGCCACCCGGACGGGAGGTTGGCGCCTGGGGCAGCTCCGGATGAATTAGTCGGGTGGGAGGAAGTATTGGAGAACCCAACAATCGGTAGCAAACCGGCCTCAGACATCCGGCGTCTAAAAAACGGTCATCGATGTTGCGCTTCGTCAGTGAAGAAAAGTGCTGCGGGCGGCCTTCTTGGCAAGAGCGATCAGGGTCAAAACGGGAG
>CAYSHZ010000237.1:3426-5989 GCA_964430905.1 uncultured Thermoanaerobaculia bacterium | reverse complement strand
GTCTCGTGTGCGTCAACACCGTTGAGTACGGCTAGTCTTTCGAGCTTGATGGTCGATGGGTTCTTGCGGTTGAAAGCCTCCAGGCTCATGTCCCGATTCAGCTTGACGATTCTGAGCTTTTTGGCGTGGACATCGAGGTATCTGTGGTTGGTCAGCCGCTTGAAACTGCCCAGGGAACGGTGCATCGCCTGGTCGTGGTTTCGCCATTGGTCGGCCGAGGTGTAGCAGATCAGGCGAAAAACCATGCCTTGGTGGGATCGGAATCCCACGGTCCCCTGAACCGGAACACCGGTATGGCCGGCGGAATCGCGTTGTGGAGCGATCTCGAAGTGGCGGAAGCCCTGACGCCACTGTGCCCCCTTCCGGATGCCCTCCTGGGAGAAGAATGCCTGCTCGGCTTCTCGCGGTGTCGCCTCCCTGGCAAGGGTCAGGACTACGAAGGCCTTCTCGTCCGGGCTGATGCCGGCGACCAGTTGTCGCTGGTTGACGATCTTCCAGTTCTTGGGGAAATCCATCCGAAATGCCATGTCCGGGTGGTAGAAGGTCGATCCGGCCGAAAAGCCCTGTCGGGGATCCTTCCCGAAGACCATGCCTTCGAGGCGGCGGAGATACTCGTTGCGTTTGATCGTACCCTCCTGCTGCTCAGGTGTCAGACCGGCGATCTTCTCCTCAAGGTTGGCGATTCGACGTTCAGGACTGGGGTGGGTTGCCTGCCATTCCGGGAGCCGGGCCTGGCCCTGGACTTGCCCGTGACGCTCCAGCATTTCAAACACCTTTGGGGCCTCGTCAGGATCGTAGTCCGCACGCAGGAGGTATCGCATTCCGAGTCCGTCCGCCTGACGCTCGTCGTCGCGGGAGAACTTCAAAAAGAGAACCCCCAGTCCCATTTCGGCCAACTGTGAATACTGCCGAAACTCCTCCGAGGCCACCATTGCGACGCCGACGCCCAGCTGCGCCAGCTGTGCCCGGCTGATCTTCTCGACGCTGTGCCGGGCCGTAACGTGGCCGATCTCATGACCCATCACAGTCGCAAGCTGGGCTTCGGAGTTGAAGTGGGCCAGGATGCCGCGGGTTATGTAGATGAAGCCACCGGGAACGGCAAAAGCGTTGACCGTGTCGTCGTCAACCACCTGAAATTTCCAGGGTAGTTGTGGTCGTTCCGATGTGGCGGCCAGCTTCGCGCCGATTTCCTGAATGTAGGTCTGCCAGACTTCGTCTTGGTACAGTCCGAATTCAGCGGTGACGCCCTTGTTGTACTGGAGCCCCATGGCGATCTCTTGCTGTTCGCCGATCAGCGAGAGCTGCCGTCGGCCGGTCGCGGCATTGTAGGTACAGGCTGCGGTGACCGCCAGGGCCATGGCGATCAGGGCTGTTCTGAGATGAGGGAATGAACATTTCATGGGACGACCTCAATTCCTCAGGAGCTTTTCTGCTCGATCGTGTAGAGGGTCTGGGTGGGGAACGCGAATTCCAGTCCGGCTGCGTTGAAGCGGCTCAAGACTTCCATGTTGACCTCGGTCTGGGTCCCCATGATGTCGGCGTCCTTCTTGATGTAGTAGATGAAGAGAATGTTCATTGCGAAGTCGCCGAAGGCGTTGAAGGACACGACGATCTTCTCTTCGAGATGGTCGTTGTCCGTGGCGATCTCACGCAGGGTGGCCATGGCCAGCTCCATCGCTTCCGGTGTCGTGTCGTAGGTCAGACCCAGGTTGAGGCTGACTTTTCGAGAGGGTTCCTCGCTGACGTTTTCCACCGACGAATCGGAGAAGACGGAGTTGGGGATTGTCACCAGCGTTCCCGCCAGTGTTCTCATGCGGGTGCTCCGAATACCGATCTCTTCGATCGTTCCGTCAAAGCCTGAAACCTTGACGCGGTCACCCAGTTTGAAGGGCTGGTCGACGAAGATTGTCACACCACCAAAGAAATTGGAAACCGTATCCTTGGCTGCCATGGCCAGAGCCAAACCACCAATGCCCAGGCCTGCCAGAACGGCGCCGACGTCATAGCCGGCGTTGTTGAGGGCGACGACGATGCCGATGGACCAAACAATCAGATTGCTGCCCTTCTGGACAATCGGGAGGACTTGGTCGTCCAGGTCATTCTCCGTGGCCTCGGCCAGAGGAGCGAGGTACGAAGTGAAAATGGACTTCAAGAGACGGGCCACCAGCCAGGTAACGGCCAGCACGATCAGGAATTGGAAGCCGTTTCCGACCCATCCTCGGACCCTGCCTCCCAGGGTCAAGGTCTGGAGACCGAACCAGATGCCTGCGGCTGTAAAACCAAAGACGATCGGCTCTTCAATGAGATCAAGAATAATATCGTCGAACTTGGTCTCCGTCTTACTGGTCAATTTCACCAGTAGATTCTTGGAGATCCAGTAGAGGATCTTGCCGACCACCAGGGCGGCGACGACGATCGCCAGGGCCGTGGCCCAGGCGCCGATGGTGTTGTTGTAGTAGGTCTTGGTCAGGATCTGTTCGAACATTCATCCCCCTGCGTTCAAGAATAGTGACGGCAGCATGATACCCGTTCCATCGTGAGGGACTGAATGTGGAGGGATGGT
>CAYSHZ010000237.1:0-3326 GCA_964430905.1 uncultured Thermoanaerobaculia bacterium | reverse complement strand
CAAGCGCCTCAGCGGACAGCTCGTTACCAAATCAGTTGATACCCAATGGTGGCGATGTCGAAGTCGGCCCCTGCCGAGGTGACGGCGCCTGTGTGGGCGGCCAGCTTGACGCTCTTGCCTCGGCCCACCGGCAGGGAGAGGGTCAGGCCTACGCGGGAGTTCTTCTGGAGGTCTTCCTTGTCAACGCCATCGACGGTCGATCGTCCTCCAGTGAAATAGTTGACGTCAAAGGCCAACCAGATTCGGGGTGTGAAGTTGTAGCTGATGTGGCCCTGAAGGCTGCCGATCGGGTCCTGCTGCCGAGTCGTGTTGTCAAATGCGTTGGTGTTGGTTGAAAAGAACCAGGCGCCAATAGCCCCCTCGAAGATCCACTTGCCCTTGATGCTGGAATAGCCGATTTCCGGTTTGAAGGCCCATCGGTGAGTACCGAAATTGATCAGATGGTCCGAGGTGTACTGGCCGCCGGGCGGCGCTACGGTCAGACTGACGCCGAGGTTTCGCCCCTGCGTGTACTGGGCAAACTCCTTGGGCGTCAACGCCGGGCCGCCGAGAAGATTGACGGCCAACCGGGCCCGTGGGGTCGCCCAACCTGCGCGATCACCTTCGACAAAGGATCCGGCAACTGTTGCGGACGCACTCATGTAGACGTATGGCAAGGACACCATCAGGTTAGCCGACCGTCCGAACAGGCCAAAGGATCGCACATAGGCCAGAACGACCGTATGGACATCGGCCTCCAGATCTTCAATTGGTGTCGAGGGCTCGGTGACGACGTTGCCGGAAGAAAAAACATAAACCAACGCTGCGGCGTTGAGCCCGGTGGGCATTGTTCGGTAGGCGCGAGGTTCGAGTTCCTGGGCTGATCCCGCGACTGTAACCAGGGCCAGCACGATCGACACGGCGGCACTTTGGAGGAGATTATGCAACGGCATCGATGGAGGGTCTCCGTGGTGTCATGATCAACGATAATAGCCGATCGGCTCGGCAGGCCATCTGCCGAATCTGCCAGGACCGGGTTGTGGCGATATGAATTCGATGTCTGTCATCCCGGGGGAGAATCATGTTGCCGTTACACTCGATGAAAACCACGTATCCAGTGTGGGTCGCCGGGGCCATCACCCGACCGAGGATGAGTCAGTTTCCATCCGGAGTCCGGGTGGGGGTTGCGTGATTTCTGAGCCGGAAACGAGCTACCAGGTCTCAACTGATTTGAGAGCCGCCTCGATATCTCCGCTCTCAATGGTCTGGAGCCTGAGGCCCCGGCGGGGCATGCCGCGGAACCAGGTCTCCTGGCGCTTGGCGAAGTGTCCGATGGCTGTCTGAAGACTGGAGACCATTGATTTGAAGGTCTTCCGGCGGGCGAGGTAGGCGCCGACCTCGCGATACTCCAAGCCGAGGCTCCGCAGCCGCTCCTGAGTGATGCCTCGAGAAAGAAGGCCCCGAACCTCCTCGACCATGCCGGCATCGAGCCGTCTCTGGAGCCTCTCGGCAATCCGGGCACGCAGTTTCTGCCGATCGATCGTGATCGCAAGGATCCGGACATCGAGCTTGAAATCGAGGGGGCGGGTGAAGGTGACGGGGCCGCGCCGTTCGGCGGCAGCGATCTCCAGCCCACGGATCAGACGCCGGCTGCTGGAGCAGTCGGTCCGTGCGTGGATCTCGGGTGAGGCTGTGAGAAGTCGGTTCTCCAACTCCTCGCGGGATAACGTGCGAAGTTCGTCTCTGAGTCGTGGGTCTTCAGCAACGTCGGCCAGCCTGAATTCCCGGATGACGGACTCGATATAGAGGCCGGAGCCGCCGACCATCAAGACCGGCGTCGTGCCGTCGGCATATCGGGGCAGGAGGGCCAGTGTGCGTAATACCTCGTGGCAATCCCTCTGGTAGCGGAAGAGCGTGTAGATGTCCTCGGGGTCGGCGATGTCGATCAGATGGTGAGGAATGGGCGGGTCGACGGCGGAGTACTCCTCGAGGTCCTTGCCGGTGCCGATGTCCAGGCCCCGATAGACCTGTCGTGAGTCGGCCGAGATGATTTCGCTGCCGATGGCGTGCGCAACCTCGACGCCGAGGCGCGTCTTCCCGGAGGCCGTCGGTCCCACGATGACCAGGAGCTTCATATTTCGAAGACCTCCCTGAATCGTCTTTCCATTTCAAAGACTGACTCTCTCGACGGTCCCCGGAAGACGACGCCCAGCTTCTTCGGACGACGCCGGTTGCCGGGACCGGTGAGCCAGAGAGGGGAGGTCGCCATGGTGCCGGATCGGGTCGAAGGATTCCACGCGTCTGCCCCCAGGGCCTGATCGAAATCCTCGTAGGTTAGAGGAAGGCGGAGCTTTCGCGTCGAGAAGAAACGGCCATAGAGACAGCCGCCCCACTCGCCGGCCAGTCGCCGCCATCCTTCGGAAGCGTGTCGTCGGGCGTTGAGATCGACCAGAGGCCGAAGCCGCGAACTTCCATGATCATCCCAGACAAGGGCATCGACGCAGACCGGCCCGAAGTAGCCTTCGGTCTGGAGGGCAGCAGCCACGGTCTCTGCCGTGGCCTTCAGGTGTGAGTCAAAAGGTGTGGAGTTTGGCCTGGTTCGGTCATACAGAGCCCCAATGAAGGCGCCGTCGGCCGTGTGAATGGCCTCGTGGGTCGTGAAGTCCTCGACCCGCCCGTCCTCGGAGACGTTGAAGACCGAGCAAAGATCCGCCGTGCGTTCGAGCCACCACTCCAGGACCATCGGGCCCTGTTCGAGCCGGGGACTGAGCCACTGGAGGAACCGCTGATCCAGTTGCCGAGTTCGGAGGCGGCGGTTGCCCAGGGCCGCGTTGCCGTGTTCGGTCTTGACGACCCAGCCTTCCGGCCGATCCGGTTCCGAGCGCAACAGGTGTTGGAGTTCATTCAAAGAGGCGAAGGCTCCTCGGGGAATATCGGACTCCAGGTCCTCGCGTTCGATGGAATGGCCGAAGGAACGCCCGTTGACGGTGCGTACAACATCGATCGGCGGCGAAGGGGGTGGTTGATCGTACCGGCCCTTGAGAGCGATCGCCTGGGGACTCCATCCGTAGGGCGTGAACAAAAAGCCGGGCCGGATGTCGGGAAGGATGGAAAGGCGGGGCGTGGGCACGCCGCAGCGATTGAGGTAGTGAAGGAAATCCCCGGGCGGCTGTTCCCACACCACGACCGAATCCTTCGGACCCGCTGCCGTCACGGCGTGGAGGGCCAGTTCCCGAACCTGGGCATCCCATGGACCGTCGGAAGACGGCGCCCAGCCCGGTTGCAGGGCCAGGTCGAAGTCCGCATTCCACCAGTATTCGTTGGGCACGTCGATAGACTAGCGTGGT
>CAYSHZ010000236.1:0-5990 GCA_964430905.1 uncultured Thermoanaerobaculia bacterium | reverse complement strand
CCCCGTCGGCCAATCCATGTTGTTCATGCTGCCCATGGATAGCCAGGAGATGAGAAGCCACCCGTTGCAACCCCCCAACCGTAACTGGCGTATCGTTGACCCAGCACCGACTTCGTCCTGCCGAGGTCACTTCCCGCCTGATGATCACCTGATCGTCTCTCGAGATCCCCAGGTCATCAAACTCTTGGTCAAGCGCCCGAGAGGACGGAGGAGAGAACGAGGCCTCCACGACCAGCTTGTCATCTCCTGTGCGAATCAGTTCTGCACTGGCTCGGCCCCCGGCAACCAACTCGAGGCTCTCCACCAAGAGACTCTTGCCTGCACCGGTCTCCCCGGTCAGGGCCGAAAAGCCCGAACCGAAGACGACCGTAACGTCTTCGATAATGCCAAGACTTCGGACGTGGAGTCGTTCCAACACGATTGAATCTTAACCCGGCTTCCCACCGGCGCTCTCCCGGACGGCAAAATCATTCTTCTCCAATACAAAAAGCCCACTGGACGGGAACTCACCGAGTTCCAGCTGTATCATAAGACATGGAGAACCCATGACTACCAGAATACCGGCTGTGATTCATTCCATTGAGACCATATCGGCCCATGAGGTCGAACGATCCCGTGGCGCGACGATTCAAGTCCTGCTCGGCCCCGAGGACAATGTTCCAAATTTTGCCACCCGTCTCTTTACGTTAATGCCCGGGGGCCGGATTCCCTGTCACAGCCACGACTCCATCGAACATGAACAATTCATCCTTGAGGGAGAAATGACGCTGGGGCTGGACGAGAAGACCCACAGGGTTTCACCGGGCGACTGCATTTTGATTCCGGCCGGAACCGAACACTGGTACGAGAACCGTGGCATAGTTCCCGTTCGTTTCTTGTGCGTCGTCCCCATCACGGCTTCCTACCATACGACCTGGCTTGAGGAGCCAGCAGAATAAACCGGTCGATGCGATTTCGTCGCTTGGCGTATGTCCTGATTGCGAGTTGCACGGTTCTGGTTGCCGGCACCTCACTGATCCGAACGTTTCAACGTTTCTACCAGGTTGATTTTCCGATCTCCTGGGTCGAGGAAGGGCTTCGCGTCGATGAGGTCCCCCCACATTCCACGGGAGATCTCGCAGAGTTGAAAACCGGCGACTTGATCACCGCCCTGGACGGCGTACCGATTCACCGCTTCGACAACCCCTTGTTTTCTTTGGCCTCGGGCACCAAACACACCCTGACCATTGACCGGGATGGATTGAACATCGGCAACATCGCCTTCAGTCCACCGCCCCCGCAGATCGAAGAGGTCTATCTGGCCCGTTCTGCCGTTGGAGCTTTTGGCTTATTCTGCGCGACAATTGCTGCCTTTTCCGCACGACGGCGCGAGACCATGACCTTCCTCCTCCTGGCATCCGCCTCGTTCCTCGTTGGAGCCATTCCTCATCGAACGGCCGCTTCCGCGATCAGTCTCAGTGTCTTGCATAGATCAGCCGGCGCGGCGATGCCCTTCCTTCTTTTTCGGTTCTTCGCAATCTTCCCCAACCAGCGGCGCCGAATGGCCCCCTGGGACGCCATCACACTGTTGGCTGTTCTGGGAGTCGGTCTCTCGCCCCTCGTACCTGACCTCCAGGCCTGGTGGCCGGCAATGCTCAGCGGCCTTCGTTTTCTCTTTACGACCTCGTTGGTGTTTGGAATTGTCGTCCAGGTCCAGCGATGGTGGACGGCCCAGGATCAGGAACGAGATCGGCGTCAGATTGAATGGGCCGGCCTGGGCCTCTTCGTTGGACTGACTCCAATGGTCACCCTGGTATTCATCCCAGGTTGGCTTGGAATTACTTTTGAACCCTTCTCCTGGCTGGCCATCCTCCCCCTCGCCGCAATCCCCCTCGGGTTCCTGGCGGCCTTGACCGAGTATCGACTC
Source organism: uncultured Thermoanaerobaculia bacterium (assembly GCA_964430905.1). GTDB lineage: Bacteria > Acidobacteriota > Thermoanaerobaculia > Thermoanaerobaculales > Sulfomarinibacteraceae > DAOWGJ01. Next base: position 4,084 of record CAYSHZ010000236.1, on the reverse strand, counting down.
TGGGACCTCGAGCCCATTTCTCGAGATCTGGTCTCGGCAACATTGATCGTCGCCAGCGGGGGGTTCGTCTTCTCGTTGACCAATCATATCCTTCAGACGTATGCGGCCGGGCTCGGCAACATCCGAAACCTTCTTGCCTTTGCGACCGGCATCATCCTGGTCCTCCTCCTTGAACCCGTTCGACAGCGCGTTGAACCCTTCCTGGACCAGTGGCTGCATCATGGGAGACCAACACCTCGGTGGCTGCTGACCCATTCAACCCGCGATTTGGCAACGGCGGAGGACCCGCGGCGCCTACTGACCACATTGGGTGAAATTCTGGTCAGTGGGCTGGAAATCGATCCCGTTGCAACCTTTCTGAGAACAGACTCGAACACGTTCAGAAAGGTCTTCCCAAAAGAAGATGATCGTCAACCCTTCCTTCTGGCGTCGGATATCGAGAAACAACCATTCCCTCACCCCAGTGAACAGGTGTTGGCCCATCAGGGTTTCGCCCAGAGAATCCTGCTGGAACGCGGAGGCACAACACACGGTCTGCTGTACCTCGGCCTTCGCCGCGGCTTTGCTCCCCTGGGCTCCGAGGCCGGCGGCGTGGTGTCGGCTTTTGCGGCCCAGACTGCTCTGGGCCTTGAGAACGCCCGGCGCCTGGACGAGCTCCGGCGCCAAGCCGAAGAATACCGAATTCTTCATGCCAACACTCAACGGATCATTGAGAGTTCGGCTGCCGGCATTCTGGTCTGCGATGCGGGAGGACGCATTCTGTCCGCCAACAGCGGAGCCGCCGAGATCTTTGGTCTTTCGGCCCGCGACCTGGTTGGAAACAGCCTGGAGACATACCTCGTCCTCCCCGAAACCTGGCGGCCACAGCTTCCCATGCATGCGGTCAATGCCGAGGCGAAAACAGTAGGAAGCCCGATAATCCGCCTGATCTTGGCAGTTTCTATTTTGGAGCTGGATACAGGCACCTTTAATGGCCGTGTCGTCGTGGCGCAAAATGTTACGGAGCTGAGGAAACTTCAGGATAGGGTTCGAGAGCAAGAGCGCCTCGCCGGCCTGGGGCGATTGACCGCCGGTTTGGCCCACGAGATCAACACTCCCCTGACTGGGATTGCCTCCTATGCCCAGATGCTCGGAGATATGACTCCTCCCAATGATCCCCGCTCTGCCCTCCTCGATAAGTTGGTCAACCAGAGTTTCCGGGTTTCTCGAATCGTCGCCAACCTCCGGGAGTTATTTCAGGGCAGGGGCGGAGAGGGGACACTGATGGATGTCGGGCAGGCTGTGACCCAGGCCGCCAAGGAGGCCATCAGATCCATTCAGGCCGACAACACGCTTCTTCTTGATATACCCAAACAGGAGATGACGGTCTGGGCATCACCTGGCGCAATTGATCTTGCAATTGCGAACCTCGTCCGAAACGCGGTGGAGGCGTCGCCTCCCGACGGCACCATCTCAATCAGCGTCACCAAAGACGAGCCGGGGGTTTTGATCACGATCGACGACCAGGGGCAGGGGGTCCCCTCCGATCTACAGGATCGGGTCTTCCAGGCCTTCGTGACAACCAAGACCGAGAGGGGTGGAACGGGGCTCGGTCTCGCGATTACTCGTGATATGATTGCTCAATTCGGAGGGGAAGTGTGGCTCGAAGATCTCCCGAGCGGGGGCACACGAGCTGCCATCAGATTGCAACCATGCAGACAGCCTCCAGCATCCTCGTAATCGACGACGAGCCCGTCCTTCAGGATGTGCTCGGCACCCTGTTGAGCAATGATGGATTTGAGGTCCACGCTGCAACGACTGCGGATCAGGGACTCTCAAAACTGGCCGAGGAAGATATCGATGTTGTTCTACTCGATCTGATGTTGCCAGACCGCAACGGACTTGACCTCTTGCCGGAGATCACCAATCTGGCACCCGATCTTCCTGTCATCGTCATCACTGCACACTCATCGGTTGAATCCGCCATCAAGGCCATGAGAGAAGGCGCCTATCACTACGTGCCAAAACCCTTCAAGAACGAAGTTGTCTTGCATCTCGTTCGACGTGCGGCCGAACGACGACAGCTCGAGCGGGAAAATAGATTGCTTCGGAGCCGGCTCGATGGAGTTGGCGAAATCGTCGGAACCAGCAGGCGCATGGAAGAAGTCTTCGAACTGATTCGAAGGGCCGCTCCTGCACGATCCAACATTCTCATTACCGGCGAAAGCGGAACCGGAAAGGAACTGGCGGCCCGTGCCCTTCACCGGCTCAGTCCGCGCCGTGAAGGACCCTTCGTCCCGGTTCACACGTCGGCCATCCCCGGCGACCTTCTTGAGTCCACCCTGTTCGGACATGTCAAGGGGGCATTCACCGGCGCCATCGCGTCCCGAAAGGGTCTTTTCGAAGCCGCCCACGAGGGCACGCTTTTTCTCGACGAGGTCGGAACGATCACTCCCGAGACTCAGACCAAACTCCTCAGGGTGATTCAGGAACGAGAAATCCGAAGAGTTGGTGGTGTGGAATCCCACACGGTCGATGTCCGCATTGTGGCCGCAACCAACATCGATCTCCTCAAGGCCGTTCACCAGGGGACCTTCCGTGAAGACCTCTATTACCGCCTCAATGTCATTTCGATCGAAATGCCTCCTTTGAGGGAACGGCCGGAAGACATCCCGACCCTGGCAACCCATTTTCTTCAGATTTACGCAGAGGAAAACCAGAGGCAGGTTTCGGAATTTACGCCGGCGGTCATGGATCTCCTAACTGACTACGCTTGGCCAGGCAACGTCCGAGAACTGGAAAATGCGGTTGAACGTGCAGTGGTCTTGAGCCAAGGCAACCAGATTGGGCCGGAAACTCTTCCAAGGGCCGTGCGGTCCGGTCCCGATCGGCCGAGGATCTCCGATTCGATTCCTGAGGATGGTCTTGACTTCAGGAAGGCCGTGGCAAATTTTCAAACCCACTTGATCCGGAGGGCCCTCGAGAGAACCAACGGAGTTCAAAGAAAGGCGGCCCGCCTCCTGAAACTCAGTCCCACAACATTCAACGAAATGGTCCACCGACTTGGTCTTGGGGACCGGCACGAGTCTTGAAGTTCCTGGGTGTCGATCCCGGTGGCAAGCGTTTCGGCGTGGCCTTTGGTGATGACAGCACCGGACTGGTGATTCCGGTGGGTGTTCATCCTCATCACGGCATCGAGACCACGGCAGACCGTTTGATCCACGATGCCCAAACACGAGGTGCCGTCATCATCGTTCTTGGGCTGCCAACCTCCGAGGACGGCAAGGAAACACCGGCCTGCCGACGAACACGGGCCTTGGCCGCGGCCCTTAAACAACGCGGTTCACAAGTCCACCTTCAGGCAGAATTCCTCACCACCCATGCCGCCCGGGCCCGGGCCAGAGAGATCGGCCGCTCTCGGGATCTACCGGTTGATGATCTGGCTGCCCAGATCATCCTCGAGGAATTCTTCAGCCGTCGTTCGGCAACGACACGGCATCAACCATGACACGTTCCTCCATCATCCGCTGGGCGGCAGCAGCCTTTCTGTGCTCCATCGTCCTGATTTTTTGTATCGGTGTTGTGTGGTGGTATCACGTACTCTGGACGCCGGCTAACACAGCGGAGACCACGCTGGAGATTCAACCGGGAACTGCCTCTATAACGATTCTTCGTCAACTGAAAGACCTCGGCCTCATGCCCTCGATCACGGCAGGACGACTCTACCTTGAGGTGCCTGCACGAGGCCGGGAGATGCAGTGGGGGACCTATATCATTCCTCCCGGCAGCAGGCCTGTCGACACGCTCGAGATGATTCTCTTGGGCAAGGTTCAGCTCCTGAAAGTGACAATCATCGAAGGCATGAACAGTTTGGAGATTCGAGACGTGCTGGGGAACGCCGGCGTCAACGGCGTCCAAGACTGGCCCTCAATCATGCAGAATAACCAGTTGATTGGTGATCTCGCTCCAGACGCCTCATCGCTTGAGGGTTTTCTCTTCCCTGACACTTATTCCTTCTCAACCGGAGTTACGGTCGTTGATGTTATCCATGCCATGCTCGATCACTTCCGGACGGTTTGGGAGGAGGAAAACAGGGCCGTTTCTC
>CAYSHZ010000235.1:0-5992 GCA_964430905.1 uncultured Thermoanaerobaculia bacterium | reverse complement strand
CTCCAGGCCGGCCGGTTGGAGCACCGGCGGCCACGCATTCTACACTGAAATTGTCTGGGGGCCGTCCGAGGTTACGGCCGTTCACCCTTGTGTGGGGTAAGGACCTTGTCGAACTCGGTCTCTCGTGACATGATCCGGCCATGCCGAGACGGAGTATTTCCCTGTATCACCGAATTGAACGGGCGCTTGAGACCATCGCAGGTGGATCGACGCCCCTCAAGACCATTCAGCAAACGGTTGATTTTCTGGTCAGTTCCTTTTCCGACGACTTGGGTCTGGTCGGCGGCCGGATTTATCAGCTCGACGACGAGGCCTACGAGTTGGTGACCACGTTCGGGGGGGCCGGGGCGACAATCCTGGGTCAGCGCGTTGATCCGGAATACGCTCCCATTCGCAGACTGTTCACCACAGGAACTCTGGTCATGCACCGGGACGATCCGGAGCTGGATTCCAGACTCGAGAGTCGACTGGGGACACGAGGCGTCTTCGCCGCCATGATCGTCGATGATGGAAAATTTGTTCTGAGCTTTGATGTCGATGGCGAGGAGGATCGTCGGGAGGATCTGGTCTCGACTCTCAATATCGTTCGTCTGGCAATCAATCAGCAGCTTCGGGAAGAGCGCATGGCCGGGATCATGGAAGAGGCGCGCCAGATTCAGACCTCGATTTTGCCCCGACACATGGAAGCGCCCGGGCAGTTTGTCGTGGCGGCAAGAAGCCTGCCGGCCGAGATTGTCGGTGGGGATTTCTATGATCTGATCCCGATGGATGAGACGGCCTTCAGCGTTGTTGTTGCCGATGCGACCGGGCATGGACTGCCGGCGGCCCTTCAGGTGCGTGATGTCTTCACCGGTCTGCGCATGGGGCTCTCTCGGGACTCCAAGCTGGGTCGGACCCTGGAGCGGCTCAACGGCATCATCTACGGCAGCCGGATGGCGACCAAGTTCGTGTCCCTCTTTCTTGCCGAAATTGATTTGGACGGGACAATGATCCACTGTAGCGCGGGCCATCCTCCGGCGCTGTTGGTTCGTGCCTCGGGGGAAATCGAAAGGCTGTCGATCGGGGGTCTGCCGTTGGGTCCTTTCCCGAACGCCCGCTATGCCGCAGGGATGGACGAGTTCCGCCAAGGAGATACGCTGGTCGTCTATTCCGACGGCATCACGGAAGCCCATGGTGTTGGGGAACTGGAGTTTGGGGTCGACCGCCTCGAAGTCCTCGTCGGACACATACGTCATATGGCCCCCGAGGCCATGGTTGAAGCGATTTTCGAACAGGTTGCCGTTTTTTCTGAAGGCAAACCGCCCCACGATGACCAGACCGTCCTCGTGGTGCAGTGGCCCAGGGAGTCCGAGAATGCATGAATTCAGTCATGAGCTCTTCTTCGAAACCGGGGATTTCCTCCATGGTGATCTCTTTACGTCCGATGAGGGCGTCTGGGCCGCTCTGGGTGATCGTCTGAAGGCCTACCTTGAGGCATGGTCTTCCTGGGATATTCGAAGCGAGCTCCATCCTGGTGTACATCTCCTGGGCGACAGGATTTCAATCGGAAAGGGCTGCCTGATCGAGCCGGGTGCGGTGATTGTTGGTCCGGCCGTCATTGGAGACGGCGTTCAGATTCGGACGGGCGCCTACGTTCGAGAGAATGTGATTCTGGGGGAGGGCAGTCTGGTCGGGGCCCACTCGGAAGTCAAGGGCTCGATTCTCTTTCCCGGCGCCAAGGCGCCGCATCAGGCCTACGTCGGTGACGCCCTCCTCGGGCGAGATGTCAATCTGGGTGCCGGCACCATTTTGTCCAACGTCAAGAATATCGGCCGTGAGGTCAGTTTCAGGGCTGGGGGGCAGGTGATTCATACGGGCTTGAGGAAATTCGGGGCCGTCCTGGGGGATCGGTGCAAGACTGGGTGCAACACCGTGTTGAACCCGGGCGTTCTGATGGGGCCGGGATCGGTGACCTATCCGAACGCGACCCTCCGATCGGGCTTCTATCCGGCCGGGACTCTGGTCAAGGTCAGGCAGCAGCAGCAAACTGTGGAGATGGCCCGGCTTCAGAAGTGAAATCAGGCTGCGGGGGCCGTGAGGTCTTGGAGCAGTACAAATTCGAAAACTGGGATATCATGGGTTATGATGACTGAACCTCTCCAACACTATGATTCGTTACGCGATGACATTCTGACCTTTATCAAGATCACCGGGGATGATCTGGAGCTGATGCAGCGTCACCGCGATTTCTTTGTCACCAATGCCGAGGCCCTGGTCGGATTCATCCTTCAGGAGTTGTCGTCCCACCCGCCGACTCGTGCGGTGTTCGACGAAGGCAGGGGCGATGCCGAACGCCTTGGTGCCTCGGTGACGGCGTGGTTGCTTGAGGTGCTTGAAGCCGACGACCAGGATCAACTATGGCAGCGCCATTACCGGATCGGGATCGAGCACATTCGCAGGAGGATCCCCAACCGCCACATGATGGGTCTGGCGACGCGAATTCGCGAACTGCTCCTGCCGATGATGCTGGATGCTCTGGGTCAGGAGCAGGGATTGGCGTTGTTTTTGGCCTTCCAGCGCTTTTTGGATGCAGTTGTCGCGTTGACCTCCACACTGGTTGATGAGGGCCAGAAGCGGTGCCTGATGCGAATTACGGGCTTCAGTGAGGTCCTGCTTGACAGGCTGCAGGCGACGGTCTTCGACGAGATTGCAACCGAACTTGGCGCCTGAGGTTCACAGCGGAGCTGGGCGCAGGGCGCAGGGCCGGAACTGGACCAAAACCACTCCCCGGGTCTTTTGGAATGCTCCTTGCAATCAATCGAGGTGAAAGGAGGTCGCCATGAAACGCAACCTCATCACCGTTGGCTTGATACTGATGACACCCCTGATGGGGATGGCCTCGGTTGAGGACGATCCGACCTCTCTGAGTTACATTTCCTATCTCGAACGCTATGCCACGGTCTTCCCGGTGGGGGGCAAAGAGACCCTTGAGGCAGTGATCAATATGCCGTTGGTTGCCGGTGATCGTCTGGACACGGCCCGAGAGGCCCGGATGGAAACCATTCTCGCTGACGGAACACTCCTGTGGATGGATGAGTACACCACGGTCTCGCTGGATTCGGTTGCCTTCAGCCGGGATACCCGGGGCGATCGAACCGTCATTTTTCTGGCGGACGGCGCCATCATGCTGGAATTGCCTGCGACTGTTGAGCAGCAACATCGGACCCGAATCGACGGTGCCTCGGAGACGATCCATCTTCAGGGTCCAGGGGTTTTCAGGATCGAGGTTCTGCGGACCGGTGGTTTGTGGGTCGAGGTCTGGGAAGGTCTTGCCGAGGCAGTGACATCGATTGGTGGTGTGACCTTGCGGGCAACCTCCGCGACCGAGGTTGGTGGCGGGCGGGTTTCCTCGGTCAAGAGCGAGTTGACCGATCGGGATGATTTTGCCCGCTGGGTTCAGGCGCGGCGAGGGATCGGCGTCGGCCGGAGTGCCGAATATGTCGATGCCAGGTATGCCCGAGAATCGTCCCAGCTGGATAATTACGGAACCTGGGTTTATCTGGAGAGTTCATCGTCCTGGGCCTGGCAGCCCACGGTGGATGCCGACTGGAGGCCCTACACGGCGGGACGTTGGTACTGGACGTCGGTTGGATGGAGCTGGCTTGCCTACGAGCCATGGGGATGGTTGCCCTACCACTACGGTTCCTGGTCCTATGCTCCGAGCTATGGATGGGTCTGGGGATGGGGTTGTACCTGGAGTCCGGCGTGGGTCCACTGGTCCTACGGCGGCGGTTATATCGGCTGGTGTCCGATTGGATGGTATTCCTCGTGGTGGTGTGGTCACGGTTGGGGATGGGGATACTCCCCCGGTTACGGCCCGGGCTATGGTGGTGGCTACAACCCCCCGTATCCTGCGCCCCTGCCAGGGCAGCCTCGAAGGGGTGATGTTGTACCCCGTGGAGGCGGAGGAGGAGGCCAAGGCCAGGTACGTTCCGCCCGAGCGGCGGGTGTATCGGATTTGGTATTGGATATGGAGGGACGAGCGCGCAGGACGTCTCTCGACAGCCGTGCATGGAATGTAGTTTCCGAACGGGATTTCACCAATCCCAGAGTTGGAAGGATTGTTCGTGCCGGGGGCGACCCGCTGCGTACAATTGCCGATCGTGACGGTATGACGGTGATCAGTTCGAAACCCCTGGTGACCGATTCACCACGGCGAGTTGCAACGGCAACGGAACTGGCGAGGGTCTTCGAACACAGGGGACAGGCCAACTCGACCGATCTGACCAGGGTTGTTGCCCGGGCAGACTCGCTCAGCCAGACCGAAGCCCTCAAGGCTGTGACACCGCGGCCTGCGGGCGCCATGACGATCGAGAGGTCGTCAATGCAGGTGACGTCTGACCAGAGCAGGCGGACGCCGGCGCAAGTGGCGGCTGCCCCCAGGTCCGGGGAGTTGTCCTACGACGCTTCGATTCGAGGAACAGGGCGTTCCTCGGGCGGGAACCTCTTCCGATCGACCCTGGTCCCGGGGGGTGCAAGCACCGGATCCGGCCGAGGTTCAGTGGGAACTTCTGTGGCCCCGCCTTCGGGCACCAGGTCCTCCCCATCGACCAGAACCTCTTCCTCTCCATCGGGACGGTCTCTCGCTCCCGGTACGGGCCGAACCGCGATCGGCTCATCGAGCAGGGCACCCGCATCACTTTCGGGGAGGTCTCTGTCGGGTAGTACGAGCAGGAATCCAGTCTCTGGGTCAGCCAGGACTCCGATCGACCGATCTACGTCCCGGAGTTCCGGAAGTGCCGGGAGATCGACCCTCGGCCGGTCGGGGACGGCGTCCTCCGCGCGATCGCCGATCGTCGTTCCGAAATCCGACGCATCAGGCGGTTCGAGATACAGCCGTTCGCCGATCGTGCCTCGTACTTCGACCTCAAGCCGGGCGGCTCCTTCGAGGAGATCACCGGTGGTCATACCCAGGACGGGATCATCGAGCCGGTCCAGTTCCGGCCGGGCGCCCGTGGTTCCCAGGACATCCAGCGGAAGTCGAAGTGCGCCGTCTCCGAGAGCCTCTTCACCCTCGAGGTCGGGTGGAGGCAGCAGGAGTTCGGGATACCGATCTTCCGGTTCGTCTCGAAGCGCTCCGAGAGCCAGTTCGCCCTCAAGGTCGTCGTCGGGTGGAGGGGGCCGCGTTTCGGCGCCGTCTCGCTCGTCGTCCTCCGGCGGTTCGTCTTCGAGATCATCAGGCTCTTCTTCGTCAGGCCGATCGTCGGGTCGCAGGCGGTAGAAGCTTCTCGCAGGGTGCCGAGGAGAATTGCTCAGTTTAGTTTATAGTCGAGCCATGACTATTGACTGGGAAAACCTGATCGAGAAGGCAATGGCCGTCCGACACAATGCCCGTGCGCCCTATTCAGACTTCCGAGTCGGGGCGGCACTTCTGGATGACCGGGGGGTCATCCATGCGGGCTGTAACGTCGAGAATGTTTCCTACGGGCTGTCGGTCTGTGCGGAACGCCACGCGGTTGCGGCGGCGGTGGCCGCGGGTTCGACGGTATTCCGGGCGCTGGTGGTTGTGACCGATGTGTCGCCTCCTGGCTCGCCCTGCGGCGCCTGTCGCCAGGTTCTTGCCGAGTTTGGTGATTTTCCGATTCTACTGGTCAACCCCGATGGAGAGCGGGTCGAGACCTCGGTCGGGGAACTGTTGCCGATGGCATTCACCCCAGATAATCTGGCATGAAGATCTCAGCCTGGCTGCCTGCAATAACACCTGAAAAATTACAGAGTCACGGAAGGCTCAGCGTTTCAGGATTGTGAGAGGACCATCTGAAACCGCGCTATCCTTGTTCTCGTACAAAGAGCAACACTGAAGGAGGAAATGATGAGTACCCCCACCCCCCCGCCCCCGCCGCCGGTTGACCCGCCGGCCATGCAGCCACCGATGGCGCCACCGATGGCGCCACCGATGTCTTCCCCCCCAGGACCTGATCGGGCCGAGGTTCTTTCCAGGGTCAAGTGGCCG
>CAYSHZ010000234.1:0-6018 GCA_964430905.1 uncultured Thermoanaerobaculia bacterium | reverse complement strand
AGCCCTCGTTTCCCTCATGGAGGTCGTCATTGATGATCGGCACCACAATGGTCTGAGGGCTACCGTCGTCAACACCCCAACTCAGGGTGGTAGAAACACCGGTGTAGTCGTCGGGGTCGGTGGCTGTCCCCGGCACAGTCGTCACCGCCACCGAAGCGACATCGGTTAAATCTCCCGTGCGCGTGACCTGGACGGAAAAGGCGCCCGCGGTCTCGTCCACCTCGGCGGTGGCCGGCTCCAGCTCGAGGGTGGAATCGTCGTCGTCCAGGATTGTCACAGTCGTTGCCGCGATATCTCCCAAAACAGCACCACCGGTGGGCGTATCCAACTCGATCGTGAACTCTTCGTCCCCCTCGATATCCGAATCCTGATTGATGGTGATCGTGATGGTCTGGGGGGTCATATCCCCGTCGGGCCAGTCCAGCGTACCGCTGTCGGCGTTGTAGTCGGAACCAGCCACCGCGGTTCCGTCCAACGTCCGCCAGTTGACGCCGACGGCCCCGGCAGACGGGCCGGTGCGGGTGACTTCGATTGTGATCGTTCCAGCACCTTCATCGACGGCGGTGGCGGCGGAAGAGGCCTGGACAAGCTTGGCGTCGTTTTCCAAGAACAAAAAATCCCCAGCTCCGGCCTTCAGTGGAGAATTCCAAACCGCGACCGAGTCACAGTACTCACCCGGGTCCATGTCGGTAGGCGCTGTCACGGTGGCCGAAATCGTTGACCAATCAACCCAGGAATAGCTTTCAATGCTGAAGGGCTGAGGGAAGTTGTTTCGGACCTCGCTGCCGGGACAAAACCCAAGGCCATGAATTAAGACCTCGACGGTCGAGCCAATCACTCCAGCCATACTGACCCCTACCCTTAACGGGCTCTGATAATCACCAGTCCGACTCATCTCGAGATCACCCAGGTCCGTCCATTCTCCAGCGATCACTGTTGCGCTCAACGTCTGCGACAGGTAACCGCCCAATCCTGCTCTGAGATTTACCTCTTGTTCACCCTCTTCGAACGGACCGACACCAAGAAAACCAGCAGAAACGTCAACGAAACCGTAAGTTGCCCCAGCACTTTGGGCGTCGCCCCCGTCCAGTTGAGCTCCGTTAACCGGAATGCCTTCCAATGCATCCAAAGGACGTAACCGGATGGCTCCGCGGTTCACAGGGAGAAGATCGACATTGATCATCTCAATTCTGTTATATGTTGGGGACGAGAATGCAATCGCGACCGCGACTGTTGCTTGTTCCGAAGAATGAATAATCCCGTTGGTTTTGGGTTCACCCTGAAGGGGTGTCACATTGAAGGGCAGCCAGTCACTCGTGCGAGTAACGTTCAAACTATGTGGAAAACTTCGGGTCACAAATACCAAACTCTCGTCTCCGTTGACGGTCATGCCAGTTGGGTAAGTGCCCGCGGCCAAACACTCGTTCTCGAGGTAGATTATTCCCGTTTCATTTCGATGGTGTACCTCAGCATGAGAGTCCATGACGTAAATCCGCGAAAAGTCGCTAGAAAACTCAATGGCCTTAAACGATGACCCATTACACCCACTCGGCCAGCAAGCGCTCTTGTTGATCAGGAGGGGGTCATCGTCGGACACATCGTACACCAGGACTCCGGCGGCCGAACTGGTCAACGCCAGCAATTTTCCATCTAAACTCACGTCCAGTTTTGTCACACCACCAGTCCGGTCAATACTACCAACGGAAATCACGTTATAGGTTGTCGTATCGACAATCGACAAACCGTCAAGCACGCACCACGCATAGAGTCGAGTGGCCGATACCGCCAGATCCGAGGGAGGATAATCCAAATCATAATCCGAAACATCGATGGTCGTCACATACGACAACCCTGAGGTGTTGTACACCGCAACATCGTAAGTATCCTGCAGCACCACATACAGCTTGCTGCCATCAGGCGACACCGCCAGCGCCCCGGGATCCCCCAGCACCGTCACGCGGTTAGTCACAGTGGTGGCGCCAAATGCCGCCGAGATGATCTCATTGGTATCAAGCGTCGCATAGAACATATTCTCCACCGGGCTTGCCTCGATTCGCTCGATGACTCCCCCGGGATCGAGTAGAACACCAGCAGTACATGGGACCGCAGAAATCGCAAAAATCAAAATGGAAACGACAAAAACTGCGCGAACTGCGTTGGCTCTATGTTGCATTGAAACCTCCTCGCGACCCGTTCAAGTATCCTTCAGTTATCTTCAGAATTCAATCTGGGGTGGTTGTTGGGTGGGCTGGAGACACTCCTTTCCCCGACACGTCTCCACCTGATTGGGTGTAGAATCCACCGGCGGCGCGCTCGATGACATCGAGATCAGGCGCCCGAAAGGAACACCATGGCTACCGAACAACAAATCCTCGAAATTCTCAATCGATTCACGGCTCCCGGTGCGACGACAGGCCTGGTCGATGACGGCGCGATTCGGAATATCGAAGTCGATGGCGCAACCATTCGCGTCACTCTTGCCGTTCCCGCCGGTCCCACCGGTCCGATTGACGAACTCAAATCAGCCCTGACAACAGGCCTTGAGACCCTCGAAGCAATCGAAAGCGCCGAAGTGAAGATCCAGACAATGCTCTCGACGATTCCGACGGCGCCCCCACAGGCCCAGGTACAGCCGCCGCCACCACCGTCATGGGGCGAGAAGATCTCGGGCATCAAGAGCATCATCGCCGTCGCCTCGGGCAAGGGCGGTGTCGGTAAGTCGACCGTCAGCGCCAACCTGGCACTGGCCCTGGCCCAAGCCGACTACGCAGTAGGCCTTTTGGATGCCGATATTTATGGACCATCCCAGCAGATGATGACTGGCGCGACGGGATCACCCCAGGGCACACCTGACGGCCGCATCCACCCGATCATGGCTCCGGGCGGGGTCAACGTCATGTCCCTGGGATTCATCATCGATCCTGACCAGCCGGTCATCTGGCGCGGGCCGCTCTTGATGAAGGCCCTGGAACAGTTGATCGTCGATGTCGAGTGGGGCGAGCTGGACTATCTGATCATCGACCTGCCTCCCGGAACGGGAGACATCACCCTGTCCCTGTGCCAGAACGTCGATCTTGCCGGCGCCGTCATCGTCACGACCCCGCAGGACGTCGCCCTGATCGATGCACGCAAGGGCTTGGCGATGTTCCAGAAGATGGATGTTGAGGTCCTCGGCCTGATCGAAAACATGGCCGCCTACACCTGCCCCGCCTGCGGCAACGTCGATCACATCTTCGGCTCCGGCGGAGGGCGACGCACCGCCGAGGATCTGAACATCCCCTTTCTCGGGGAAGTTCCACTGGACCCGTCGATCGTCATCGGTGGCGATGCCGGCAAGCCGGTGGTTTCCGATCGCCCGGATTCGCCCGCGGCCAAGGCCTTTGTCGAGCTCGCCAAGATCATTGCGGCGGGTTGAGTCAAGCAGGCTTAAATTAAACACGGGCGGGCCATAGGGCCCGCCCGTATTATTTGACCAATCGGAGAGTGGACACTGGTCCGTCCCTCCAAATGCCGGCGCCGCCAACAGTCAACGGTGGGACCGGCAAACAAATCGCTGAATCTACCGCCCTACTCGCCTTCGGTGTAGGTCAGAGCGACGGTGACCTCCCCATCCGAGTCCTTTGCAACGTTGACGTTGAGGGTCCTCTGGACTTCCTCGGACTGCCCGGTGATCATATCGACCGATTCTCCGTCTCCGGAAAATGATGAGGTCTGGATCTCGAATCCGGCCTTTTCCATCTCCTTCTTGTAAAAAGCCAGTACCTCGTCCGAGTCCTTGGTCGTTACGATCTTGACGCTGCCCCGGGTCACACCGTCGGAACTCATCGTAAACAGCGGCTCGGTTTCCGCGTCCGGCAGAATCGGAACCCACGAAGGAGTCTTGGATTCATCGCCGCCACCGATCTCGAGCGTTTGCCCTCCGGCAGTGATCTTGAAGCTATCGTCGTCATCACCGGCCCCGGCGGTAATGACCGCGGTTCCGTCCTCCCCGGTCACGGTGAACCGGCCCTCCTTGAGGTCATCAACGTCGGCAGTGAAGATCTCGCCGGTCTTCTTGTTCCTGACGGTGATGGTCCCCTCGTCTTCGTTGACCTCGACTTCTTCGATCTCGGGATTGAGCTTGACGATCATCCGGGCGGCCGCAATCTCGGGATTGTTTTCGAAGTCCGCCGCGACCTCCTTGACCTTCTTGGTCACGAACATGCCAACTACCAGCAGCACAATCATCACCAGAACCACCAATGTGGCACATCCAATTCCGAACCAGGCCCAAATCGGGAGTCCCTTTTTGCCTTCACTCATCACGGCCTCCTTGCAGTGTCTTTGAGGGTCCAGGATAGCATTGAACCGAATGTCGGACAGTGTTTGCCCCAAAGAATTCCCGTGTGCTGTCTGAAAATGGAGCAAACCCGGTCCGATATTCGGATGGGACGCGCCATGCATGTCCGGGAGGGGAAAGCACTGGTACCATGGAGACGTGGACCCCGCTCTCCAACGAGACTTGATCACCGTCGCCTTCTGCATCGTGGGTTCCGGCCTTTTCTCGGCTTCGGAGACGGCGCTGACGTCACTGCCCATCACCCGCCTTGAAAAACTCCGAACCGAGAGCGGCCGCCTGACCCGGGCCGGACTCGACCGCTGGGCGAAGTCACCCCAGGAGTTGTTGATCACCATTCTCGTCGGCAACAATCTGGTCAACGTCGTCGCCTCGGCCATCGCATCACGGATCGCCTATCGCCTGACCGGCGAGGGCGGTCTGGCCTTCGCCATCGGCATCATGACCCTGGCCATCCTGATCGTCGGCGAGATCACGCCGAAGACCCTGGCCCAACGACATGCCGAATGGGTTTCGGCCCACGTTGCCGGGGCCCTCTACATCCTGGATGTCGTCTTGCGGCCGATCAATATGGTCCTCGGTCTGCTGTCGAAAATCTTGACCCGGGGTGGGGAGCCTGACGCCCCGGTCACCGAAAAAGATCTGCTCTTCATGCTGCACCTGGCACACCGCCATGCCCAGCTGCCTCCGGACGCCCGGCATATGATCGAAAGTGTTCTGAGATTCCAACAGGCCGTTGCCCGGGAGGTGATGGTGGCCCGCCCCCAGGTTGCCACTCTGGACCGCTCCTGGAGTCTGGACAGGGTAAAAAAGGCAGTTTCCGAGGCCGGTCACAGCCGATTCCCCCTGGTCGACGGATCACCCGACGCCATCATCGGGATCATTCACGCCAAGAGCCTCCTTGAGGTGTCCGACCCTGGGGACTGGGCCTCGCTGGCCGTTCCCGCCCTGTTCATTCCGGAAACCAAGGCCCTTCCCGAACTGCTCCGGGAATTCAGAACCTCCGGCCAGCACATGGCCGTCATCCTCGACGAATTCGGCGGGTCTGCAGGAATCGTCACCCTCGAGGACGCCATCGAGCTGGTCGTCGGGGAGATCCGTGACGAATTTGACCGGGACGGTATTCCCGATCTCCTCAACACCGGTGACGGATGGTCGGTCACGGGCCACGTCTCTCTGCGCCGCCTCGAGAGGATTTTCCATCGAAGATTCGAATTCCCCGAAGACCTCTTGTCGGTCGGCGGTCTGATCGCGGAATTGGCCGACGAACCACCAACAGTTGGCTCACGGCTCCACTGGGAGGGCCTGGATCTGACGGTCACCGAGATGAATGATGGGCGGCCCGCGCGGGTCATGGCGGTCGAGAGGCGGGAGACTGAAAACTCTAAGCCGGGAACCAATCCGACCTGACTCTCGACATCAATGCCAATCGCCGTACCGACTGCTCAGAAGGCGGGGGCAATCGAATGTTGGCCGCAACTGCAACGGAATACCGACAGGACGCACAACTATGGTGCTCTCACTGGGTGAGCTTGGCGGCCTGCTGAAGAAAGAAATCCCTCGTCCAAAGCTCAAGTGAGGGAAGCTCATGGGATCTTACAAACCGATGGACATCCCTTCGGGCCTGCTCCCAGTCGATGTCATAAATCTTCGCACTGAGCTGCTCGATACACCATTCGTCA
>CAYSHZ010000233.1:0-6034 GCA_964430905.1 uncultured Thermoanaerobaculia bacterium | reverse complement strand
CATGCGCAGATCCAGGAGCTGCGCCGACTGTTCACCGCGCAGGTGGGTGGCCTCGAATCAGTTCCATGACCAGGAAGGGCATTTCTTCGCCCGATCCCGGGTCCGCCGAGCCGATGTCGTAGATGGAAACGACATTGGGATGCTGAAGCCGGCCCATCGCCCTGGCCTCACGCCGAAACCGCTGCTCGGACGCCTCATCGGTCATGAAGAGACGCGGCAGGAGTTTGACCGCCACCTCCCGCACGAGGATCCGATCGCGGGCGACCCACACCGAACCCATACCGCCGACGGCTAACCGCCTTTCCAGTCGGTATCGCCCGACCTCCATGCCCTCTCGGATTTCATCTACCATGCTTCCCAATCATACCCCGGGAAAGGGAACGTCTCCCCCAAGCAGGCGGCGGCGTTCAGATTTTCAACCCAAGCTCCTTCAGTTGGAGAGCATCAACCCCCGAAGGCGCGTCCGTCAGGAGACACGACGCCGAGGTCGTCTTTGGAAAGGCGATCACGTCCCGAATGGAATCCCTGCCCGCCATCAGCATGATCATCCGGTCGAGGCCCAGGGCAATCCCACCATGGGGCGGTACCCCATATCGAAAGGCCTCCAACAGGAACCCAAATCTTTCTTCGGCCTCCGCGCCATCAATACCCAGGGCCGCGAACATTCGCCGCTGCGTGTCTGCACGGTGAATCCTGATCGAGCCACCACCCAACTCGACACCATCCATCACGACGTCGTAGGCGCGGGCCCGTACGGCGCCGGGGTCCGTCTCCATCAATGCCTCATCCTCCGGGAGGGGGGCGGTAAAGGGATGGTGCATCGCGAAAAACCGACCGGCGTCGGCCGAATACTCGAGGAGCGGAAAATCCGTGACCCACAGAAAGTCGTGCCGTCCATCGGGGATCAGTTTTCTTTCCCCACCCAGGTGAACCCGCAGGGCCCCCAAGGCCGAAAACACAACGTTTTCCGAGGCGCCAATCACCAGAAGTAGATCTCCCTCACCGGCCCCGGCCGCCTCAAGGAAACGGCGACAACCATCCTCTCCCAGCACCTTTTTGGCCGGGGAGGTTATGCCTTCACCGGTCAATTTGAACCACAGGACACCGGCCGCTCCGTAGGGTTTGACGAATTCGGTCAGTCCATCGAGCTGTTTTCGGGAAAGGGCGGCGCCACCAGGCACAAGAATTCCCTTGACTCTGCCCTCCTCGGCCGCAGACTCCAGCACCCGGAAACCACAGCCCTCGCACAACGGCCCCAATTCAACCAGTTCCAGGCCGAACCGAGTATCGGGCCGATCGGACCCGAATCTTTCCATGCACTCCCGGTAACTCAGGCGCGGGAAGGTCTCTGGAGGATCGATACCCATCATGGGAAAAATCCGTCCAAACAACCCTTCAATCAATAGATAAATGTCCTCTTCGGTAATGAATGACGCCTCAACGTCGATCTGTGTGAATTCCGGCTGGCGGTCAGCCCGCAGGTCTTCGTCCCGGAAACACCGGGCAATCTGCACGTAACGTCCGATCCCGGCCACCTGGAGCATCTGCTTGAACAACTGCGGTGACTGGGGCAGGGCGTAGAACTCGCCCTTGTGAACTCGCGACGGTACCAGAAAATCCCGGGCTCCTTCCGGTGTCGACTTCGTCAGAATTGGTGTTTCAACCTCGAGGAACTCCATCTCATCGAAGAACCGGCGTGCCTCTGCGACAACGCGGTGACGAAGAACTAGATTGGATGCCATCACGGGACGACGAAGATCAAGGGCACGATGCTTGAGCCTCAACTCCTCCGAGGCATTGGTGTCATCCTCGACAACAAATGGCGGTGTTTCGGCCTGAGTCAAGACGTCACACGCGGAAACCCTGATTTCAATTTCTCCCGTCGGAAGGTCGGAATTGGCCTGGCCTTCGGCCCGCTTTCGGACAGTCCCTTGGATCTTGAGGACATCCTCTGAAGAGAGTTTCTCCCCATCCGAAATCATCTCCGTTTCGAAGACCAGCTGAACGATGCCCGTACGATCCCTGAGATCGACGAAGACCAGGCCCCCGAGGTCCCGCCGCCGCCGAACCCAACCGACGACCTCGATTTCTTGCCCGAGGTTTTCGGTAGTCAGGCTCGCACACCACGGTCTGTCCCATGCACTCATTGCCATTGTCTGCCTTCTTCCTGCGCCACCCATACCGGCGGCGTAACTGTTCAATCTCCCAAGAGGTGTCGAATTTTCTCGATGACTCTCTCGTTTGATACCGTTTCCTGGACCCCTTCTCGAAGATCCCGAATGAGGACTTGGCCCTCATCTATTTCAGTTTCACCCAGAATCAACGCTGCGGCAGCTCCGATCTTGTTGGCCCATTTCAGGGATGCCTTGAGGGATCTTCCGGTAACTTCTGTCGGCGCCCTCAGGCCCGCCTCGATCAACCGGGTCGTCAGAGCCAATGCCGGTGCCGCGGCCGCCTCGACCAAAGGCAACACGGCGACAACAGGTACGTCGAGCACCCGGTGCTTGAAATCCTCCGGGAGTACGTCAATCAGGCGATCCTCGCCAATGGCAAAACCAATCCCGGGCACGGCCGAGCCCCCGAGATCCGAGATCAATCGGTCGTAACGCCCACCACCACAGATCACGGTATCGTTGCCCAGTGCCGGCGAAATCACCTCGAACACCGTTCTCAGGTAATAGTCCAAACCACGCACCAACCGCGGCGCCATCCGGACGGGAATGTTCAAGGCTCGAAGTCCCGCGGAAACGGCATCGACATGGGCCCTGGCCTCGTCACTGACAACCTCAGCCACCGGTGTCGTGTTGGACACCAGTTCTTTGCAGGTCGGCACTTTGCAATCCAGGATTCTCAAGGGGTTTTCAGTCCATCGGCGCCGGCAATCGCCGCACAGATCGTCCCTGTTCGGCGCCAACTCGCTCTTGAGAACGTCGATGAAGCGGTCCCGGTCCTCGGGATCTCCAAGGTTGTTAAGAACAATCACCAGATCATCAAAACCCAAGGCGTTCAAGAAAGTATGGAGCGCCAGAAGAACCTCGATATCGGCCTGTGGTGTTGCCGCACCAAGGAGTTCAATCCCAATCTGGGAGAACTGTCGGTATCGTCCCCTCTGCATTTTCTCGTACCGAAACATCGGCCCCATGTAGGACAGGCGGACAGGCTGTGGACGTTGCCCAAGCCCGTTCTCGATGTAGGATCTTGCAACGCCCGCCGTACCCTCGGGACGCAGGGTCAAGGAACGTCCCTTGCGGTCGGAGAAGGTGTACATCTCCTTGGAAACGATATCCGTTCCTTCACCGACAGTCCTGACGAACAACTCGGTCGGTTCCATGACCGGAAGGCGAATCTCGTCATACCCATATCCCTCGAAGACACGCCGCGCTTCGGCCTCCACCGCACCCCAGAGGCGTGACTCTGGAGGCAGGATATCCCTGGTTCCTTTGACCTTTCGAATCATTCGATCTCCCTCTCTTCAACCCGTCGCCCAAAAGAGTCGAGATACCGTTCCTTGTAGGCAACATAATTTCTCGCCGTACCCCGTGCCCGATCGTACTCTTCGTCGGTCAATGCTCTCTTCACGACAGCCGGGACACCAACAATCAATGACCTCGACGGCGCCCGGAAGCCCTCCCGGACCACCGCTCCGGCAGCCACCAGGGACCCTTCCCCAATCACAGCGTCATTGAGAACCCTGGCACCCATCCCGACCAAAGAGCCCGATCCGATGGTGCAGCCGTGCAGGATCGCACCATGCCCTACGCTGACCTCGTCTTCTACGAGCGTGGGGCATTGTTGATTCTCGACATGGACTATCACACCATCTTGCAGATTTGAGCGGGCGCCAATTCGAATCCAATGGATGTCCGCCCGGACAACGACATTGAACCAAACCGAGACATCATCACCCAAAACAACCTCTCCAAGGACCACTGAGCCCGGCGCCAGAAACACGCGAGCCCCGATCCTGGGAACCTTGTTTTCGAATGAAATTACAGACATTACACCGCCCCTTATCGAGCGCCGAAAACTATCACAGGGTTCGGCGACCGGCAAGGGAGCCAAGTGCCTCTTTTTATTGAACCTGTGGAATCCCGGATCTTGGGCCGTTCTCGAAAGCCGTTGATATTCAACAAGATAAGTATAAGTCTTTTAGATCCAGAGTGTTGCGGTTTGTTCATTATTGGGGTCATTTTTCGAAAGGTCTTGATTTTTCAACGTCTTACCTACTTTTCCACAGACTTTTCCACAGACTTTTCCACATCCTGTGCCCGTCTCTGAACGCGGTCGTGGAACCACCTTTGAAACAAGCATTTATCATCTTGGCCCAAGGAGCCGACTCCGGCCAGCCAATCGAAAAACGGATGCGGATATTCCGGCAGCTTTTCGACTCAGTCGGTTCAACCCCAGACCTCAAGCCCTTGGCGGAGAATCCGTGCTTCCGGCCCCGTCAGGTCCACCAGGGTCGAAGGAGATCCACCCGGCGTTGGTCCACCATCAAGAGCAAGATCCGGATCGCCTCCCAACGATCTCAGGGCGCCCTCCAAATCATTTTCCGGCGTCTCGCCGTGACTGTTTGCCGATGTCCCGGTCAGGGGTCCGGTCACTTCCAGGAGTTGCCGCAACAATCCGTGTCCGGGAATCCGAACGGCCACCGTGGATCCGGAGGAAGCAAGAATGGTCTTGCGGGTCGGCAAGACGACTGTGATCGCGCCCGGCCAAAGAGCCCGGAGGCGGGCCCTCCAGGTTTCGGCAACCAATACCAACCGATCCACCTGTTCCCAGTTCGCCGCAAGAACCGGGAGGAAACTCTCCCTGGGTCGATTCTTGAGTTCAAATACCCTTCGAACGCCAGTTTTTGACCACGGGTCACATGCCAGCCCGTAGAAGGTCTCGGTTGGCAGCAGTACCACGCCGGAATCGCCAAGACATGCTCTTACCTGCGGCAATGCCGCTTCAAGATCGCGTGGTTCACTGAACGGACGGACGATCATTGTGATTTCGCGCCCCCTCCGCCTTGTTCCAACAACTCCAGGGCGTGGGACCTGGCAGCGTCGGTCACGGATTCTCCGGCTACCATTCGGGCGACCTCCTCGGTCCGCGCCTGGCCCTCCAATCGAAGAATCGAGGTCGTGGTCCGCCCATCCATGGTTGTCTTGGCCACCTTGTACTGAACCGCCGCCTTGCCTGCCACCTGCGCCAGGTGAGTGACAACAAGAACCTGGTCATGGGCTGCGAGTTCCTCCAGAAGACCGGCCAGCGCCGAAGCGGTCGCACCACCAAGGCCACTGTCGACTTCGTCGAACAACAGGGTCAGACCCTGTGAAGGGCCGCGCCGCCGAAGGACTGTTCGAAAGGCCAAATGGAGCCGGGAAAGCTCGCCGCCTGATGCAATTTTTGCCATCGGCCTGAGGTCCTCTCCCTGGTTGGCGGCCAGCAGCAACTCCACCTCCTCGACGCCATCGGGGCCGAAAGCCACCCGCATGCCACTCCGAAAAAGGGGACTCTCATCCTCAGGACGAACCGCCCAACTGAACTCAAGCCGGGTTCCCGCCATGTTCAACCGGTCGAGGACCCGGCTGATTTCAACCTCCATGGCATGCGAAGACTTTTCTCTCTTTCGTTGCAAAATCTCGGCCGCATGGTCGAAGGCCGCCAGTGCCTCTTCGGCAACTTTCCGGGACCTTTCCAGCCGATCCTCAACGCCCTCAAGCTCGGCCCGCTCTACCTTCAAGCGTTCGCGGTAGTCCAGGACCTCGGCCGGCGATCCTCCATACTTGAGCATGATCTTTTCGAGGGCGTGGAGGCGACTCTCAACAAATTCCAATTCAGAAGGATCGTCTCGAAGATCTCCACCGACCTCGCGTATCTCACCCAGGGCTTCCTCGGTGATCACTCGCGCCTCGGCAACCATGTGCTGAAGTTCGCCGATTTCCACGCCGCACTCAGCCATCTCGGCAACCGCGCGCTCGGCGCGGGCCAATTCCTCGATGACGGCCCCGTCCCTCTCTCCAAGACCATCGACAACCTCTGAGGT
>CAYSHZ010000232.1:0-6098 GCA_964430905.1 uncultured Thermoanaerobaculia bacterium | reverse complement strand
GTGGTCGGCTTGATTGCCTTTCCATCGATGACCGGTTGGGTCTTGGTTGGGGTTTGTGTTTTGTTATTCGCGGTGTCTGCAATTGGGCAGCTTCGAGCCATCAGGGCTCAGAGGTGGGCCCCGACAGGATAGCGTGACGGGACAGGGTCGGAGACCCAGTCCTGTATTTCGATCCGTTGGGGCATGGGTCAACGGTTATTGGTCCGCTGCCTCTGTTTCCTGCTGCGGTTCCGGTCCCGGCAGTTGCATTGAAACTCTGGCCCTGGGAGTACCTCCAGTTGTATTTTCCGCTACACTCCCGGCGGATGGCTTTCAAGGACTTTCGCTCCGCTTCTTCCGAACTCAAACGGGCACTGCTTGCCACCATGTTCTTTGGGTCGGCATCGGGGATCTTCCTGGCGACGCTGAACAACTACCTGGCCCAAGTCCATCATCTCGGTGCAGAGGCCCGGGGCTGGCTGGAGTTTCCCAGAGAGTTGCCTGGATTTTTCATCATGCTGGTCGTTGGTGTTCTTCTCAATGTCATGAGGGAGACGCGGATGGCGGCGGCCGCAATGGTCCTGACCGCTGTGGGGGCGATCGGTCTCGGTTTTCTGGCGCCCAATAAGGTTTTTTTGGTTGTTTTCATCCTGATCTGGTCGCTGGGTGATCACATCATCTTTGCCGTTGAGGGGCCGATCGGTCTGCTCCTGGCTCGGGGTGGGCAGGAGGGAAAGCGCCTGGGGCAGTTCGGTGGGGCACGGAATTTTGGGACGATTCTTGGAGTTGGTGCCGTCTTCGCGCTGGCACATTTCTACGGGGACCGTTTTGGCCTTTTCTACGCGCTGGCAGCGGCATCGGCTCTGACGGCCGGAATCCTCTATTCTGGATTAACTGTCGGGAGGGAAGAACCTCGGTCCCGCCGCATGGTCTACAAAAAGAAATACACGATTTTTTACGCGATCTCCGCACTGTTCGGAGTCCGGAAACAGATTTTCCTCGCCTTCGGTGCGTGGGTGCTGGTTGAGATTCACCATGTTCCCCTCTCGACAATCGCTCTCCTGTATTTCATCGCCGCCATGATTGGTGTGGTCATGAGACCGCTCCTGGGGGAGGTCATCGACTGGCTGGGCGAACGAGTTGTGCTGTCGGTTGATGAACTCTTGTTGCTCTTGGTGTGTTTGACCTACGCCTTCTCGTCGGATGTGTTGCCTGAACCATGGGACCTCTACGCGCTGTACGGCGCCTACATCTTCGACAGCGTCTTGTTCGCCTTGCGGGTTGCTCGAACGACCTATCTCAAGAAGATTGTTGATGATCCTTCCGAGATTACGCCGACTATCTCGATGGGTATTACCATCGACCACTCGGTAGCGATGACGTTGCCGATTCTTTCCGGATGGATTTGGGCGACCTACGGTTTTCGGTGGGTCTTTCTCCTCGCCGGTATGATTGCCATTGTCGGTTTCTTCGTGTGCCTTCAGGTCAAGGTTCCTGAAAAGAGGGGCCGGGAAAGGTCCCTGGAATCAGGGGCAACGAACGGCCGGTGAGTCCCGGGGAACTCGTGTCGGTATCAAATTGGGGCCACTGTTCCTACTTGAATGACTGTCGAAATGTGATCTCGGCAGCCAATTTCTGCCTTTTGGCCTCTGTCAGCATCATATCTGTCGTAGAATCCATTGGACAGGATGATGGTTCGGTATCTCTGTTGCCGAACGGTGAGATTTCTGCGGAGGATTGATGAGTGCTTTCGTTTTGATTCATTTTGATCCAGAGGGTGGTGAGCGACGCTTCGACCTCGAGGACGGGAGGAGTTATCGGCTGGGTGCCCGTGACGACAACGATATCGTTATCGACCAGCAAGATGTATCCCGCCATCACGCCATTCTCAGGGCAAGCGGTGGTACCTTTTTCGTTACCGATCTCAAGAGCAAGAACGGAACCTTCATCAACGGCAACAGGACCGACGAGGCACAGTTTCGGGCTGGGGACCTTCTCAGCCTGTCATCCGCCCGGTTGATTGTCGTGGAGCCGGGCTCCGACGAATTCGGGGCCGACAGTGGTGACCATGGGCCCTCGCCCTCCGGTGATACCAGCAATACGATTGCCCGTCGAATTCAGATTTCAGTCGAGCAACTTGTTGAGTTACTCGAAATCACCGGGCGGGCCATCAGAAACAGTGCGGTGGCCGAACCTTTGGGTTGGGCAGGCAGGGCCCTGGGACTGAAGGCGTCGTTGGTGCTCTTCTGTGATTCCGATGACAGCGTCTCAATCGTTTCGAGTGCCGGTGATCTCGGTCCGCTGATGACCAATAGCGAGGCTCTGCTGGATCTTGTGCGGAATGTCCATCTTCCGGGTAATCAATCCACCAGAATCAAAAGGTTCCACGAGGTTAACGAGGATCTCTTGGTGGCCCCGATCAACGGCGCCCACTGCCTGGTCATCCGGTATGGGGGTTCGGCGCCCGCAGTTGGTGATATTCGGGCCCTGATCGCTTCGCTGGAAACGGTCCTGGGTTGTGGCGTTCAGTGCGTTGATTCCAGGAACACCGAGAATGGGTCCTTGACCAACGACTCCGACGAGGCAAGGACACTGAATCTTGATTCGGTATTGTCGATGCCGCTTGCCGAAGGCAGGGAGCATTTTGAACGTTGGTTTGTGTCCAGTGTTCTCGATGCGTGTTCCGGGAATCAGAGTGAGGCTGCACGAAGACTGGGAGTCAGCAGGGCAGGTCTCTTCAAGAAGATCAGGAAACTGGGGTTGAGGGAGCCGACGACCAAGCCCTAGGAGTTCTTTTCTTTGAGTGCAGCTGCCGCTCGGCGGTAGAGTGTTCTTCGTGCGCGCCGGGCTTCCCTTGAGCGCCGTGACCCCAGCGGTTGTAATGTTGCCATTCCGGCCAGCCTGAGCCCGGCCCCGATGCGCATGATCGACCGTGCGCAGTGGGCTGTCCGGGGGCCATCGTAGCGATTGATGAAGCGCAGGATATCGGTCCACAAGTACTCCGGGTTGACCGAGTCTGCTGAATTGGTGCCTCTGCCGATCGTGGCGCCGTGATGGTGGGTGACGATGCAGTCGGGAATCAGGGCGATTCCCCAGCCGGAATCGGCGGCTTTTCGGCAGAGGTCCATGTCCTGGCCGTAGAAGCTGTAGCCCTCGTCCAGCGGTCCGAGGTCATCCCAGACCTGGCGACGGATTGCCATTGCAGCACCGGTCACCCATTGGACTGGTCCTGATTCCGACATCCCTGGCCTCTTGAATTGGCGGTAGAACGGCAGAGTGGCGGCGATGACTGCGGCGCCGCTGGTCAGAGCAAAGAGCCATGGCAACGAAGGAAAGGCACCTCCGCTCCACTGAGGTGTGCCGTCGGGAAAAAGGAGTGTCGCACCGGCAATGCCCAGTTTGGGGTTGGAGTCGAACGCATGAACCATCCTTGCCAGCGATCCAGGCGTTGCGGCTGCATCGCTGTTGAGAAGGAACAGGACCTGGCCCTGGGTTTGTGCAAGACCCCGGTTTGCCGATGCGGAAAATCCCTGGGGCTCCTGGTTCCGAATGATCCGGACGATTGGATATTTTTCCGACAGGCGCTCGGAGGTTCCGTCCGACGAGCCATCGTCCACCACGACAATTTCCGTCTTGGGGAAGGCCTGGGCCAGGACCGATTCGACAGCCATCAGTGTCAGGTCACACGTGTTGTACGTAGGAATCACAACCGAAAGGGATGAGGAGGGGGTCTGGGTGGATGGCATCGACGGCCATTGTACCGTTGCTTTGCGATGATGATTTCGAGTCTGAATGTAGGGGTTTCTCCCCGAGGGGTTCAGAACGGGCATGCTTGGGTCGGTTCGTGTAGAATCCGGCGATGATTGAGACTTCGGGGACCGTCCTGGTCAATGCCGCCGACCATCGAGTCGGGACGATGGAGGAACTGCGGGATCTGGCCAAGCATAGCCACTTGTTGGCAAGCCTCGTCCGGCGGGATCTGACCGTTCGCTACAAACGTTCGGTGATCGGCTTTTTCTGGACGATGCTCAATCCTCTTCTGTTGATGATCATCCTGACTGTTGTTTTTTCGGCGATCTTCCGGTTTGAAGGAATTGAGCCCTACGCGGTCTATTTTCTTTCCGA
This sequence comes from uncultured Thermoanaerobaculia bacterium, assembly GCA_964430905.1. GTDB lineage: Bacteria > Acidobacteriota > Thermoanaerobaculia > Thermoanaerobaculales > Sulfomarinibacteraceae > DAOWGJ01. The sequence continues at coordinate 1,994 of CAYSHZ010000232.1, read as the reverse complement.
GTATCTTGTTTTTGGTTTCTTTTCCCAGACAACCGTGACATCAATGACCAGCTTGTCGTGGAATGGCGCCTTGATGAAGAAGGTGCGTGTTCCGAAGTCGATCTTCGTGATCTCGACAACGATATCGGGTCTGGTCAATCTGTGCCTGGCCTACATTCCGCTGTTCGTCATCATGCTGGTGTTGCATGCGCCGATTCGTCCGGCGGTGCTCTTCTTGCCCGTAGCCTTCCTGATCATTGGTGTCTTTACACTGGGAGTATCCTTCTTCTTGTCGGCAATGGCGGTGTATTTCGAGGACGTCTCCCACATGTACCAGGTGGCTACCATAGGCCTGATGTATATGACGCCGATCATCTATCCGATTTCTATCATTCCCTATAAATTCTTGTGGCTTGTCCGGGCCAACCCCCTGACTCATCTGTTCAAACTGGCCAGGGACCCTATCTACATGGGTCAGCTACCGGCTGCCCACGTCGTGCAGGCCAGTGTGATCTCTGCGGTGGTCTCTTTGGTGATTGGGTGGTTGGTCTTTCACCGCCTGTCCAGAAACTTCTATCAACATCTGTGAGGCGTCGTGAGTGAAGCATTGATCCAATTCCGGAACGTCTCCCTGGATTACATCCTTGCAAACCAGGGGACGATTACGACATTCAAAGAGTGGGGCATTCGGATGCTGACCCGGAAGCTGAGTTACCGGAGAATGCGAGCACTGGACAGCCTGACGTTTGACGTCGAGAAGGGTGCAACGCTGGGGGTTGTCGGTCACAACGGGGCGGGGAAGAGCACCCTCTTGCGGATTGCGGCCGGAATCCTTCAGCCCTCGGAGGGTGTGGCGACGATGCGCGGCGAGATCGCTCCGATCATCGAGTTGGGCACCGGTTTCGAATTTGAATTGTCGGGGCGAGAAAATATTTTCTTCAACGGGGCCCTGCTGGGTCGATCATGGGGCCACATGAACGACAGGGTCAATGAGATCATCGATTTCTCGGAACTCGGTGACTTCATCGACCATCCCATCCGCACCTACTCGACAGGAATGGTTGCGCGTCTTGCGTTCGCGATCGCGACCACAATCGATGCGGATATTTTGATGCTTGACGAGGTGCTCTCTGTTGGGGACCAGCGTTTTCAGGCCAAATGTAATCGACGGATGCAGGACTTCAAGAAACAGGGTGTAACGACGATTCTGGTGTCTCACAGCCTTGATTCCATCAAGCAGAATTGTACGGAATGTCTTTGGCTGGATCACGGAAGGACCAAGGGGATGGGCTCGGCCGAGGAAATTGTCTCCGACTACCGTGCCTGGGTCGCTGCCAACAACGGACATTCGGTGGTCAGTGTTGCAGGCCCCTGACGCTGGAAGTAGTCTCCATTCGATGACTTCGGACGGGAACCATGTGGTATTGCCACTTTCTACGTGCCCGTCTACCATCAAGGCGAATGCAGACCAGAAACCACCAGCAAGACGATCGATCCCAAAGCGAGTTTCAGGAGGGGAATGAGCCAACCTCGTGGAATGGGCCCAGGCCGACAATCTCGGTCATTGTCAATACCTGTGACCGTCGAGATCCGCTCCGAACCCTGTTGATCTCCTTGAACCGACAGACATTCAGGGATTTCGAAGTCGTCGTCGTTCTCGGGCCGACCCGAGACGACAGCGAGATGATGCTCGGGAAGTTCTTTGGAGATCGGGTTCGGGTCGTTCACTGTGACGAATTCAATCTCTCAACCTCCCGGAACGTGGGTCTGTGTGAAGCTGCGGGAGACGTGGTTGCGTTCATCGACGACGATGCCGTTCCCTGCCCAACGTGGTTGGCCCAGCTCGCCCGAGCCTATGGGGATCCCGAGGTCGCCGGCGTGGGAGGGCGAACCTACAATATCTGGCCGGACGCGGGTGATTTGCAATTCCTCAAGGGGATCGTCTCGGTTGTTGGTGAGCAGGAGGATGTTCGGGAAAATCGATTACCTCCGGCCAACTCGACGGTGGCGCTCGC
>CAYSHZ010000231.1:0-6115 GCA_964430905.1 uncultured Thermoanaerobaculia bacterium | reverse complement strand
ATGCCCAGTGCTGTTCCGGGGGTATCGCAGACCCCGACCTCGACGGGTTGGGCAGGTGAGGATACATCCAGAACCCTCACTCCCCCCCGGTCGGAGGCGGCGAAGGCATGGCCGTTCGAAACGGCGATATCTCGAATGTTCCCCGGCATCCTGACGACGTTGACCTCGATTGGTGACGAAGGGTTTCTGACATCGATTACCCTCAGGTCGCGAGAGTGTTCAAAGAGGTACACATGGCCGGAGGATACAACAGGGTCGTAATCTGGAGTGCCTGGAGGGTTAAACAGCCCGACCTCGACCGGTGAAGAGGGCGAACCGATATCGATCACATGAAGGGTTCCCTGGTCATCGGCAGCAAATACCAAGGCGTCGTCGGCGGTGACCGCTGATATGTACATATACGGCACGTCAAGGAAGCCAACCTCAATGGGCGAGGCTGGAGTGGTTACGTCGATAATCCTGAGACCGGAATCTCCGTCTGCCACGAAGGCGTAACCGGATGACACATGAATGCGTTGAGCATACCCGGGTGTTTCGTGGAACGTGACCTCGATGGGAGATTCGGGCGTGCTGACGTCGAAGATCAGGAGGCCGGGGCTGTGAGAACCCGAGGGCAGGGAAGCCAGATAGAGATAGCCTTCGCTGACGGCGATGTCAAAGGTCAATACACTGAAACTGGCGACCGCCACAGGAGAGTCCGGAACACTGACGTCGATGATCTGAACGCCGGCAGGACCGCCGAGGACGTATGCGTAGTGTCCGGAGACGACAACCTTCCAGATTTCTCCAGTTGTTTCAAAAACACCCACTTCGACGGGAGATGCAGGTGTGCTGACGTCAATGATCCGAAGGCCTGCTTCAGAATCCGCGACGAATGCGAGATCGTCGGATACGGCGATGCCTGTCGGAAAAGCCGGGAGCACAATCTCCCCCACCAATTGTGGCGTCGTCGGATCGGAAATGTCCGCAATCTGAAGAACAGTACCGTTGCCAAAGTAGACCAAATCACCCGAAATTGCACCGGCATGCGCGGATCCGTAGGGCCATCGCCCGACCACTTCGGGGCAATCCTGGGCGGAGGCAGACGAGGTGTTGATGACCAACTGGATTCCCAAGATCACAAAAAGGGTCATCATTGATCTGATTTTCGGAGCATTGGTAGACATCGTACCTCCCTGGTCTCGTTTCATGAGAGACTACGGACTACGTTGATCAGGCGTCTACCGACATCGAGAAGGGGTTCCTCAATGCCACGCGCTCGTATCCCTTGTTTCAAATCCGTCGACGAAGAACGTGTCCTCGAAGAAGGCGACCTCGTCGAGGGAGACCCTGAAATTCGAAGCCGTATCACCTTCGACGACAAAGCCGATCCTGGCCGAGAGGGCCTCGGACGGGGAACGACTTGAAACCAAGGGAAGCCGGATCCAAGTACCTTCGGTATGCCCCTGGGCAATGACGGTCTCGTGGATTTCCAGCGGATCGGTGCAACCGGCATTGCGATAATATCGAGCAACCGCTTTCAGTATTGGGCTGTGAGTGAGGCCATAGATCCAGGTGTGAGCACCCAGGATGAAGGGAACATCCCCTGAGACATCAAGACACTGGCTCAGTTCATAGGTCTGGCCTGCACCCACCCCATTGGAATCGATTGTCAGCACTCCTGAGGTGTGGGTCGAGGGGTCCTGATCGCCCCAAAAAATCTCGTTACCATTAGGGCTCTCCAGATCCCACGCGCTCAGATCGTCATCATCAAAATTGGGATCAAGCAGCAGATTGGTGGCACTGATGGTGAAACTTTGAGTCCAAGGACCGACGAGCTTGTGACCTGCCGGGTCCTTGACCCCACAGACCATCAGGACATACCTCCCAAGAGGCAACGCCCTGGTTCCGAGATCGGTGATTGACACGACCTGATCGGTATTCCCATACCCAACGGGCACCCAACCGGGTGGTATTTCACCATCGTCCCCACCGAGGGCAGAGGTACAGTGTTCTGTGCTCAAGACGCCATCCGAGCCGAGGTCCACGACACGGTAGTAAAGGGGGTTCGTCAGGTCCCCTGGGCTGGTGTTCCCTTCCGGATTGAACATCGGCTCGGAGAAACAAATCATCAATTGAGTCATCGCCTCAAGAACACTCTCACCGTCTCCGAGGTGCGAGTTGATGGTGTGACCTTCGCTCCAGATGAAATCGATCGTCGGTGCAATCGTATCAATTTCAAAGGGACCAGCGGACGTAACGCCACTCCAATTGCCGAGACCATCAACGGCACAAACGAATACTCTCCATGGGCCATCACCCAAGGGGGGGGAGGAGAAGGAGGTTTCGGTCGTATCCTGCACTTGATCGCAAGTCCATGTGGACGACATCGAGAAATGGACGCCGTAGCCCTCCACACCGTGATACTCATCGGTAGGGGCAGTCCATTGGATGTCGATGGTGGGGTCGTCCGTTGGCGAATCCAATGAGTGGCTGGTGCTGATCAGGTCAGTCACTGAGGTCGGTCCCGTGGCATCAATCCAGAAGGGCCCAAGATGCAATGCCGGGGAACAATTGCCCGCGACGTCGCAGGTGCGCAGATGGAAGTACACCGAATCCCCGTCAGGCGAATCCCAGAAAAGGGTGTGTGGGTCGGAGACATGAGGGACATCGACCACGTCATCAGGAACGGTGCCGACGCCGGAATCCCCGATGACGGAGTAGCCGGCGATCCCGGAAGGCTCGTCGGCCGCACCACTCCAATTGATTTCGATTGTGGAATTGGTTGACCATACACCGGTCGAATGCGACGGGGAAGAGAGGGTGGGATTGGACGGAACCGTGGTATCGACGGCGAACGGCAGAACATAATCGTCTCCACCAATGCCGTCACCGTTCCCGTCCAACAGAAGGCCTCCGATGCTTTCGAGAGTTCCACAGGCAAACAGGGAATAGGTGCCATTGTGGAGGGGCGTGCCGCCGTTGGGGCGAAAAACGACCGTCAACTGTGCTTCGTCATAGGCGAAGGAGTCCGGGACCAGGGGTACATCATCCCCTTCCGGCCCGGAGATACACGAGGTCGTTTGTACGATGTTATCCGGACCTGCACCGACCAAAAGCCAGTTGGAGGGATTGGTCACGTCGCCGGGATCTGTGTCCCCGGCGGGATCCAACATCGACTTGCTGAAGAGAAGGGAAAGGTTTGTGATCTCGACAACCGCCCATTCGCCATAAGAAAGTTCACCGTCACCCGTGTCGGGTGTTGTTCCAACTCTCTGGACCTCAAGGTTTCGAGACATTTCGAAAACCAGGGCTGAGCCCGAGTTGTTTCCCAGATCAAAATCCCCCGGTGATCCGATGACGATAGTGTCACCGCTGTTTGCCACCGACCAACCCATAAGGTTGGTTAAGTCGTCGGGCGGGTTCGTCAACCTGGCGACCTCGTTCCACACCTCGCTGCCGCCATGATTCCGTTGAAAAACATACGACGATCCAGAGGAGTTCCAGGTGTCCTGCGCATCTGCCCCAACGACCACGGTGTCACCGCTGATCGATACCGAAATTCCAAAGAACCCATCCCAGACGCTCACTGAGGGTACGATTCTGGTCACCTGGCCCCAAGCATTCGCCCCGCCATTGTTTCGACCGAATATGTAGGCTGAACCACAATTGGCATCGTCACCGTCATCCCCGAACGCTCCGATGATTACCGTGTCACCACTCACCGATACCGCACGCCCAAAATTGTCGCCAATTGACCCATCTGAAGCGGTGAGTTTTGCAATCTGACCCCACTGGTTTGTGCCCTCGTGGTCACGATCAAAAACATACGCCGACCCGGAGGTTGGGCCGTTATCATCGTCAGCCGAGGCCCCGACCACCGCAGTGTCACCACTGAGGGCGACTGCACCTCCGAAGTAATCCCCTTCCGCTCCATCCGAAGCCTTCAATTTCGTCAACTCCCCCCAGGCATCGAGCCCTCCGAGGTTTCGAACAAAGATATAGGCAGCCCCTGCTGCATATCCGTTGTCATCATTCCCAACCGCCGCGATGATTACCGTGTCACCGTCAAGACATACATCTGATCCGAAGACATCCCCCGGGGCCCCATCCGAAGGCGATATCTTGGCAACGAGGCCCCATGCATCGATGCCTCCCTCGTTTCGGCCGAAGATATATGCTGATCCCGAAGAATAGCCATTATCGTCATCATAAGGAGCCCCGACGACGATAACGTCACCACTGATCGACACCGCGGAGCCGAAACCATCGTCCGGTGCTCCATCTGAAGCCGTCAGTTGCGTCATGAGGCCCCATGCCTCCGGAGCTCCGAGGTCTCTGGCAAAGACGTACGCTGAACCGGAATTTTCGGTGACATCGTCGTCAAACCGAGCCCCAACAACGGCGACATCACCACTGATCGACACGGATTCTCCGAACCGGTCATTTTCGGCTGAGATCCAGCCCGATGCCACCACTTTCGTTTCAAGCTCCCAATTGTCGATGGCCCCATCGTCGTGTCTCAGGCAGTACGTTGATCCGGAATCGGATCCGAAATCATCATCAAACGGTGACCCTATGGCGATCGTTTCTCCACTGATACAAACCGCTAACCCGAAAGAGTCGCCCGGAGAAACGTCCGAAGCGGACAGTTCGACCGTCAGGCCCCACTCGTCATATCCGCCCTGATGGCGAGAATAAACATAGCCCGACCCGGTCCCGGAACTAAAATAATGAGGACATCCGATAACAATAGTGTCATCGAAAACAGATACGGAATAACCGAATCGATCGAAGTCAGAGCCATCCTTGGCGTTCAGTTTGGCCACCTGTCCCCAGCCGTCCTCACCATTGTGAAGCCGATCGAAAATGTACGCGGACCCGGCGAAAGACCCGCCGTCGTCATCTCCAGTCGCGCCTACGACAACAGTGTCACCGGCGATGGATACGGACCAACCGAAGTGATCCCCACTCTCCCCATCCGAAGCCAGCAACTTGGCCACTTGGACCCAATTGTTCCGATCGTTCTGATCGAGACGGAAAATGTAGGCTGAACCACACTCTGAACTATTCCCGAAACCCTCAGGGCTTCCAACCACAAGGGTGCCATCATCGAATGACACGGCTCGGCCAAAACTGTCGCCGTGTGCCCCGTCCAAGGCCGTAACCTTGATGATTTGTCCCCACGAATCCGACCCGCCCTGATCCCTTCCGAAAACATAGACTGAGCCCTTATGGTCGTTCTCGGACGCTCCGATAACAACGACATCATCACTGATTGAAACCGAGATTCCGAAATAGTCACCAGAACCGCCATCCGACGGGAGAAGTTTGGCCACCTGGCCCCAGTGGTCAGCACCACCCTGGTTGCGACCAAAAACATAGGCAGATCCTGATTGAGACCCGTTTCCCCCGTCCCGGTAGGCCCCAACAACGACGGTGTCTCCACTGATGGCCACTGAAGCGCCAAAACCGTTGTAGCCTCTGCTGACCTCCGCCGTCAATTTGGTTACCTGGCCCCATACATCGGCATCACCAAGGTCCCGCTGAAAGATGTAGACGGCACCCGATTCTGTGCCATATTTATCGTCCCTGGCGCCAACGACCATCGTGTCACCATCGATGGCAACGGCCATTCCAAAATTGGAATCCCTCCCAATCAAATCCCCTTCCGGCAGGAGTTTTGCTGTACGGACAGGCTCATCCCGGACGGCTTTGGCCTGGGATTCAACGTCTTGCGCCTCCAACTGCACCTGGACATTGGTCCAGGCCTCTGGATTGGCATCTTCAGGGGGGGTAGCGGTCACAGAACCCACCGCAATGATCAACGAAACCGCTGCAAACCGAAGGCTCTGGCGCAATGGGGTCCTCCTGAATCAGTGACTGTTACTCAAATCAGAAGTAATCATCTCAATCAACACAGACAGTATTCACCCTGATACGAAAATAATCAAACTCTGGAGACCCGAAGATCGTCGAGTGAACCCTTACCCCGACGTTCTCACCGGTTTTCGAAGCAAAAGGCGCAAAACGCAATGAGATCCGCCGATCTAGCCCGCATAATTCATAGGGAGAGGTAGAAAAGTCGGGCGATCCGTTGTAAAATATTGGTGTCAAAGCCTTTATCTTACATATA
>CAYSHZ010000230.1:0-6123 GCA_964430905.1 uncultured Thermoanaerobaculia bacterium | reverse complement strand
CTTGAGCTGGGTATTCATGACGCCTCCCTAGACGTTTACCTTGAAGCGCTCGCCGGTCTCGATGTCCAGGCAGAAGGCACCGAGGAGTTTGACCGCCGCCTGCAGGTCGCGCAGGTCGATCATCTCGACGGTGGAGTGCATATAGCGGTTGGGCACTGAGATCAGTGCCGATGGGATACCACCCTCGGATTTATAAAATGCCATGGCGTTGGTTCCCGAGTTGAGGCTGAACGCCTCGGTCTGCAGCGTGATGTCTTCTCTTTCGGCGACCGACCGCAGGCGGTTGACCAGCACGGGGTGGTGTTCCCGTCCAATGGTAATCGTGGGGCCTGCGCCCATTTTGACTTCGCCGTGCCTCCTTGGGTCGATGCCTGGACTATCGGTGGCATGGGTGACCTCCAGAGCGATGGCCACGTCCGGCTTGACGTTGAAGACGGTCATCGCCGCCCCGGCCATTCCGACCTCCTCCTGGCAGGAGCTGGAGGCGAAGACGGCACAGTTGAGGCGGTCCTTCGATGGGGCGAGGAGCCTGAGTGTCTCGATTGCCGCCCATGTGCCGATCCGGTTATCCAGTGCACGGGCGATCATGATGTTGTCGTCGAGCATTTCCGAAGCCTCGCAGAATGTGATCGGGTCGCCCACACTGACTCTCTTGCGCGCCTCTTCACCGTCACGAGCACCGATGTCGATGAAGCACTCGTGCATCTCCGGCAGCTTGGGATCCTTGTCCAGTTTGGTGATGTGGGGCGCCGTCGCGCCGATGACGCCTCGAACGACGCCCTTGGCTGTATGGATGTCCCACCCGTTTGGTTCGAACCGAGGCGGGGTCCACACCGCCGATCCGCTGGAAGTAAATGAACCCCTTGTCGTCGATGTACCTGATCATCAGTCCGATCTCATCCGCGTGGCCATCGAGCATGATCTTGGGGTTTCCACCGGGATTGAGAACCGCGACCGCATTGCCGTAGGCGTCGGTGCGGACCTCGTCGGCGTACTTGCGGGCGTACTCGCACCAGATGCGTTGTCCCGCAGACTCAAAACCGCTGGGTGATGGGGTGATGAGCAGTTCCTTGAGAAAGTCCAGTGATTCTTTTCGCATTGTTGATCTCCTTCGTTCAGTGTGGTCCAAGTCCTCCCCGGGGCGCTTGGTTATCTCAGGTATTCCTCCAGGAATTCCAGGGTTCTCTTCCACGAGTCCACGGCGCTGTGCGCCAGCGACTCGACCGTGCCGCCCAAGAAAATTGGTTTTCCCAGGAGGCTGTGCATCGGACGCACCATGCGGACAGTCGGCCAATAGGGTAGGGAACCCGCCGCATGACCGGAATCGTCGTACCGCAAGTGAAGCGCGCGGTGTGGGAAGCCTTTGGCTTTGAGTCGTTTGATCACCAGGTCAGCCATGTAGGTCGCCGGCCAACACTGATCGTCACCTCCGGAGATCATGAGCAACGGCCCATTGATATTCTCGACCGGGATCGCAGCCTCCGCCTCGGCCGCGACATTGCCCAGGCCGAGCCAATAGAAGCCGAGCCAATCATCACGGACTTCGGGCCAATAGTCTTTGGCGTGGTAGGCGATCTCCGGTTTCGGCATGGCCGCCAGTCCTTTGCCGCGCCAGGTCCAGCTGGGTCTTTCGAAGTCCTCCTCATCACAGCAACCCGGCCAGACGACGTGGCTGGGCACCTTCGCCACAACGACACGGAAGTCCGGAAAACGCGAGCCGAGGACCAGCGCCAGCTCTCCGCCCCGCGAGCCGCCGATGACGCCGACTCTCTCCGGGTCCACCTCGGGTACGGCCTTGAGCCATTCGAGACCTTCCTCGAAGTACTCCAGAGGGATCTCCACCAGTCTCTCGGGCAGGTCGGGGGCGTTGAAATAGGCCATTGCGAGCACGGCAAATCCCCGGCTCGCCAACGCTGCCGCGCCTTCTGCCTGATATCCGCCACCGGAGCCGGTCACGCCGATCAGTGCCGGATGCGGCCCTTCTCCCGCCGGCAGGAAGAGCACGCCTCGCAAACGTCCCTCCTGGAGGCGGCGAATCTCGACTCCTTCCGGAACCAGGACGCGTTCCAACGATGTCGATGCCACGTCATTCCCGCCGACCCGGGCAACCAACTTGTAGCGCTGTGCCGCTTGGACCTCCCACGGGTTCCGTGAACTTCCGGCCATGGGACCGGCATCGGGCGTCTCGGGAATCATGGACCAAAACAGACCCATGGCGTCTGTTCCCTGATAGCTGCCGGTCACAGGCGCCTGAGAAGAGACGTCAACCCGACCCCCGACATCGGCGTGAAAGTCCGCGCTGGAGACGAAGACGACGCCATCGATCTCGGTCTTCAGTCGGAGAGTCACCCGCGCCCAGGGTTCGAGACCGGCCACCGCTATCTCGATGACCTCGTCGTGGAGGACACTGTTTGAAGAGAGTTCAAATTGTGGTGTCATGACGAAATCCTCGTTTCTCTCGGCAGCCACACGCTCAGCAGTCTCAATGTGATGCCGAAGAACCTTGTGTTTCTCGTACGTGGATGCGGTAGCCGAATCTGAGCCATGCGCCGGCGCCGTCAGCTCGGCGCACAATATCGGCCGTAACGCCCTTGAAGATTCCATCCGTTACCAGCAGACGGTCGTTCTCACATACGGCCAGGGTCATCGGCGGTGGCGAAGGATGCGGTGGGGAATTTTCATTGGGAAATCCCTGCCTGTAGGTCAGTACCCCGACGAGTCGTTTTCCCAACACGCCCAGCTCGAGATCACAATACGGCCGGCTGTAGAAGCCGGCATAGGCAGCCAGCTCCTCTTCGGAGACGTCGATGGCTTCCGGTTCCGGCAAGACCAGGTCCAGGTAGTGTTTCAGGGCCTGTTGAGTCACGTCCCGAGCCGCCTTCTTGCCCTCATACGAGTTGGTCACAACTGCGATAGCAAACCTCTGTTCCGGGAACAACACCAGGTTGGCGATCTGTCCATTGGTGGCGCCGCCATGGCTGACCTGCCGATCTCCGGCGATGTCTTTTACCTCCCAACCCAGGCCCCAGTGTTCACCTTCCTTGATGGTCGTCTGGGGTGAGTGCATCTGGGCGAGACTATCGGCGCCGAGGATCCGGGTTCCATCTTCGCTCGTGCCGTCACCCAGATGGAAAAGGGCGTAGCGCAGGAGGTCCGTGACAGGGCAGACGAGACCACCCATGGGGACGTTGGAGCGCTCCAAGGGCCAGGGATGAGCAACCTCCTGCCCGTCGCCTTCGTCTTGATGTCCAACAACAAATCGGTGGGTCATCACGTCGGTGGGCTTGAGGTACGAGTTCTCGAGTCCCAGTGGTTTCAAAACGAGTTCGTCAAGGGCTTCTTCGAAGGTCTTTTCGGTGATGATTTCGATCACGCGTCCCAGAAGGGAAAAGGCGGCGTTGTTGTACGAGAACGTCTCGCCCAACGGGGCCAACTGCTCCAGCGACGCCATGTCGGCCACATAGGACGCCAAAGCGTCATCCCCGTCGCCGGTTCCGTGAAAAAAATCGCCCACCCAACCGCAGGTGTGGGTCAGAAGGTGGCGGAGGGTCACCTCGGTGGAGGCGGCCTCGTCGGCGACCCTGAAGTCGGGGACATAGGTTTGAACCGTGGTGTCAAGATCCAGCTTGCCCATCTCGACAAGGCGCATGATGGCGGTTCCGACGTAGGTCTTCGTCACCGACCCGATCTGAAAGAGCGTCTCCTCGGTCACCGGAAGTGGATGGTCAATATTGGTGATGCCGAAACCGGCCGCCGCCATTTCTCCTTTGTGGACAACACCGATCGCCAGGCCGGGGATGCCCCATTCCGCCAGTCTTTCTTCGACGAATTGGCTCAGGGCGTCAAATGTGTTTTGGGTCTGATTATTCGCGTGCACTGCTGCTCCTTCTCCCGCCGCTCTTGCGGGCGGTCATTTTCGGTAAATCAGGTCCCGCAGCGCCGGTCGTTTCGACTTGATGCTGCCGATTGCGGTCCAGCCGACCGCGATGTGAAGGTCGACCTCGAAATGCTCGGGCAGACCGTAGCGAGCCTTGAAGATTTCCCCGGTGTCCTCGGTCAGCTCGGTCTTCTTGAGTTCCGACAGCCACACGCCGCCAAGGCCGAGGGCGTGTGCCATCAGCAGCATGTGGTCACCGGCCGCAGCGGCGTCAAAGCCCGGATTCTGCGGTACTGCCGTTGCTTGGCCGACGGCCTCTGCAATGCGCGTGTCGTGACAGATGACGATGATCACCGGGACGTCCGTCGTCTTGATGTCACTCCAGATCATTTTCTTCTCCCTAGGGTCCGTCAAGACGACGAACCGCAGGTGGCCGAGGTTGCAGCCGATGGGCGCCATGTTGCCCGCCTCCAGGATCTGCTCGATCATCTCCTCCGGCACCGGCTTGTCGATCCAGTCGCGGATGGAACGCCGCCCGTAGATCAGCTTACGAACGACCCGCATCTCATCGTCGGTGAAGGGCTCGGGCAGGGGCGCCTCAACCTCGGGCCTTTCACCCTTTCGGATCTTGGCTGCGATCGCGAGGTAGCGTTTAGCCCAGTCGATGTCGGGTGTATCTTCGGGGAGTCCCCGCTCTCGCCAGACGTCGAATGCCAGCTGCGCCTGATCACCAAAGCTGCCGATGGCCTTGCCCTTCCACTTGCGAAGAACCGGGTAGAGCGGAACCTCGATGTTGTGATGGATGCGCTCGCGCAGCACCCCGACCAACACTTCAGGCGCCAACTCCAAGAGATCATCGCGGGTGAACTCATGAAAGTGGTAGTTGATTTTGACGTCGTTAGCCATAGCTCTCTCCCTGTTGCAATAGTGATATTGGCGTCAGTTTTTGTCAACCTCAATTTGATGACATCAAGGTCTTGACAAGCATTCACTCCGAACTCAGACTGTGGAAATGACAAACGTTTCACTTTTGTCGCTCTGTGCCATCATCCTTCTGGGTGAATTTGCACGGCCTTTCGAGGTTGGGGAGCCGGCAGGAATGGCCTCATCCGAGTGTCGGGACCAGGGGGAAGCAGATGATCATTGCGAGGGATGAGATGGTACGACCGACCTTGAGGTGGCGAAGCCTCGGCCATATATTGGAGTCGGCGGCCGTCGAGCACACAGAGAAACCGCTCTTCGTTTTCAAAGGCGCCACGATCAGTTATGGCGCCATCAACCGGCGGGTCAACCGGATTGCCAACGGCCTTCGGACCAAGGGTGTTGCACACGGCGACCGGGTTGGGGTCATGCTTCCCAACGGCGTCGAGTTCCCGGTGACGTGGCTTGCCATCGCCAAGCTGGGCGCAGTGATGGTGCCGATCAATACCGGCTACAAGGAGCACGATCTGGCCTACATCCTGTCGGATTCCGAGGCGGAGACCCTGGTGATTCACGAGGACTTTCTGGCCGTGTTCGAAAACATTCGGCGGCGGGTTGGGAGTCTCAAAAGGGTGGTGGTCCTCGGACATGCCCCGGATGGAACGGAGTCCTTCCGGGAGATGGAAGAGGAGGCGTCACCGGACTTCGCCATCACGGACGTCGGCGAAGACGATTTGATGAACATCCAGTACACCTCCGGCACCACCGGCTTTCCAAAGGGTTGCATGCTGACCCACCGCTATTGGATGTTGCTGGGCTCTCAGTTGTCGGAGATCTCCGGAATGAGGCCCGATGATGTGGACCTCACCGTACAGCCCTTCTATTACATGGATCCACAGTGGAACACGGTCCTGTGTCTGGTCAACGGCATACCGTTGGTGATCGTGCCGAGATTCTCGCCATCGGCCTTCTGGCAGATCGTGAAAGAGCACGGCGTCACCTTCGTCTACGTGATCGGCACCATGCCCTATTACCTGCTCAATCAGGACGAAAATCCCGAATTGGAACAGAACCACGCCCTCAGGGTTGTCTACTGCTCCGGCATCAACCCTCAGCATCACGAACTCTTCGAACGCCGCTGGAATGTTCCGTGGCGCGAAGCATTCGGCATGACCGAGACCGGGTGCGACCTGATTGTTCGGGTCGAGGATGACGGGCGCACGGGTTCCGGTGCCCTCGGTGATCCTTTCCCGGGGAAGACGGTGAGAGTCGTCAATCCAGAGGGTGACGAGTCGCCTGTGGGCGAAGCGGGGGAGCTGGTGATC
>CAYSHZ010000229.1:0-6130 GCA_964430905.1 uncultured Thermoanaerobaculia bacterium | reverse complement strand
CAATAGGATCCTCGATTATGGAGGTATGGCATGGCAGGTCAGAATCTGGAACAAGGGAAGAATGGAATGAGAGGAGACGCAATGTGGATCATCAAGATCATCCCGGTCAGTGTTCTCATCTGTTTCGCGGTGATCTTGATTCTGTTCCCCACCAAGGGTCAAGCGAGTGAAAACGGGACCAGGTTGTTTTGGGAGAGTCTTGGAGGGCCCAATGGAGACATGGAGCTTCGACAGATCGTCATTGATCCCTATGATGACAACATCTGGTATGTCGGCAGCCAGAACAATGGACTCTATGTCACCAGAGATGGCGGCAGTTCCTGGACTTCTTTCCTCAGCGGGACCATTGGCGCCATCGTCATCGATCCCAACCGATTCGGTATTTATGCCAGCTCCGGGTCTGACCTCTATTACACCAGTGATCGAGGTCTTTCGTGGGATCTCGTCGTTCCATTCCCGACTACCATTCCGGGCCCTTCCGGCGATTCGCCGACATTCATCAATTCGATTCTCGTCAGTTATTCAGCGGGGTGGATCGCCGTAGGATTGTCGTCCGACCTTCATTCTGCACGAATCTATCTGACCGACGATTATGGCGGAACATGGTGGGTCTCATGGGAGTCACCGATTGGATATCATATTTGGGACATGCTTGAGGATCCCTATTGGGGCAGCTGGTTATTTTGCACAGAAGATGCAAATCATAGTGCCAATCCGGTCGTCATGCGTTCAACAGACATGGGCGATACATGGCAGGAAATATCGGCTCTGACGGGCGTTCCGACTTCCGGCCACGGACTGAATCTGGATTTTAATTTCTGGAGCGGCACGATCTACTTCCTTCGGGAAAACGGAATATTGACGATCTCGAACGACTCCGGAGGCACGTGGTCTTCAAACGGTCATTACTTCGGCTTTGGCAGTTCCATCTTGCTGGATCCCAACTGCCCAAATCGGATTTTCGGAGGTGAAATGGTACGGGGGAGTTCCAATGGAGGGGTCTTTGTCTCGGAAGACTGGGGTCAAACCTTCAGTTATCTGGGCCTGCCCGGCAATTCGGTCTCCTCCCTGGCCGTTGAGCGGAACGGACCAATCCTGATCGCAGTAACGGACTACGGGCTCTGGGAGATGAACCTGACAATCGACGGCAGTATTTCCTGCAACGGGTTCTCGACAGTTCATCGTGACGGATTCGAGTCCGGCGATATCTATCGATGGCCGAGTCCATAGCCTGAGCTGATTTGGTATCCCTTTGGGAAGAACCCGTTTCCGTCCGGAAACCCCGCATGGGACTCCTTGGCCTACCCGCGGACAGACCTTCGGCCTGGTGCCGGTTCGAATCCGGGCTCCAACTCAGACTTTCTCCAGCTTTGCGATCGTCGGTACCAGCGTCTTACGCCCCGCTCGGTCAAAGTAGATGACCAGTTTGAGCCCGGGTCCACGACCCTGGCAGGAGAGCACGACGCCCGAGCCGAAGCGACGATGAGAAACACGATCGCCGGGGCGCCAACCTTTGCCGTCAGCGTCTTCGGCGGTTGCGGCAATCGGCCGCTTCCGGGAGCCCTGTTGGGGCGAACGACCCACCGCAGAGGGGGCTCTTCCTGGAGGGGCCTGCCGAAATCCTCCTGCCTGCGGTCGACGACCGTAGGAAGACTCGACAACCCCCGTCCCATTTCCTGCGCCAAGGCCCCAGCCCTGATCCCCTCGCTGCCACTGCCACTCGCTGTCGTCCTGGAGAATCTCGGATGGGATCTCCGCCAGAAAGCGCGACGGGCGGGTCTGCTGTCTCTGGCCGAAGAGGAAACGCTCGCGTGCAGCAGTCAGGGCCAACCGATGACGCGCCCTGGTCATGCCGACGTATGCCAGTCGTCGTTCCTCTTCCAGGCCCTCCTCTTCTTCCCGGGAGTTGGAGTGGGGCAGCAGTCCATCCTCAAAACCGACGACGAAGACAACGTCGAACTCGAGACCCTTGGCGGAATGCAGGGTCATCAAACTGACGGCATCGGCCGATGCCTTCTGGTCTCCATCCTCGAAGAGAGCAATACCGTCGAGGAAAGCCTCGAGGTCCTGCCCCTGCAATGAGGCCTCGGCCACCGCCGATGCCAGCTGGCGAAGGTTCTCACGTCGGACGACCTTCTCTTCTTCCTCCCCGTCATAGAGCCCCAACAACCCGGAGGCCTCAAGCAGCCACCCGACGAAATCGGCCGGATCAAGATCTTCCCTCTGGGTCTGGGCTTCATCCATCAGCTCGAAGAATCGTCCCAGGGCGACCCGGGCCCGCGGCATCAAGGTCTCGGGGGTGTCCCTGGCCGCCAGCGGCAGGGGGCGACCCACCGTCTCGGCATGGGCTCTCAGAGCGTCGAGGGTGACGGCCCCAATACCTCTGGCCGGGACATTGATGATCCGTTCGAAGGCCAGGCTGTCGTCTGAGCGAACGACCAGTCGCAAGTAGGCCAGGGCATCCTTGACCTCGGCCCTTTGCCAGAAGCGCAGGCCCCCGACGACCTTGTAGGGTACCTGTCGACGCGTCAGTTCCTCCTCGAAGGGCCGGGTCTGGGCATTGGTTCGCATCAAGACGGCCATCTCGCCCAGGGTGTGATTTCCTTGTAACGCCTCAATCCGATCGGAGACCCACCGTGCCTCCTCCCGCTCTCCCGGAGCGACAAAGAGATGGACCGGCTCCCCGCCATCTTTTTCGGTGAACAGTTTCTTCCCCCGCCGCCTGGTGTTGGTGGCAATCAGCGCCCCGGAGACTTCCAGAATCGGCGCCGTCGATCGGTAGTTTCTCTCCAGTGCAACGACCTGGGCGCCCGGAAAGGAACGCTCAAAATCGAGGATATTGTCCATTTCGGCGCCCCGCCACCGGTAGATACTCTGATCCTCGTCACCAACCGCGGTGATGCTGCCTTCTTCGCCTAGAACGGTGGTCAGGAGCTCCATCTGCAGACGGTTGGTGTCCTGGAACTCATCGACCAACAGCCACCGTGCCCTGCGCTTGACCGCACTTGCGACTGCGGAATCCGAAGTCAGTGCCTCAAGCAGGAGGGCCAACATGTCGTCGAAGTCAACGGCGCCCAGCTCCTTCTTGCGAGCGTCATACCGTGCCCAAAGCCGTGCCACAACCTGGCTCCGGACGTCACCGGTGCGTCGCTCCAGGCGCTTCACACTCTCCATACGGTTGACGTGCCCGGAGATCTGCGAGAGAACACCCCTGGCAGGGTAGTCCTTGGGATCGAGGCCTTCGTCCTTGAGGATCCTGGTCATCAGGCCTCGCTGGTCGTCACTGTCGATGATCGAAAAGCGTTTCGGCAGACCCGCTGCTTCCGGCCATCGCCTCAGGATATCCAAGGCCCACCGATGGAAAGTCCCGACGAAGGCGCCCCCAAGAGATGGCCCGACACCGATCAGTGCCCCGGCACGCTCCCGCATCTCCCGGGCGGCCTTGTTGGTGAAGGTGACGGCGGTGATTTCGAAGGCCTGGGCCGCTCCCCGTTCGATCAGATGGGCAACCCGATGCGTCAGAACCCGGGTCTTCCCCGATCCGGCGCCGGCCAGCACCAGAAGAGGCCCGGCGCCATGAGTCACGGCCTCCCTCTGCGCCGGATTGAGCCCTTCAAGCAGTTTCTCAGCACTCATCAGTCACTCCCGTTGATCCTTGGTCCCTGTCGGACGCGCTTTCTACTCAACCGTCACGCTCTTGGCCAGATTCCGGGGCTGATCAACGTCGAGACCCAGCTCAACGGCCACCCTGTAGGCCAGAATCTGCAGAGGAATGGTCGCGACGATCGGCTGGAGAATCTGATCAATGGCCGGGATTGGCAGCACGATATCGGCCACGTCTGCTACGTCGGTGGCGTCCCCTTCGGCCACTGCGACGACCACGGCGCCTCGGGCCCGAACCTCCATCAGATTGCCCAGGAGCTTCTCCCGCGTCGGCGTCTTCGGGGCCAGGGTCACGATCGGGAACCCCTCGACCAGGAGTGCAATCGGTCCGTGCTTCATCTCCCCGGCCGGATAGCCTTCGGCATGGAGATAGGAAATCTCCTTGAGTTTCAGGGCGCCTTCCAGTGCAATCGGGTAGAGACAACCCCGCCCCAGAAAGAGTGAATCCGTCGCCTCGGCCAGCAAGTGCGTCGCCTCCTCGTAGGCGTCCTCGTCACCGACGATCGCCTGCTCGATTGCCAGCGGCAATCTCAGCAACTGGTGGATGATCTCTTCATCCCCGTTGTCCGCCAAACCCCGAACTCGCCTCAGGGTCAGGGCCAGAAGAACCATTGCCACCAACTGGGTTGTGAACGCTTTCGTCGAGGCAACGCCAATCTCCGGGCCCGCCTGGGTCAGCATCCTCGCATCAGCCATACGCCACGAGGACGAACCCCTGACGTTGCAGATAGTCCCCAGCAGTGCGCCGGCATCCCTGGCCAGTTCCATTGCGGCCAGGGTGTCGGCGGTTTCCCCACTCTGGGTCACACCGACCACCAGAACATTCTCATCGACCAATGGGTTTCGATAACGGTATTCCGAACCGTAATCGACCTCTGTCGGCAGGCCCGTCAAGCCCTCGATCAGGAATTTTCCCACCAGGCAGGCGTGCCACGAGGTGCCGCAGGCGACCAGGTGCAGTCGCTGGACGTCTGCCAATCGATCGTGGTCGAAACCCAGATCACCAAGGTTGACCGCGGTCCGATCGGCATTCAAGTACGCCCTGACCGTATTCCGGACGGCGTCCGGCTGTTCGTGGATCTCCTTGAGCATGTAGTGACGGAAACCACCCTTGTCCATGCGTCCGGCGTCCCAGTCCAGGGTCTCGACCGGCCTGTCGACCCCAACGCCGTCGTTGCGGATCTCTACGCCGCCACGATGAACGACGGCGACGTCGCCATTTTCCAGGTAGATCACCCTCTTGGTCCGGTGCAACAGGGCGACAACATCGGAAGCGACGATCGTCTCGCCGTCACCAACACCGATAACCAATGGCGGTCCCTTGCGGATGGCGACAATGGTGTCCGGCTCGTCCCGCCTGAGTGCAACAACCGCAAATTGTCCGACCAGCCGGGGCATGACTGCGGCGACCCTCTCCGAGAGACTGCCTTCGGCCTGCCCCAGCAACTGGGCAATCAGCTCGGTATCGGTATCGGACGCCAGGGGTACGCCCTGCTTGAGCAGATCTCTCCGAAGCTCGGCGTAGTTTTCCAGTATCCCGTTGTGGACAACGGCAATGTGACCATCGGCATCCAGTTGGGGATGAGCGTTACTCTCGGTCGGGGCTCCGTGGGTCGCCCAGCGCGTATGGCCGACACCGACGATTCCCCGAGGAGGCTTGTCAAACACCAATTCCTCAAGATTCGTCAGTTTTCCGGCCGCCCTGAGCACATCAACCGACTCCGAGCCCATGACCGCCAACCCCGCAGAGTCATAGCCTCGGTATTCCAACCGGCGCAACCCGTCGAGGATGACCGGAACCGCCTGGTGTTGACCTACATATCCGATGATGCCGCACATGTTGCTCTCCTCGGGCTCAGCGGGCCGCGATCTTCTCGCCCAGCGACGCCAGAAGGTCGTCGAAGGCGGCGGCGAACGAGGCGACGCCGTCGTCCTGCAGCCTGGTCGTTACGACGTCGAGATCAATACCGGCAGCCCTGAGCCCCTTGAAGACCTCGTCGGCTGTCGCCATTCCCTCGTCCAGGGCATTCCTCGGTTGGCCGTGGTCCCTGAAGGCATCGAGGGTCGAGGCCGGAATGGTATTGACCGTCTCCGGCCCCACCAGTTCTTCGACGTAGAGCACATCGCTGTATTCCGGATTCTTGGTCGAGGTCGACGCCCACAGGGGCCGCTGGACCTGGGCGCCCCGGGCCTTGAGCGCCGCGAAGGAGGTACCGTGGAAGATCTCCTTGAATCGGCGATAGGCCAGGCAGGCATTGGCGATCGCCGCCTTCCCCCGAAGATCCAGGGCCTGGGGTGTGCCGATGGCCTCCAGTTGAGCATCGACCGTGCTGTCAACCCGGCTGACGAAGAACGAGGCCACCGAGGCAACCCTCGCGGGGTTTCCACAGCGCTCGATGCCGCGTACGAATGCCTGGGCAACCGCCTCGTAGTCGGCCAAAGAGAACATCAGTGTCGCGTTGACGTT
>CAYSHZ010000228.1:0-6145 GCA_964430905.1 uncultured Thermoanaerobaculia bacterium | reverse complement strand
ATCGAACCGGACAGGCTTTCGCCGAAACGATCGACGATCTCTCCCACCACAACCTCGTGCACATGCTGCACGAGCGGCAGGGCGGTCCCACCGTCAACGAGTGGGCATAGCGGCCCACTGAAACGAACATCGACGACCCTGCCGCTGGGTTGCAGAAAGGCTGCGATCCCGTGGAGCTCCGCCTCACGATGCACTGCATGGTCCACAACGTCGAGGCCATCGAACACCGAGTGGACCTCGAACGCGTCGGCGTGATCGGAGACGCCGGCGGCAGGTGGTCGGTTGAAAAGGTAGGATATCCCATCCCCAAAAGAGGCTTTCTCTTGCAGGCCGAAATCCTGCCGAGCGCCAATCAATCGAAAGGGCGGAAGAATGACCTGGGAGACCGTGACCACAGGCTGCTGCGACAATGCAATTCCGGTCACACCGTCCCGGAAAACGAATCCTCCCTGGCCGGGATTCGGGATGGTCTGCCCGACTGACACACCGACGAACGAGCCCGGCTGAAGACTCAGTCCTTCGATCTCGACTCGCCTCAACCAACCATCAACGCCGGGAACCAACATCACGAGCCGAAGGATCTGGACCTCGGCACTACTGTTCCTCAATGCAACGTCGAAGACCTGATCGGTCTCGACATGCCCGACGAGGGCCGAGGGAACGACTTCGCTCCCCCCGGCTGCCCGCAGAATCGGCAAAAAGGCGGCAAAGGGCAGCGTCCGTTCGGTCTCTCCGTTCAGGACGAGCCATTCCTCATCGACTTGGCGGTGGATCTCCAGCCCCGGAGACGACGACCCAATATCTGGGAGAACCGTCACCGCGACGAACGGGTCGGCATAGGAAACGGTCTCTTGAAAATGATCGAAGAAGCCGGAGGCGCCGACCCCGAGGGACTCTTGCGCCTCACGCACCAGTTCACTCAAGGTACGGTCCAATTCGAAGCCCGCCTCGGTCGTTCGTCGCAGTGCATCCAGATCTTCAAGGGCATCGCGATTGCCCAAGAGATCCAGTTCAAGGACCTCCAAACTGCCCAGAAGACCCTCACCCAAGAATGTCCGTTGACCTGCAAATGCGAGGTCGGCGGCCCGGGTCTCGACGTCCCGGCGAATCACCCGAGGCGTTCCCTGAGGCAGGGCGCCTGCCGGCGCTACCGCCAGGGAATAGGCCAACCCGAGAAACCGGGAAAACGCTCGGTAAAAACCATCGGTCTCCACGAAGGGTGGGCTGAGCCGCTCGCTGAATCGCGGCAGGATGAGGGTCGCAGGCGATAACGGAATACCCAGCTCTCCAACCCCGGTCACCAGCTCAAAGGAACCCTGCCCCGAAGGCGACGTTGTTTGAAACGAGGTTGCGACCACCCGACCCGTCAGTTCCGGAATCAACTCAAAACTGAGGGTCTCGGACTGCCCGGGCAAAAGCTCCGGAATCGATCTGACGAAATCGTCGGCGGGGTCCTTTTTGTGGGCGCCGACAATATTGTCGTCGGTCAACGCGAGTGTGATTCCATACTGCGTCGCCCGAGAAAGGTTCGTCATCGTGACACCCAACGTGTAGGCCATGTCTTCGCGGACCACGTCCGGATGCGTAAAGGTCAGGTGGAACCTCGCATCGACAACATCGACCACGGCCTGCGTTCGACTCCTGATCGGCCACGGGTCCTTCCCGGGCCTCGTCAGAACGCCGGTGAGATCCATCCGAAGAGCATGAGTTCCGGCGGCCAGCCCCTCGATCGTCCATGCGGCCGATGCCTGTTCACCGGGCACGACGACCGACTGCATACCGGCGCCGAGAACCGGAACGACCTGTCCCGGTGCGACGGGCGGATCGGTCGATGCCAGACGAAGGGCATCAGGATCGGGAATCGTCAGCCGGGCGCCGAGCTCATCAAGATCGATCTGAGAACCGGCCGGCGCCCCGTTCGCGACGATCAGTCTGGCCTCGAAGAACTGGTTCAGGAAGCTGACGTTGCCCGGCAAAACGATCGCCCCGAAAAGAGGAAGGCTCAGTTCCTCGAATGGATCCTCCCCGGTTTCCCGATATCCTACGTCGTCGGACTCAAAAACAAAGGGGGTCAACTGCGGAGGTTGCCACCGACCGACCAACGCCTGGGTCTCCGGCGAAAGACCGGAGATATCGACCGAAGGGCTGCTCAGTGGATCAACAGACCCCCCTTCGCCGAAGAGCAACGGCAACTCCAGAAGAACGGTCTCCCCCTGAAAGGCGAATCCGACGGAAAAACTGAAGGCCTGATAGTTCCCGGCGTTGAGATCAATTCCGCGCGCCCGAAGGTCTTCCAGGCTCAATGCCGTGACGGTGGCGGACGTCATCACGATCTGAGTCACATGAAGAACCGCCACCGAGGGCTGAGCCATAGTCAGCACCCTTCCGGACGCAGTTTCCACAAGTCGAATGTTCTCCAGGAAATAGTCTCCGCTCTGCTGAAACCCCGGAATCCGGAACGATCCACCCACGGGAATCTCATACTCAATCGGATTCGGAACCTCCGGACCGTTCAACTCGGCCCTGACCCGGAGTCCATCTACGCCCATCGGCACGCTTTCCCCCGACAGGCACTCTGCCTCCGTAACGCCATAGCAAGCCCGCACGGTCGCAGGCTCGTTGATATTGAGGGTTTGGACAGAATCGATCTCCGGCAGGAAGAGACGGGCGCCTCTGATTTCAAGACTCCCCTCGGTCAAAGGGCTTTGAGCACATATTGGCGACACCGTCGCCGCAAAGAACAGAAGAAGCCCTACCGCAACAATGTGCACAAACCGCCTGTCGATCTTGAGTGTTCCTGTTGAGATCACGTTTCAACTTTCTGGGTTCAAACTCGCCAACCCACTGCGCAAATACTACACACCAATTCTTCGCGTGTCAAACCGGGTTAGGATGGACCGATGAGGATCACACAGTTTCCCCGGTTTCTCCTTGGAGGGACGGCCCTGCTGGTCACCGGAATGGTTCTCGTCATTCCCCATGCCTGCGACAGACCACCGGTCAATTCAGAGACGACCCTGGTGATCGGTGTCCTCGCGGATATCCAGAACTGGAATCCCTACCTGACGGAGACGAAATTCAGCGAGGATCTCCTGGCCCTGGTCTATCCGTCGCTGGTGATCGAGATGCCGGACTACCACGATCATCCACCGACGTTTGCTCCGGCTGTTGCCTCAAGCTGGGAATTCTCGAACGACGGCCTCGAGCTCATTTTCCACCTGCGCCGGGATCTCGTCTGGAGCGACGGGGAGACACTGAACGCGGATGACGTGGTCTTCACCTGGAAGGCCCAAGTCTCCGAGGAGGTCGGCTGGTATGGCGCCTACACCAAGGACTTCATTTCGGCCGTCGAAAAGATCGATGATTTCACCCTCCGTTTCCGCTTCTCGCAGGCCTACCCCCTGGCTTTGATGGACGCCAACGAAGGTCCGATCCTCCCCGCCCATGCGTGGAAGGAAATCCCGTTCTCCGACTGGAGGTCGACCCCGTGGCTGGAGCATGTCGTCGGCGCCGGGCCATTCTTGCCCCGTGGCCACACGCCCCAACAGGAGATCATCCTGGGCGCCAATCCCGGCTACCGTCTGGGATCCGTGGCCCACATCGACCGGGTCGTCTGGCGCATCGTGCCCGACCAGTTGAGCCTGATGACCCAGTTGCTCGCCGGAGACTTCGATTTCGTCAACAGCCTGCCACCCGAGGATGCAAAGAGAGTCCAGGCGAACCCAGACCTCAGATTGGTCGATATTCCCCACCGCGGCTACACCCACATCTGTTGGAATACGACCCGGCCACAGCTTTCCGACGCTCGTGTCAGGCGTGCCCTGGGCATGGCGATCGATCGGAAGACCATCATCGACACGGTCTACCGAGGCTACGCTCAACCATCGATCGGCCCGATTCTCTCGACCATGTGGGCCTTCGACTCTTCCCTCAAACCCCTGCCATTTGACCCTCGTAGCGCGGCCGATCTCCTGGCCGAAGCGGGCTGGCATGACACCGACGGAGACGGCACGCTGGACAAAGACGGCCACGCCTTTGAACTGGAGCTCCTGACCAATGCAGAGAACCACATGAGGCAGGATATCTGCATGTTGGTGGCCCGAGACTTGCGATCCGTCGGCATCGATGCAACTCCCAGGACGGTGGAATGGGGCACCTTTCTCAGTCGACTGCGGAATGGCGATTTTGACGGGGCGGTCAACCGCTGGGTGGAACCCACCCAGATTGACCTTGAGGACGTCTGGCACACGACCCCCAAGGGCGAGGAGAGTTCCAACTACGGGCGATATTCCAATGACGAGGTCGACCGTCTGATCGAGGAAGTGGCCGATACCGAGGAGATTGCCCAACAGAGGAAACTCTACAGCCGGATCCAGCGGTTGATCGTCACGGATCAGCCCTACACTTTCCTGGTAGAGGGGCGAAAACTCAGGGCAATCAGCACGCGGATCAGCGGATCGATCCAGAACGATGCAACGCCCTATTTCAACCTTGAGGAGTGGGAACTGCATTGAAGAGAATGGTCCTCAAACGGCTGATTCTGGCGCCACTGTTGGTGTTGATGGTGGCAACTTTGACCTTTGCGGTCGTCCAGCTTTCCCCAGGGACCTACGCCGACACTATCGATAATCCTCGTTTGACTCCGGCAGCCCGCACCCACCTGAGGTCTCTCTACGGTCTCGACCAAACGGGCGGCCACCAGTATTTTCTCTGGCTGGAGGCGCTGGTCCACGGGGATCTGGGTCAGTCCTTCCTCTTCAAGCAACCGGTGGTCGACGTCATCGCCACGGCCCTGCCGCCAACCATCCTGCTGGCAGGAACGGCCCTGATCATGGACCTCCTGCTTGGCGTCTTTCTGGCCCTGGTTTCGGCCCGTAGGCCCGGAGGCTGGACGGACCGCATCTTGACCTTATTGTCCCTGGGCATCTACGGGGTACCGTCCTTCTGGCTGGCGGGCCTGGCAATCCTCTTCTTTTCTCTCAAACTGGGATGGTTCCCCGCCTCGCACATGGCCTCGGTTGGAGCGGAAAGATGGTCGTTCGCCACCCAACAACTGGATCTTCTGCGCCACCTGATACTGCCCGCATCGGTCCTGGGAATCGTCGGCGCCGCATCGACCGCCCGATATCTCCGCGCATCCCTGCTGGATGTCCAGCGATCGAACCACATCCTCGCGGCCAGGGCCCGCGGTCTCTCGGAAAATCGTATCCTCTGGGTCCATACGCTGAGACCGGCCCTTGGCCCCCTGGTCACCCTGATCGGCCTGTCTCTGCCGGTCCTGGTCTCCGGATCCGTCGTTATTGAGACCATTTTTTCATGGCCGGGAATGGGACGTATTCTGTGGCAGGCAGCCGTTGCCAGGGACATCCCCACCGTGATGGGATGCACCCTGATCGGTTCCATCGCGGTGATCATCGGTTCACTCGTTGCGGACCTGCTCTATGCCTGGGCCGATCCCAGAGTGAGGTCTCTATGAGCCCGAGACGCCACATCCCCCGCCGGTTCCTGGTCGGCACCGCAGGTCTTCTGGTGATCTGCGGGAGCATCCTTCTCGGCCCCCGTCTTCTGGGGCCGGAACCGCCTTCCGATCCGTCCCACGGCGCCCTGGTCCCGCCCGGCACCTTGATCACGATCCTCGAACTGACCGATGGTCGGACACTGGTTTCTCCGTCGGTCACAAAGGACGGAGACCTGATGATCGTCGATGGTCGCTACTCCCGCGAAGAGGTACCCTTGAGCACGATCACGGGCAGCAGAACCCTTCGATCCTGGCTCGGTACCGACCGCTACGGCAGAGATCTCCTCCATCTGATGCTCAAAGGAGGACGGCTCTCCCTGATGATCGCCGCCCTGGGCGCCCTGGTTGCCCTGATCGTCGGACTCTCGGTCGGCCTGGCGGCCGCCACGGGAGGCCGGGTCACGGACAGCCTGCTGATGCGAGGTGTTGACGGCCTTCTGGCCTTCCCCACCCTCCTCTTGCTGATTCTCTGCGCCGCAGTCCTGGAACCAGGTCCTGCAACCCTGGTCGGCCTCCTGGGCCTGACATCATGGATGGGCCTTGCCCGCCTGGTCAGAGGTCAGATCCTGTCCGTCCGCGAACGGCCATTCGTCATGGCGGCCCGGGTCGCCGGAACTCCCTGGTACC
>CAYSHZ010000227.1:0-6186 GCA_964430905.1 uncultured Thermoanaerobaculia bacterium | reverse complement strand
TCGCCACAACCGAACGGGCTCCGGCAACCTGGAAGGCCCACGCGAGACCGACGACACCCTCGCCGGGGATTTCAGCCCCTGAACCTGTACCACAACCGGAAAGTGTCACGACGTCTGCCGAGATCGCCGGCCCGTCGATGACCTCTGCAGCCGTCAAAATCCCATCGTCGGGTGGGTCGTCTTTGACCCCCTCTCCTTGTGCCAGCAGAAGAGCCGAATTGAGGGGAACCCGCTTGTCAACGACCGCATGCACCGCGAAATGAATGAAGGCGGCGCCGGGGGCCCGGGTTCTGACAGCCTCCTCCGTCGCCTCCCAACCAATCAGGACCACGGAATCAGAGCCAAATACCTTGCCGATGGCCTCCACCTCGTGCCGGGATCCCGGAAGTTGACCACAACCTGAGAAACGCGTGTCATTCAGCTTTGAGATCCGAGCCGGTTCTCCAAAGGCAACCAGACCCGACGGAATCAGGGGAGCTTCTTCCCGACGGTGCCTGATCCCCGCCAGAACGCCGGCCGAAACGTTCAACACCAAGGCCTTCTTCACACCGAGGTAAGAATCGTCCTCACCGTCGACCAGAGCCCCAAATGGCAGATCGAACAGAGGGTTGTCCGGGATGATCAGGAGACGGTCCGCCGAATCGACGAAGCGTTTTGCCGGCCTGATCAAGATATTGAAGAGTTTCTCCGACTGTGTCTTCAACGCCGCCTCGACCTCGATGTCATTCTTGCCTCTGCCGATCAAACCCAAGAACACCCCAACCCTTCGTTTCAGTTCATCCTTGTCGATCGAGAGCTGCACAGCTTCGACCGTCGGCAGGCCCCCGGACCCCACCGTCACCACCATCACAAATGGATCACCCTGACTGATGCAATAGGACAGCATCACAGACCCCGGTTCGATCAATCGGCCCATTTCCGAAAATGAGACCGATTTTGGTCGGTCAAAAATCTTGAATCTTGGAGAAAAGGTCGCAATCTTCTCCAGAATCTCCCCATAGTCGTCCTGCAACGTTCGAAGGGTCAGATTGAGTTGGTCCAGGCCCTCCCGGTCTTCCAAACGGTTGACCCGGTCTCTCCTGCCTTCAATTCTCCGGATTCGGACCTCCGATCGTTTCTTGGCAAACCACAGATCTGGTGGAACCCCGGCCGGAGGAGAGATCTGCTCGTTGAGCCTCGCCAACACCGCTCCCGACCTGGCGCGCTCCATCACCTCGAAGGCCTCGATCGTGCGTCCCTGCCCGGTCAACATCTCCGCAAAAGCCCTGTAAAATCCGAAGAACCAACCATCAAAGCCGGCACGCTCCTCAAACGGAATACCCGCCTTCAAGGCCCGATCCTCGCTGATGGCGATCGCCTCCCTGTACAAGACCTCCGCTTCCTCGGCCCGGTCTGTGACGGATCGAATCTGCCCCAACAAGAAGAGGATTTGAGCAACCAGGGGATGATCTGGCGACAGGCTCCTTCGAATGTCCAACGCCTCCCTATACAAGGCCTCCGCGTCCTGGAAGCGTCCCTGGGCAAATGCAACCTGACCCAGTTCAGAGAGGGTGTTCGCAACCCATCCGGATTCCGGCGAAAGCTCTCTCTTGATCTTAAGGGCCCGTTCGAGGTTTTCCCTGGCCTCATCGTCGAGTCTCAGCAACCTCAGGACAATCCCGAGATTGTTCAGGCTCGCGGCGACATCCGAACCACCAGGATGGATGCGTTCCCGCAACTCAAGAGCCCGTCGGTGAAACTCCCGGGCCGACTGCCAGTCTTCCTCCTTGATGGCAACGTTTCCGATGTTGGTCAGGACGCCGGCCTCCTCCCTCCCACCCGGTCGAATTTTTTGAAAGGACTCGAGAGCTCGTTCGTACCAGATCCGGGCTTCCCCGAACTGCCCCACTCTCATCGCGACAAGGCCCAGGTAGTTTGCGGCGTAGCCTATCTGCTCCGGAGGTGACCCCAATCGTTCGGCTTCGCGAAAGCCCTCCCAAAAGAGGCGTCGTGCCGTATCGAAGTCACCCCTCTTGAGGGCAACCAACCCGATATTTCCCAGAAAGTCACAGATACCGGGGCATTGGGGCGCCAACGCCTTCTGGAGGTCCAGCCCCTGTCGATAAAGACCCTCGGCCTCTTCCCAGTCTGACCGGTAATAGGCCACTGCCCCTGCCTTTCTCAGGGCATCGGCCACCTCCAGGCTTCGAGCATTGACCTCTCGGTATATCGCCAGCGCTTCGTCCGCCGTCCCTTCGCATTTCCGGAGGTCCGTCCGGCAGACTTCGAGGAGAAGATGGGCAACCAGTGGGCCATGGATTCCCAAGTCCCGGTACAGTTCCAGGGCAGCCCGAAAAGCCTCCAGGGCGGCCTCGACTCTGCCGGCTTCAACGAGATTGTGTCCCAGTTGTTGCCTGAAGACGGCCCTTTGGAGATCGTCCCCAAGAGCCTGTGACGCCTGATCACCAAGGTCGTTGGCCTCATCCGTACGATCGTTCTCTTCCAGAATGATCACCCTTTGAAGCTCCACCCATGATGCAGCCGCAACCCGCCCTTCCCCGGCGAGGTGGTCCGCAACGCCACCCAGTTCCGCCAATGCGTCTTCAACCTGACCGTCCTTGAGCAGACCCTCGACCTTTTCGTAACTGGTTCGCAGCGTGGATCCCAGAACCGGTCGAGTTTCCACCCTCCAGATTCCGTTGGGAAGCACCAGATCAACCCGGCGCCAACCCCGCCGGATGGCCAGACGAACCGGACCGCAAGGCGCTTCTCTCTGCTCAACCAGCGCCATATCGAACGGGCTTTCTATCTCTCCTCCACGTTCTCCCCGGTCCCACTGGACAATGACGTCACCTTCTTTGAGACCGGCCGAAGAAGCGGAGTAACCAGGCTCACAGTGCTCAATAACCGCACCTGCCTTCGGCAATGGCGAAAAACCACAGGCCCAATACACGAAACCTGACAGAGCCAACAGCCCCACCGCCAGGCCCGACCTCAAAAAAGCCCTCTGATTCATTCTTTCCCTCGGTTCCCCTCTATCGTACCCCGTACTGAGCAAATATCGCTGGAGTCGCCTCTCTTGAGCAGGAAAGCAGGAATACAAACAGCGGCGACGAAGGCACCATCGTTGCCCACGGGCTTCAGAAAGGGAGGTCGGATCATGCAGAGAAGAAACCGGAGTCCAGGTCTCATCCTGGCGATGATTGCTCTCGGGGGGCTGTTCGGCCTTTCGACGACTACTGCAGGGGACCTGGGGGAAGGATTCTCCGCCCCGGCAACCCCGCCAGAAAACACGCAACACGTTCTTACCGCTTCAAGGGGAGTCAGCGTTCAGGGTTCATTTTCTCTGGAGGCCACAACCGAACCCGCTTGTCAAAAGGGGAAACCCATCCTGGGAACCAGCGCCAACTTCGTCACCCGAGGAACACTCAAGGTCATGACGTCCGACTGCCAGGATTGTTGCACCGAAAACATCATCTTCATCGATGACTTCGAGACCGGCGGCACAACCGGTTGGTCAAGCTCGGTGGGGGCTCAATGATTTCATCGAATGAACACCACCATCGACCCAGGAAAGGAGTCCGGAAATGACACAATCCAAGATCTATCGTGTACTGGCAATCCTTCTCTTCTGTTCCTTCGCAATGACGCTGTCCGCGGCGGAACTCAGGTACAACGGCATTCTCAACAACTCTGAAGGACAGATCGTGGCCGACGGGGCACACGTCTTCGACTTCACGATCTTCACCGCACCCACCGACGGCATGGCGGTCTGGGCCGAGAGCCACGATGACGTCTACGTCGAGGATGGGGCCTACTCGCTGATCCTCGGCAGCCGTACGGCCCTGGATCTGCCGGCCGGAACCTTCTGGGTCGAGGTCACCGTTGATGGTGAGGTTCTCGAGCCCAGGGTCAAGGTTCTCCTCGGCGCCGGAGACTGCACGATCACAGGGAACCTGTCGGTCGACGGCAATATCGGCATTGGAACCGCAGCCCCCGCCTTCCCCTTGCACATCGATCAGGGCGACGTGGCCTCCGGATTCCGGACCTACTACGGACCGGAGTGTTCAACCTGCTTCGGTGAATTCAAGCAGGCCCGTGCAGACGGGCTGATCATCAATTCAAGCACCGGGGGAAGCTTCGCCGAAATCCGGTTCCAAAACAACGGCAATACCAACATGTTCCTCAGAGACAACGGCAACCTCGGTATCGGAACCGATGCACCCGGCACAAAACTGGAGGTCGCAGGAAATGCCCGTTTCGGAGAACGAAGCACGACACCCGGGATCTCCGGCGGCATCGTCGATATTCATAACGCCTCCGGAACCGGGAATAGCCTCCTGATCACCAGCTTTGGATTCGCCACCGCAACGAGGTTCATCGTCGAGGGAGGAGGCGATGTTGGTATCGGAAAGGAAGACCCCACCCACCTGCTCGATGTCGGAACGTCAGGCGCATATTGTGACGGCGGCGCCTGGGTCAACGGCTCCTCGCGATCGTTCAAGGAGAACATCACCGAGTTGTCCACCGAAACCGCAATGGAAACTCTGAAAAACCTCCAGCCGACGAGCTTCAACTACAAGACCGACCCTGAAGAGCTCTATCTGGGCTTCATCGCCGAAGACGTTCCCGATCTGGTCGCAACCAAAGACCGAAAGGGACTGGTGGCCATGGACATCGTCGCCATTCTGACCAAGGTGGTCCAAGAACAACAGGAGCAGATTCGCGCCCTGCAGCAGTCAATATCGGTCTTGAGTTCAGCCACTGGAGACTGACGCCTTATCAGCGACAACGGCGGGCCGAATGGCCCGCCGTTTTGATCCAGTCTCACACGCCAGAATCACTCTGAAAGTTGACGCTCTTGTTTTCTTGGCGTCCCTTGGTCTTCAGGGTCAGGACATCGTGTACATACGGTCTATGAGTTCTCCATATTCTTCCAGGAGGATCCGGCGCTTGAGTTTGAGGGTCGGAGTGAGTTCACCCGACTCCTGCGTAAACTCGTCGGGCACCAATTCGAAACGTTTGACCCTCTCGTAGCGCGAGAAGCCTTCCATCGTCACCGCAAGCCGCTCCCTGAATGTGGTGCGAACCACGCTGTTCGTGCACAGTGTCGCCATGTCACCCGTCACTCCATGCCTGTGAGCCCATACCTTCAGGGCCTCCTTGTCTGGGACAATCAGGGCACTGATGAAGTTGCGCTTGTCACCGATGACCATCACCTGGCTGACAAGTTCGTCGGCCTTGATTGCGTTCTCCAAAGGTTGGGGTGCGACGTTCTTCCCTCCGGCGGTGACGATGAGTTCCTTGATGCGATCTGTAATATGGATGAAGCCGTCCTCGTCCCTGTGACCAACGTCGCCGGTGTGGAGCCATCCATCGGCCGTGATGGTTTCGGCTGTGTCCTTGGGCTTGCGCCAGTATCCCTGCATCACCAAATCTCCCCGGACACAAATTTCCCCTTCATCAGTGAATTTCAACGAGACACCCGGCCCGGGTTTGCCCACGCTTCCATAGCAAAAATCGTCAGTCGTGTTGATTGTGGCGGCTCCGGTCAGTTCGGTCATTCCCCAGAGCTCAAGGATCTGTATGCCGATGCTGTGAAAAAATTCCGCAAGAAACTTGGCAAGCGGCGCTCCTGTTGAAATAAAGACCCTCACCTGTCCACCGGTCGCAGCCCGGATCTTCCTGAAGACCAACCGATCGGCGATCGAATGCTGAAACTCCATGGCCCAGGAGACAGCGCCCCTCGATTCGGCCGCTCGGAAACGGCTGCCGACACCCTGCGCCCACCTGAAGACGGCACGCTTCACCGCCGAACCCTGCTTGACGCCCTCGTAGATCCGAGAGTGGATCTTCTCGAACACACGCGGAACGGCAACGAGGTGGGTGGGACGCACCTCCCGCAGAGTCTCACCGAGGGTCTCCATACTTTCAACATAGGCCAGGGTAACTCCCAGGAGATGGCTGTAAAGGTCCACGACCCGCTGCAGGATGTGTGAAAGAGGCAAGAAGGAAATCGCGATATCTCTACCCTCTGGATTCCCGATACATGGTGCCACGGCGGCAAATTCAGCAGTGAAATTACCATGACTGAGGACCACACCCTTGGGATCGCCGGTTGTGCCGGAGGTATATACGAAGGTGGCTCCGTCCTCAGATTTCGCGCGCCGTGCGAGTTCTTCGAAATCACCGTGGCTATGGCCGTCG
>CAYSHZ010000226.1:0-6234 GCA_964430905.1 uncultured Thermoanaerobaculia bacterium | reverse complement strand
TTCCTGGCCATGACCCAACCCTAACACAACTTCCTAAGGTCCTAAAGCCTGGCACAGTTTCAGTTTTCAGTTTTCTTCGGACCCGGCAAGGATGTTTGCGCTGAGTGAGCAACCGGGCACCGAGTGGAGGAAACCAGAAAACCGACGCTTCAGGCAGCCGTCTCCGCATGCAACTTCAAGCCCAGGGCTTTTATCACCTTGAGTACCGTATCAAAGCCAGGAGTTCGTTCCCCTGAGAGGGCCTTGTAAAGGCTCTCCCGGGACAAACCGGTGTCTCGGGCAATCTGTGACATACCCTTTGCCCGAGCAATATCTCCCAGGGCCTTCGCAATGAACGCAGCATCCCCATCCGAAGCCTCAAAGGAGGCCTCCAGGTAGGCTGCCATTTCCTCAGGAGTCCTCAGGTGTTCTGAGACATCGTAACGAGAAGTGGTTGTCGTAGTCATTGAAACTCCCTAAGTTCACGCGCCATTCGCAGCGCCACCTTGATGTCCTGGGCCTGGGTCCGTTTGTCACCACCGGCAAGCAGAAGGACAACCTCGAGCCCCTCCTTCCTGAAGTTCACCCGATAACCCGGCCCGCAATCGATACGCATTTCAGAAACGCCTTCTCCTACAGCCCTGACATCACCCGGGTTCCCTGCCGCCATCCGTTCAATTCGAACCAAGATTCGTGCACGAGCCCGAATGTCACGCAAACCATCAATCCATTTGGCAAACACCTCGGTCTTTCGAATCTCGACCATCACCTCTAATGTAGCCCCCTGGCTACAGGATGTCAATCAGCACTCCCCCCGGACACGGTGGACAAGCTGGACAAGGGACACTGCTGAGCGCTCCATACAATTTTCCCGGTAACGCAAGAGTTGAGTAGTGTCCCTATAGAGAGTCACTGATTCACCGATAAGATTCCGTGGAGGACAGTATCGAACTCCGATTTCGATCCTCCCCTTCGTCGGCCCCCGCCCCGAGCTTTGCCCACGAAATTACAAGGCGCGGTTGGGTTTCAGCCTTTCCGAGGAAGATCATCTGCAACCGGCAAATATCGTGATCCGACCCCACCGGATCGGGGAAGGGGATTGCTTCCACCTTCCACGAAATCCACGCCTTCCCCCTGTCCAGTATCCGCACCGAGACCGTCCGACCCTCCTCACCGGTTCCGCGAGTGCCGAACCAGGCGAAGGCCAACACAGGCACACCTACAAGTGATTCAAGGACCTCCGCCGGACCGCGGAGAGTGAAGACCCAGGCGCCCGCTGCGGAGGAGGCCGGGCCCTCCATAACGATCTCTCTGCCTCCCTGCGAATTCGTTTCCTTCCACCGGAGATGCTCGTAAGTTTTCCTGGCTTTCCCGTATATCCAGTTGGTGTGACGACCGCAGAGGTGCTGGGCCTCGTCCGGGTCAATCGTCTCCAGGAGCTTGCCGGCTCTTTCGAAACCCTCTTCCCCGGCCAGAAGGAGAGCCCCGGCCTCGTGGATGGCGAGCGAAGCCTCCATCGCCGGATTCCCACGAAAGAGAGTCTTGAAGGAAGCCCAGCAATCGGGGTCAGCCTTCCCGGTCGCGGCATTTCCACAGGCAGCTTCGATCAAACCCACGGCAGTCCGTGGGCTCACCGTCTTCAAATTTTCCCTCTCGATTTCGGCCATACATGCCCACAGCTCCTCAGCAAAGGTGGGAGAGCCCTCCTTCCGGCAGCTTCTCTCAAGCAGGAGCGAAGAGGTGGAGCATCTCAACCCCGAGGTGGCACCCAGCCTGGTATGAAGAATCTGCTGAAGAAAACGAAGGCCCTCGCCCTTTGGCGCTTCTTGACAGAGGAAAGTGATCAGGTCCAAGTACCTTGGTGAGGGTTCCTTTCCCGACAGTCCATCGACGCGATGGACCATCATGTCGCGAAGCCACGAACAGTCCTCGACGGAGCAGATGACTCCGACCAGGGGAAGTACCCCGGAGAGACTGAATTTGTCTCCTCGGTTCAGTGCAACGATGACCACAGGCTTGAGCCTGAGGTTATCGGGTTGCGCGGCAGCCTGCCAGACGAGTTCATTCCAGAAACCGAATCCATACCGCTCGTCCGCAGAGTAACGGCGATACCATTCTTCGAAGCGATCGATGGTTATCTCCAGCAGCCTCTTATCCCGCACTCCACCGAAATAGCCTGCCATGTCAGTCGCAAGGTTCCTGGGGTTACGGGCGGCCTTTTCGAGGATCGGAATGACCTCGCGGGCCTTGAAAGTGCACGACAGGGATCTCCTGGCGGTCCACGCGTCCGGACCATTCCCGGGGACCCGTTCGAGCATCTCCAACAAGGGTGGGGCGGCCCGGGGATCCCTAAGCTTGTCGAGGAGCCTGATGAGTTCCGCTCGTGTTCCGGGCGAAGGCGATTTGAGGTTCTCGATCAGACAGGGGACCCATCTTGCCATAGTCCGGCGCCATGCCCCCATATTCCTTTCGAGTATCACCTGACCACCACTGATCTCTACAACATAGGGCTGGATCGCTTCCCCGTAGTCCTGACCTTCGCATAGGTTTGCGACCCTGATGGCGCCGACATCGCGGGAAGGCTTCGGACAGTTCACGGGAGCCCCGGAACAGGCGCCTTTTTGACTGGTTGGAACCGCTGTGTACGAAACTGGGGGCGGGTCGTCCCGGTCGCGACAACTGGGCGGAGACGCCGCCGCGGCCGAGCCCTCAAGCAGCAAGACACCGAGCAGGAGCACGACGGGCGCACGGGATTGCATCATGGCCACAACCCCTCCTCGAGT
Organism: uncultured Thermoanaerobaculia bacterium; assembly: GCA_964430905.1. Taxonomy (GTDB): domain Bacteria; phylum Acidobacteriota; class Thermoanaerobaculia; order Thermoanaerobaculales; family Sulfomarinibacteraceae; genus DAOWGJ01. The sequence goes on along the minus strand of CAYSHZ010000226.1, from coordinate 3,472 downwards.
CCGAAGTCATACCAGCAATCCTCGACTCTAACTCGTGCGGAACACCAAAGGTCCTGGAGGCTTCCGCAATCTCGCCCGGAATGAAACATCAGTACGCCACGGGGCATCACACGTATCGCTTTCGAGCGCTTCCGACCAAGAAGCGTTTCCAGGGCCGCCCGGGCCGCCCGTTTTCCCTCGATACCCCTTGGCGTGAAAACGGCATTCACAAACTCGTTGTGAAACAGGTCCCACAGATCGTCTCCGGGAACCGATCGGAGCCACGCTTCGATCGAGGGGGCGAGTTCCCTGGCCTTCTCCGGGGATTGCAACTCCCGTCGGAGCATGCCGCCGGCACCGCGATAGTAGAAATCGTCCCGAGAATAATGGGGGTATGCCCTGATCATCCGTTCAAAGGCCGGGCGCACCCATTCATATTCCCGGCCTTTCCCGATCTCGGCCCACCACGCCAGGAGAGCCCGGGCATCGGAGGCGTCGGCTTTCTCGGTCGTGTGAGCCATGACGCCGTTCGCCATAAGAAGAAGCTGGCTCCTGAGAATCACCAGGATCGTCCGCATCGTCTTCTCGTCCTCGAGGGACTTTTCGAGCTTTCTCATCGACAAGCCGATGACTTCTTTGCTGTGGAATTGTCCAAGGGCATGCTCGGCCGGCCGGAAAAAGGAGGAGTTCGCCATCAGGACCATCTGCAACAGCATCGGCGCGACTTCAGGAGGCGCCCAGAGTCCCAGGATACCGATGGCGCTCCGGCCGATATCCTGCTCCGGATCGCTGATCATTTCCAGGATTCTCGGCATCGTTGACTTCAGGCGAAACTGCCGAACACCCACCAGTGCACGAAGCCGCAACTGCGGATCAGGCGATCTTAAAGCCTCAGTGATCCTACCGATGTCCTCAGGCCGTCCGGCTTCCAGCAGAAGCTCCAGCAGCACCGGCCTATCTTTCGCGGCGGCGTTGTCGTATTCCCGGGCCCAGCCCGCGGGAATCGCGGGATCGCGGAGCCTCTTCCATATGGTCCATTCCGCTTCCCGGCGAACAAGAGGCCGATCATCCTTCAGCAGGCGCCGCAGCAGGGAAAGTTCATCGGGAGAACATTTCCGAAGCAGGATACCGCTCGGACTTCGCGATCGATAGAGGTGTCCATAGATCGGATCGGGAGGCTCCGTGCAGTTGGTTCCCTGTAGAGTTTCTGTCGGATCCAGCAGGGCCGCGACCACCTGCTTGAAATGTTTGAGGCGGGCCTTTTCGAAAAGCGTTTCCAACTGACCCACGGCCGTATCCGAAACCGGCGGCGGCGCCGGCAGGTCCGGAGTCTCACATCCATCGCACATCGACCGGAGTACGATCTCTGCCTGAAGGGAGATGTCACGCGGGAAACCGCCAGCTGTCAACTCGGACAACCTGCTTCGGCACAGAACCCCATGCCCGAATCGATGCTTGAGAAAAGCTGCCGCGAGCCGAACCGGACGCCCATCGGGCGTGAAATCGGCAAGATCGTATGAGAACTTTTGCCTGATCGCCCGCAATCGTGGAATGGAAAGGGTCCTGATGTAGGATTCCAGCGGGACCGTTTCCGCACTGCAATCCCATTTCCATCTCCAGCCTGTGGAAGCATATGGCGCCATCAGCGTCCCGATCAACTCCCGGACATTCCCCGGCATCACTGCCGACCAGCAGTTCCTGGCCAACACCTGCCGTAGGGCGGCCGCGTAACCGTCCCGGCCTCCTATCAGAAGAGCGATTTTCTGCCAGTCCTTCAGGGGTTCGGCTTGTACAAGCCACGCATTCCACAACTCTTCCCGCTGTTCGGGCGAATCAAAAAGCGCGAGGGTGGCAAGAGGCGGCCCCCAGCTCCGAATGGCGCTTCCACGGAGCTTCGAGTCCAGGGGGCACGCCGCGTACCATTGCCGCAGTATGCCTCGGCACCTTCGGCGTTGCCGGGTGGAGAATCGGGAAACCATGGAGGGGTGGCGATGCAGCTGATAGAGCAACTTTTTAAGAACCGCTCCACTCTGACGACTCCCGTCGCCGGAGTTCTCGATCAGGCTAAGCAGTTCCTTCAGGTTCTCCTCTCGCAGGATGGCCCCGATCTCGGCCAAGATCCAGTGTGAGGACGGCGTCTCGGGTCGCTTCATCCTCTTGCCGTTCGGGAGCGCAGCCACTCCCCTGAGTTGATCCAGTGAGAGTGGTATTTTTCGCTTGAGGAGTTCTTTCTCGATGGGACGGATCCAGCGTACGGGATCCTTCTCCAGCAAGCGATAGAGATCCTCCTCCTGGAGCAGGGCAAAACCGACCGATCCGCAGTGCACGGCGGAAGCCGGCGCCGGAAACCTGGAAATGAAGTCCAGCATGAGTTCCCTGGAGCTGGCGTGGCCGACGCCCCTGCCCAGCGCCTGGCATCTCTCGCTGTCCCAACTCTCCAGGTGTTGAGGAAGGAAGGAGATATCCCCGAGGCGGGCCAAGGACTCCGTCGCCCAGTTTCTCCACAGTGGATCCTCAGACAGGAGGGCCTCCTCGAGAACGTCGCGGTCAACCAGTTCCGAGGGCTCCACCGGGGAGAGTCTCCAGATCCGGGCCCCGGAAATTTGGGCGGATTCCCGGACCAGACGATGGAGGTCTTCCACGGCTTCGGTGCTGCCTGCACGGGCCAGAATGCCAATTCGGACGGCACGGGGCAGGCCACTCCACGCTGGGTCTCGCCATGGTGCCGCCTCGGCGAAACCGGTCACTCGCTGGCGCATCGTCCCCCAGACCCCCCGGCCGAGTGCCCCGGTCCAGAAGGCCGGCGGTGTCTCCGAATCCCAGAGGTCGGGAAAACTCAGTTTCTGGGCGGCTCGGGACGCCGCCTCCGCCAGACCGGGGTCGACCGACCATAGGGACTTCAGGACGATACGGCGAGCCGCCGGGCTCTCGTCTCTCATCAATTCGATGGCCCGACAGGCATCGATGAGGCTGTAGGGGTCCTCGAGGTCCGTCTCGATCTCTTCAAGACACCGGTCAAAACGGGGTGACGCAATTGCCGCCAGCCTCAGGAGGGCCACACTCCGTTCCCTGAGAGATCCCTCGGAGCAGACCTCGGCTAGATCTTCTTCGTAGGCCTCGACGACGGGGCCGACGACAGGAAGCTCCTCATCCGAATCCCCCCAGGCAATCAATGGCACAAGCAGAAACAGGAGGAGGACCGCCCTCAGTATGTCTTTCTTTTCCATCCCCACAATGCTACCACCGGGAGACGGCTATCCTGGGGCAAATCCTAAAAAGGTGCCTAAAAAGGTGTCGGGCACATAAGACTAGTCTTTCCGCCGTTTGTCAAACCCTTGTCAAGGGCCTCGATTTCTTTCTCGACAACCGGTTCGAGCCGACGGTGCCGAACCCCTCGCATGACCCTCTTCCTCCGTAGAGATCATAACCCTTTTCTTATGTGTCGGGTAAGCCGAGGGGACTAAAGGGTTTATACCCATTCAGCCTCGCCCTC
>CAYSHZ010000225.1:0-6271 GCA_964430905.1 uncultured Thermoanaerobaculia bacterium | reverse complement strand
CCGGCCCCACACGCCGGAAGGTTTCGCCGACCTTCTCGATGAACTCGGTATGGGTCATGAAGAGACCGCGTTTGAGTTTTTTTACAAATTTTCCGGCCATAATGAACTCCAGCTGACACCACCCGGGATGATTCGACTCCCGGAAAACTCAAGATTTCAGGATTGCTCTGCGGAGGGAATTAGCTGAGCTCGCGTCCCAGGACTTCCGCAGCGTGTTCAAGATAAAAAACGGCCTTCCCGAGAAAGCCGGGTCGATCCAATATCAATACCAGATAATAGCCGTCAGGTAATGTGTGCGTCAACGCCGTCAACGCATCGCCCTTGATTACGAAGTACTTGAGTTCTCCGTGATGGCCGGTTGAGGCAATGACCGCCAGGCGACGGACAAAGATTGAGTGGTAGGCTCCCTCGACCTTGAGGTCAAACGGATCATTGTGCCTGGTAACCCATTCAACGGCCTCGCCTTCGTCATCGAGAAAAATTGCACCAACCGCCTCCGGCACGTCGACGAGAAGATTGGTCAGGAGGTAATTGAAGGGCATCAGTCGTCACCGAGCAGAATTCGGGCCTCGTCGGCAGCCTCCGAGCCGGGCTCATCGGCAATCACGGTTCGAAGGTAGGGTTCAGCTTCACTGTTTCTCCCCAGGTTGTGGAGGAGTCTTCCAAGAGCCAAGGGTGCCTCAATTCGAGTTGGAAAATTGAGAATGGCTTCTTCCAGCAGAGCAATGGCATCTTCTGTTGCCCCTTCCTGCTGTTCAATGTCGGCCAGTCGGAGGTATGCCTCGAAAACCGGCTGATCGGGATTAAGGGCTTTCCGAAGGTTCTCTTTTGCGGCGGACGTCAGGCCACGTTGTAAATACGTCATCCCAAGATTGAAGTAGACGTCATAACGGTGGGGATAGGTTGAGTCAGCCAAGACCGCCGAGAAATCAACCTCCGCCATGCGGTATTGGCCCATCGCCAGATAGGTTGTTCCGCGGTTGTTTCGTGCATCCGTAAATGCCGGGACCAGGGCCAACGCCTGGTTGAAGGAAAACAGGGCCTGATCGAAGTGCTGCAGACGCAAGTGGCACAGCCCCATCATGTTCAACGCCGTCGCGTTGCCGGGCGCAACCTTGTCAGCCTTTTCGAACTTCTCAAGAGCCGCCTCGTAACGTCCCTGCTGGAGCAGCAAAGATCCTTGCCGCATCAAGGTCAACGAATACAGAGGATTCTCCGATTCGGTGGTTTGTGAATGCTTCGGCTGTGAGTTCGAACATGCTCCGAGAACGAGGGCCATCGCTACGACGAGGAACCGAGATTTCATAATGCCTCCTGATAATTTTCCGGGCCGCCATGGTCATGATCGGGCGGGGTAATATCTCCAGCTTCAACGGCGGCGAGAAGGGCCTTGACCACAGGTGGCGCAAATCGAGATCCTGACATTCCGCGGATTTTTTCCAGGACAAAGTCAAGAGTTGCAGCCTGCTGGTAAGGGCGAGTCGTCGTCATTGCATCGAAAGTATCTGCTGCCCCGATGATTCTGGCAACCATAGGGATCTCTTCACCGCACAGCCCATCCGGGTATCCACGACCGTCCCAGGTCTCGTGATGATTTCGAATTCCCGGAAGAATGTCTTTCAAAGCTCTGATAGGTGCCATGATCTGAGATCCTATCTCCGGATGTTGTTTCATGATCAGAAACTCTTCCTCGGTCAATCCTCCGGGTTTGTTGAGGATTGTCTCCCTGATACCCAATTTGCCGACGTCGTGGAGAATGGCCGCAATTCTGACCCGGAAAACCTCTTCCTGTCCCAGGCCAAGATGGCGGGCAATTGCCATCGAGTAGGAACTCACGCGTTCCGAGTGTCCGCGGGTGTAGGGATCTTTTGCGTCAATCGCCGTTGCCAGAGTTCTGATGGTCTCCAGAAAGAGTTCCTGATTCTGTCGCAAGGCTTGGCGCAAGCGCCGAACCAAAGCCTCGATATTCCCTGCCATGTTGTTGAAATTTCCGGCCAAGTGGGCCAACTCGGCCCAACCATTGACTGGCGCCCTGACGGTCAGATTTCCATCGGCGATTTCGGATGAAACTCTGTCCAGCGTTTGAATTGGTCCCGTCAGGCGCCGGGCCAAAAGGAACCCTAGGCCGAGCGCCATCAGGCCTGCAACGGCGGTCACGATAACGGCCCGAAGCTGCATTACTCGAACCGGCCGGAAGGCATCGGTGCTGGATCGTTCAACCAAGACTCCCCAGGAATTAAAGCTGATTGGCGCCACCGAGCCAACAAGAGCATCCTGTCCGCCGGGTTCCGTGTAGATCCTGGTCAGCCTGACTGGTGAATGCCGAAAGTCTGCGACGAGGGGAGAGAGACTGACCGACTGACCTCGCCGGGAATGATCGGAGGCAGCAATGATTCGAAGATTCTGGTCGAACAGGACTGAATCCTGTCCTCCAGAAGCGCTCTCGCGTAACCGGTCCTCAAGTGGCTCCAGATTCAAGACGGCTGTCAGACTGCCCCAGATGGAACCGTTGGATTTTTCCAGCGGAGTACCAATCACCGACACCGATCCATAGTTATGAGGCAGGTCTGTCTGGATGACACTCGTGCGAGTCCCCGAGAGAGCCTGCCGATGGGCTTCGCCAAGAGTGGTCGACAGGGTCGATGCAACTTCGTCAGTCAAACTGGGATCGCGGACGAATGCACCGTCGCCATTGGCATCGGCGATCTGAAGATACAGGAATGCCCGCTGGGAATCGGCGGCAGTTTCGCTGAGCAGTTCTGCCTGGATCTCGGCCTCAGCCACCGGAATCACCTTGAGGGTTCTGGCAATACCATCCAATCGACTCTTGTTGGCTGAGAGGTACATCGTAGCCTCGTTGGCAAGGCTGACGGCTTGGCGGGTCAGCGTTTTCCTCTCCTTGGTCATCAAGACTTCTTGGTTATATCGTGTGAGATCGTATCCGACAAAGCCAACCGGCAGGACTGTCACCAACACCAGAGTCACTGCGATGGGGTAGGTCAGACTCGAGTTGAAACGTGCCAATAAATTCATCTATGACTCGAGAACCGATCATCGCTGGCCAGTGCCTCGTATTCTTCCTCGGTGGCAAAGCTTTCCAGGTCTTCATTTCCGCAGGTCTGACACAAAGCTTCAATTACTTTGCCGTCCCTCCACTCGAAAACGTAGCTGGGTGTCTCGCATTCCAGACAGATCAAATAGTCGGGAGTTGCCATGGAAACAGTGTATCAACTCGGAAGAGTGGAGCCAAGTATTCGGTATCGGCAACGGGCCGGGAAATCCTGTTAGTGGCTGAAGATTATTTATAGTGGCACTGCAGGCCAACGACCTCAGGAATCTGAACCCAGGTTAAGAAGCTCAGCGATCTCTTTCCGGTTGATGCCCCGAATGATGTTCTCGGTTGGGGCAACAACTTCTTCAAAGAGCTCAATCTTGCTTCGAATCAATCTGTCAATACGTTCCTCGATAGTATCCCGTGTAATCAACTTGAACACCTGAACGAAACTTTTCTGCCCCATCCGATGGACCCTGTCTGTTGCCTGATTCTCCTTGGCGGGGTTCCACCAGCGGTCGTAGTGGATCACGACTGAGGCTCCTGTGAGATCAATCCCGACCCCGCCGGCGAGAAGACTCGCCAGCATGATCCTCTCGTGCTGTCCCGAATTGAAGCGTCTGATCATGCGTCCGCGGTTCCTGGTGGCTCCAGTCAGAATCAAGTGATCAATATCTTGGGTCAACAGGTGTTGGGACAGAAGGTCCAGCATCCTGACATACTGGGAGAAGACTACGATTTGCTGTCCCCCGTCGAGGGCCTCACTGATGATTTCGTCGAAGACCTCCATCTTCCCGGAGGATCCCCCTTCGAGGTTTGGGTGGTCTGTCGCCAGGGACGAGTGATCACAGATCTGCTTCAGCTTGGTCATCAAGGCGAAGATATGAATGAACGGAATGTCCTGGTCAGTGTCGGCGAGTTTTGAGGCGATATCTGAGATTGCCCCTGAGTGGACCGTTCGGTAGACCGACGTTTGCTGGGGAGTCAGACCGCAGTAGCGGAGATCCTCGACCTTGGCCGGGAGGTCCGACAGGACATGCTCCTTGAGTCTGCGGAGTGTCAGAACGCCGAGCCTCCGCCGGAGCAACGCCAGTTGAGTCTGCGAGGGATGGCGGAATGTTTCCTTGAAGTCCCGCTGGGATCCCAGGTAACCGGGCAAGACCAATTCGACGATTGACCACAGTTCCAGGAGTCGGTTTTCAAGAGGTGTTCCCGAAAGGGCTACCTTCAGTTGCGCCTCGAGTTTCCTCGACGATCGTGCTGCCTTGGTCCTGGGGTTTTTGATCCTCTGCGCTTCGTCGAAAACCACGATATCCCACGAACCCGGTGTCAGGTCGTCCGTTGACCGAACAAGAATGTCATAGGTCGTCAGGACAACCGGGTTGCCTGACGATGCCGTTGGCAGCCGCCGGTCGGAGCCATGAAATATATGGATGCCGAGGTCTGGTGCAAATGTTGTCAGCAGATTGCTCCAGTGCTCGAGAACACCCCGGGGACAGACAACAAGTACGGTTGCCTCGGGGTGAACAGCTCGCACATGACAGAGGAGTCCCATCACCTGATGGGTTTTGCCGAGCCCCATGTCATCGGCCAGCAGTACGCCGACTCCAGCAAGATAGCGTTGCCACAACCACCGAACGCCGTCTTGTTGATAGGGTCTCAGGGTTGATTTCAACCCGGGAGGAGGTCCAGGGTCGGCCGCAGCATGACCTCGAAGCAGTGCTGCCAAACTTCTCAGACTCTCGTCATCCGACTCAACCTCGATATCGGTTTCGGCTACAAGTCGAATGAAGGCCAGACGATCCCCGATTAAGCCCCGGTCCAGGTTCCTGCGAGGCACCTTGAATCCCACACGTTCAAACATCGAGAGATCGGGGGCATGAACCAGATGCTCCTCGATTCGGGCAAATCCGGTCTTTCGGAGCTCGAGTGCGGCGGGCCAATCGAGGTTATGTCCCTCGGCAAAGAACGACGGTTGGAGCAGGATGTCCCCACTGGAGTTGATTGAAACCTTCAGGGTCGATGGGCGAGGTATGACCGGTTGACGATACTGCGCCAGCGCTCCACGGGCGAGGTACCATTCGTGCTGCCTCAGTTGGGGGTGATCAAGGCTCAGGAACCTCAGAGCCTCCCGTCCTCTGAGGAGTTTTCGGCCTTTTCGGTGGAATGGAACCAAAGGCGTTGGTGGATCGAGTACGCGGCACAGATGTCGTCCGACGCGGGCCCACCGCCCGTGGATTCGCCCGTCCAGTTCAGTCGAGGCGAGCACGGAACGATTGCCAAGCCGGTACCCCGGCTCGAGGAGAATTCCCTCTTCCGTCCAAGCTGCAGCCAGTACCGGGTGAAGCCTGACCTCCGAGAGTTCCAACTGCTCCAACTCTCCCTCGAGAACCATCCGGTTCATCGATTTCAGCAGGGGAAGAGCGCTGGGCAGAACGGTTGCGCTGAAGACGACGATCCGATGTTCCCCGGAGGGGAGCGTGATCTGAATTTGGACCTCCTGGCCGGAGAGACGAACGCTGGCCGTTCCGGCCTTCTGGAGTGAGAGCTGAAGTTCCAGCGCCGATCGAAGATCAGGCCCCGTCAGATGACTGAGGTCGACACGATCCTCCGACGATCGGGCCGGTGCGATGAATGGATGTCTTGAATGGGCCCTCCATGCGGCACCGGGACCCAGACGAACCAGCGTCGCCCTGACGTCCAGCCAACGCAGGAGAACCGCCATCGCATGGAAACACGGTGGGTCGATCTCTCCACACGAGGAACACACAGCCACCATGTGATCGACAGTCTTGGGCTCCGGGATATGGACCGTTATCGCAGATCTCCCGAAAGTGCCCTCCACGCCTTCGCCGGACCAGACGATTCTCTCAGTGGAATGCTCCTGATACAGCCGGAAGGCCCGTTCCGCACTGACCCGGTCCAATCGACCGAGGATATCGCCGCGTTTCAAACGAAGCAGGACAGAGCTGGTGCTGCCGGCCTGGGATGCCGGATCCGAACGGGTCATAGCCTCTGATCATACCAAGAATTGAGGCGAGGTGGCAGGAATTCGAATTCGATGTGGGAGTTACTCGCTGCGTCAGGGGGAAGCACGCACCCCCTTGGGTCCGGGTGTCCAATCGTTGGAAAGACTCAACGGTCCCCAGGCCGGAATGGGCTACAGTCGATCGATGAAAGCGAGAATATCGCCGACGGTGTTGAGTTTTGCTGCGTCCT
>CAYSHZ010000224.1:3614-6338 GCA_964430905.1 uncultured Thermoanaerobaculia bacterium | reverse complement strand
GGGGGAATTCGGGGATTCTACTGCCATGCTCCCTGATCCCCCGACTCAAAACCGTCAGCGAAGATATCGGCGCCGAAAACGTAGTTGGTAAGCTCTCCAAAAAGTGGCGCTGAGTCGTCGGGTTCGGCCCCTGGAAGATCGAAGGGCGCGTCACAGATTCCGTTGGCGTCAGCATCGCTGCATGTGTTCTCGTGGTAGTTGTTCCCGATCACGGCGGTGAAGGTGTTCCCACCGTATTTGTACACCTCAGGACTGGGAGAGTCCCACGCATTGACATCACTCGAACTCGATTCCACACTTCCAAGAATTCCATCGAACTCATTGCAATAAAACAGATTTCCGCTGCTGTTATCGATCGAAACGCCGTATTCATTGTTTCCGATGCTGACATTTTCCCTAAGAGTGTTGTTTGTCGATGTATTCCTTACATAGATGCCATCACGCATCACCGTATTCAAGAACTGGTTCTCGGTGATCAAATTGTTATCGGAATAATCCAGCTCTATCGCAGAGTAATAGTTTCCGTCACATGTATTTCCGGAGATCGTGTTGTATTCGGACCCCTCCAAAAAGATACCCTTTGAACCGTTGAAGCTGACCGTATTCCCGGTTATGGAGTTGTTGGCGATATGTGAAGAACTGTTACTCATAAGAATGCCGAGGTCGTCGTTGTAGCTGAAGGTCGAATTCTTGACCTCACCGTTGAGCAGGTACCTGACGTAGATCCCGTGGTAGTTGGTATGGGTGGCATCCCAGCCCGACCGGCAGTCGTCAATCACTACATTTTCGACGACGACCGAGCTGATTCCGTCACGTTTGTCGATCGAAATGCCAAAATCGTCCGATCCAGTCGCTCCGTAAACGTCCAGGCGCCGAAGGGTCACGTTGCTCTCTTCGACTTGGATGCCGTAGCGGGTGTATGCGGATGCCTTGATCTGGGGCCGGGTGCCGTCATTGTCGTACGCTTCCACGACGATCGAAACATCGATGACGACACTCTCTACATAGTCGTCGGTGTTGACGTCGTCATCATCCATCACCCAGATCGTATCCCCGTTGACCGCATGGGACTCCGCGAAACCGATGTGCCTCCATGGGTTTCCCTCACTGCCGTCACCCGAGCCATCATCACCGGTCGGGCTCACGTAATAGCCGGAGGCCGCCACCTGGGGTGTTACCAACAACAAAGATGCAAAACCGACCATAACCAGAGTCATTCTCGGGCGGAACATGGTATCAACCTCCTGATTCGGTGACCATTTCTATTGTTCTCTCTTCGGAAATCTATGCGTGAAATTTAGGTTCTGAGCCGCACCTTGTCAAGAGTTCACATGCGAATTGCTACAATTCCCCGCCGGAGGCCGTCATGGACGACATTCGTCTGCATTTCTACAACACCCTGACTCGGAGGCTTGAACCGTTCGAGAGTCTCGAGGAGGGTCATGCCCGTTTCTATACCTGCGGTCCCACGGTTTATAACTTTTCCCACATCGGGAATCTGCGGACCTTTCTCTTCGAGGACATCCTCAGAAGGACACTCAAGCTCTTCGGCTGGCGCGTGACCCAGGTGATGAACCTGACCGACATCGACGACAAGACGATTCGAAGTGCCAACGAGGTCGGGCTGTCCTTGAGGGAGTTCACAGACCGGTATATCCAGGCATTCTTCGAAGACCTCGACACTCTGCGGATCGAGAGGGCCGAGCACTACCCCAGGGCGACCGACTATATCGATCAGATGGCCCAGTTGGTCAAGACGCTGGACGAGGGCGGCCATACCTACCGTTCCGGCGACTCGATCTACTACCGAATCTCGACCTTCCCGGCCTATGGCAAGCTCTCGCGGATACGACTGGACAAAAACTTGGCCGGCGCCAGGGTGGACTCGGACGAATACGAGAAGGACGATGCCAGGGACTTTGTGCTTTGGAAGGGGGCCAAGGAGAACGAGCCCTCCTGGGAGACCGAGATCGGCAGCGGACGCCCCGGCTGGCACCTCGAATGCTCGGCGATGGCCATGAGTCTCCTGGGCAAAACCCTGGATATCCACACGGGTGGGGTCGACAATATCTTCCCCCACCACGAGAACGAGATCGCCCAGTCCGAAGCCGCCTCCGGCAAGCCCTTTGCCCGCTACTGGCTCCATGCGGAACACTTGACCGTCGACGCTGAAAAGATGGCCAAGTCCAAGGGCAATTTCTTCACGCTCCGGGAGTTGCTGGAGCGCGGATTCGATCCGATCGTCATTCGATACCTGCTGTTGTCGGTCCCCTACCGCCAGAAGCTCAACTTCACCTTCGACGGTCTTCACGCGGCCGAGCAGGCCCTGGAACGGATCGCCAACACCCTGAGACGGTTGGACCACACACCGCCGGCAGAAGGTGACGGCGGCCTGAGCACCGGTGACATCGATCAGTTCCGGATGGACTTCAGGAAGGGAATGGCTGACGACCTCAACACCGCCAAGGCCCTCGGCGCCCTCCACACGCTGCTTCGGAAAATCAACACCGCCCTCGACGGCGAGGGCATCTCGGCTGGAATTCGCCAGGCACTCACCGAGGCCTTCGCTGAGGCCGATAGCGTTCTTGGAATCTTCCCCCAGACAGAGGCGGAAACCGAGACCGATGAAGACGCCGAGATCCAGGCACTGGTGGATCAGCGAACCCAAGCCCGCGCCGACCGCGATTTCGCGCGCTCGGACGCCATCAGGGACGAGCTGGCGGC
>CAYSHZ010000224.1:0-3514 GCA_964430905.1 uncultured Thermoanaerobaculia bacterium | reverse complement strand
CAGGCCCTGAAGAAAGGCAAACGGAGGACGGGCCGAGGCCGTTGACCGTGGGCGGTTGACCGAATGAGGCACGCAACCCCGCCGTTTGAGATCAGCGTCGGCTATCACCGCCTCGTCGAGGTACGGCGAAACAGCCTCCTCTTTCCCAAGGCTTGAACGGAATGCTCCCAACCCTGTATCCTCCCCTCGATGAGTCCCTTCATCGAGAGAACGCTGGCCGTGGCCGTCGGCGGCGCGGTCGGCGCCGTCGGACGGTACTGGATCTCCGGCTGGATCAGCCGGGTGACGGCACAGCACCCCTTTCCCTTCGGAACCCTGAGCGTCAATCTGGTCGGCGCCTTCGTCCTGGGTCTGGTGATGGGCGCCACCACATCCGGTCGTTTCCTGGTTAATCCCACCATCAGGATTCTCATAACCATCGGCTGCCTCGGCGCCCTGACGACTTTTTCAACCTTTGCCTATGAAACGCTGGAAGCCCTCCGCACGGGGGACTTCCGGATCGCGCTGGCCAACGTCGGCATCAGCATCATCGCGGGCCTCTTCGCTGCGTGGCTGGGCCTCAATCTCGGTGAGAGGATGTAGAGATGACACAGGTACGGGCTGTCGGGCAAGCCGCCAGGATCTATATCGGCGAGGCGGACAAGATCAAGGGCAAGATATTGTTTGAAGTCATTGTCAGGACCGCCAGAGAGATGGGCCTTCCCGGTGCAACGGTCTTCCGCGGGGTCGAGGGCTTCGGCGCCAAGTCGGTCCTCCACACCGCCCGACTCCTGAGACTCTCGGATGATCTGCCGATCTTGATCGAGGTCATCGACCTTCCCCAAAGATTGGGCCCCTTCCTCGAACAGGTCGAGGAACTCTTGGATCAGGCCGGCTGCGGCGCCCTGATCACCCTGGAGGAGGTCCAGATCCTCCGCTACGGGCCGAAGGCCTAGGGCTCGCACAAAATTACCTCTCAAAGGCCGATGTGCCTGAGCGGTTGAAGAATGGGAGGGGATAAACCCCTCCCCTACAAAGAAGAACGCCGGAATGGCGTTTGCCTGCGTTAGAATATTTGTTCGATCTCAAAGGTTCCAACGGCAGTGTGTTCGTAGGGGCGGGGTTTATCCCCGCCCGGGTTTTCTTCCGGCATTGTCCGAATTCAACCTCTGCCCACGACCTCAGGGAATGACCAAGGGGGATACGCCGCCGCTCCCGAAGGCCGGGAACAAAATCCAGGGCCGGGAACCGGGACGGTTGGCCGTTAACCCAATCCAGAACCGTTAACCGGTGCGGTTGTCCGGGGCCGACTGGCGCCCCTGACGCTGCCGCTGTTTACTGATCCTGCCGCTGCACCTGCTGTCTGACGCTGAAACTGACGCTGTCACTGATTTCTGTGACTACTCTTCTCCCGTTGTTTCTTTGCGTCTGGGTGCCTTCGCGCCTTTGCGTTGATTTTCTTCCCTCCCCTACCCCAAGCGTCGAACCAGGGCCCTGATCAGCATTCGCAGGCGATCGCCCCAGGACAATCGCCAGAAGGTTGTCTTGACGACGCCCTTGGTGAAGTAGGTCTTCTCGGAGGTATCCAGCATGACCTCAACAATGGCTACCCTGCCCTGACGGGTCAATTCCAGAGCTGCAGGGAGGACCGAATCCAGTTCCGCAACACTGACGACCCGGAAGAAACTGGCGCCGACCGCCTGGGCAATCCCGGCAACTGAGTAGTCCGGCAGAACACTGCAGGTCTCCTGGTTGAGAGGAATCTTCTGGAATTGTGCGATCTGCCCCAGTTTTCCGTCCCTGAGGATGCAGACCAGAGGTGATGCCTGATAGGCGCCCCCGGTCAAGAGTTCCAACCCGGTCATCAGAAAGGCGCCGTCGCCCGGCAGGGCAACGACGTCACGTCCGGGATGCGCCAACGCAGCACCCACCGCCGCCGGTGTCGAATACCCCATGCAGGAGAAGTCGATAGGCGCCAGAAATCGGCCCGGCTTTTCCAGCCGAAGATGTTCCGCAGCCAAAAAGGTACCGTTCCCGCTATCTGTCGTGTAGATGGCATCGGGCCGGCAGTGCTTCTGCAACCCCGAGAACAATCTGGCGGCAGTGATCGATCCCGCAGCGGCCGAAAGGCCATTCCAGCGATCTTCGACGTCTGCACGACCCTCGGCAATCTGCCGCGCCAGCGGTCCCCACGGCGTCTCACCCTCGATGATCTCCAGGAGGCCTTCAATAAACAGCCGGGCATCACAACAGGAGACCAGATCCGCCGGGTAGTTCCGGCCCAGGACCTCGGCGCTGATATCAACATGAATCAACCGCTCTGGCATGTCGAAACCGTAGCTTCCGGTGGCCACCTCGGAAAAGCGGCAACCGACGGCCAACAAGGCATCACACCCCTTCATCACTTTTTGAACGTACGCCGGCGCCTGTGCGCCGAAACCGGTCCAAAGCCACAAGGGGTGATTTTCCGGGAAGACGCCCTTGCCCTGAAAGGTGGTCGTCACCGGGGCGCCCAATTTTTCCGCCAGCCGAACGACCAAATCCTGGGCGCCCTCAGCCCCTCGCCCAAAATAGAGTGCCGGTTGCCGGCTCTCGGTCAGGATCCTCGCGGCCCGTTCCAGGACCTCTCGGTCCGGCCGATGATCAACCTCCGGCACGACAAACGGTTCTGGTTTGTCGATGTCCTGGGTCACCATGAAGAATTCGGCGGGGATTTCGACGGCCACCGGACCAGGACATCCCTCTCTCGCCTCGGCAAATGCCCTCCGGATCATCGAGTAGATGTCAGAGGGTTTTTCAATTCTCCACGCCGCCTTGGTCACCGGCCGCAAGACCGCCAGCTGGTCGATGGCGTGCAACTGGTAGGCCGTACCGGTATCGGAACGAATGCCGCTGGCCAGAATGACCATCGGCACGTTGTCCATCAGGGCCTCCGCGATCCCAGACAGGGCATGGGTCACTCCCGCACCGGGAACGATGACCAGGACACCGACCTCATCGGACGACCGGGCCAGACCGTCAGCCATGAATGCGGCCCCACCTTCGTGGGTCACCAACACCGGCTGGATCGTGGGAGCGTTCTGGATGGCGTCCCACAGCTCAATGTTGTGGGTTCCCGGGATTCCGAAGATCCGCGTGATGCCCTCATCCTGAAGGGCCTGAATCGCGGGAAGAGACCCTCGCGCCTTCATGATCCGTCCCCGGACAAAAGCTCCCCGGCATCCAGCCGGATCCGTTCGGCCACCCGGTCAGCCAAAGCCATGACGGTGACATAGGGGTTGATCTCCGAAGCCTGTGGAAACAACGATGAATCGGCAACATAGAGTCCGGGATGCCCATGGACCCGGCCCCAGACATCGGTCACGGACGTAGAAAGATCCTGTCCCATTCGCCACCCTCCCATCATGTGCGCGCTGGGGATGGAGATCCTGCCGGCCATCTCGACCTCGTTGCCGGTGAACTCCTCGTTCCGGATCTTCGGACCCCACCGGAAGAGGGGGGCGACATCGAGGACCTTGAGGAACAGGGCAAGCTG
>CAYSHZ010000223.1:0-6374 GCA_964430905.1 uncultured Thermoanaerobaculia bacterium | reverse complement strand
AGCCCGACATTGGGACTCAGGAGGACGAGGATTGGTTGGCCGCGTACCGGGATCATATCCGGCCATTTGTGGTGGGCCGAAGGTGGTGGATCGATCCCCATCCCGAAGACCCGACATCGGCGCCTGAAGGACTGAGGCGGCTGGTGATTGAACCCCGGATGGCGTTCGGGACAGGGTCCCACCAATCGACTGCACTGGTGCTGATGGAGTTGGAAGACCGTCCTCCTGAGGGGTTGAACGTGTTGGATGTCGGAACCGGATCCGGGATCCTGGCCCTGGCGGCGGAGCGTCTCGGTGCCGCCTGGGCCGTCGGCTTTGATCTTGACCCGGAAGCGGTCATGGTTGCTCGACAGATTAGAAGGGACCAAGATTTCCCCTGTGATCCAGCCTATTTTGTCGGAAGCCGTGCAGCGTTGGGCCGGGGTGTTTTCGATCTGGTTCTGTGCAACATGATCTCCGAACATTTTCTTCCGATGGCCGGTTCGTTCCTGGAGCTGATGTCCCCCAAGGCGGCGGTGATCTTCTCCGGCATCCTCGAGAGTGAGGAGGCAGAGGTTGTTGCGGCGCTTGAGGACTACGGTTACCGACTCCGATCGAAGAGGGTGCTGGACGGTTGGGTGGCCTTGAGGATGACCCATGAGAGCTAAACCTTGGCTCCTGGTTTCGGAAGGGGTGCTGGATGTTGGGGCCCGGGTGGCACTGGATCCAGCGGAGGCACGACATGCATCGGGCGCGCTGCGATGTCGGGCCGGGGATTCGATCATGCTGGCGGACGGACAGGGGTCGTGTGCCGAGGCAGAGCTCATCCGGTGTGTCAGATCGGATGTCGTGGCGGTGATTGGCGATATCGTTATGACTGTAGAACCTCTGCGGGGGCCTACGGTTGCCTTGGGGATTCTCCATTCCAAGGCGATGGATTGGGCCGTTCAGAAGGCCGTGGAGATCGGTGTGGAGACATTCATTCCCGTGTTATGTGAACGATCCCAGGGGTCATTGTCCCACGCGGAGAATCGGTTGGAACACTGGCGCCGGGTTGCGCTTCAGGCACTGAAGCAGTGCAGAAGGGCCTGGGCGATGAGGGTTGAGAGCCCGTTGACGATGGAGGGGATCCTCAAAGGGCAGTTGAAGCCGGGGATGGTGGCCGATTCGGAAGGGTTGACTGAAGTATCCAACGAGGATTCCAGAGGATTGACCCTGCTCGTTGGTCCAGAAGGAGGGCTGACAGAAGGGGAGCGGGACAGACTTGAGACGGCGGGTTGGTCTACTCTTGCCCTGGGACCCCATGTCCTCCGGGCGGAGACCGCCCTGGTGGTCGGTGGGGCCCTGCTGATGAGAAGAATGCACGCTGGGGTGCGCTACACTCCCGCGCCATGATGAAGAATGACATGAGATGGATCGATTCCCACGCCCACGTGACGATGATTGAGCCTTCTGAGGTTGAGGCAACCCTGAGTCGAGCGGCAGCAGCAGGGGTTTGCGGTGTCATCGTGCCGGCAACCAATCCGGCCGATCTTGAAAGAACGCTTCAGCTTGGGGTTGAATACCCATCGTTTCTCAAGATTGCTGTCGGCCTGCATCCACACGACGCATCATCGCTGGACGGTAAATTTCGGAAGCGGCTTGAGGATGCGGCCTCGAATGCAGGTGTCGTGGCGGTCGGAGAGATCGGGCTGGACTATCACTACATGCGTTCGCCCCGGGAGGATCAGATCCAGGCGTTCGAGTGGCAATTGGATTTTGCGATCGAGGCCGGGCTGCCCGTCATCATCCATAACCGGGAAAGCTGGGAAGATCTTGCCCCACCCCTGAAAAAGAGGGCCGGTGTGTTGCGGGGAGTCTGTCATTCTTTTACCGAAACTCCGACGGTCGTCAAGGATGTTCTCGCGTTGGGCCTTTTTGTTGGGGTTTCCGGAATGGTGACCTTCCGGCGGGCGGACAATATTCGGGAGATGGTGGCTGCCATTGATATTGATCGTCTCCTTGTCGAAACCGACAGTCCCTTCCTTGCGCCGGTACCCCACCGGGGTCGTCCGAATGAACCGGCCTTCGTACCTCTGGTCGGCGAAGCCATTGCCGAGGTTTTGGGTATGGAGATCGATGAAGTTGCACGGCAGACCACCACCAATGTCGAGCGACTCTTCGGCTGCGGCTTTGGGGGCGGGACTGAGGTCCCATAGCGGCCCGGTGTACACTGAGGCCGATGTTTGGTTCTGATATTTCTGACTCCCAATGGATGGAGATTCGATCGGCCGCTTTGCGCAGTAACGTATCTCTCTTTCGGGGTCTGCTCGGCGAGAAAACCCAATTGGCAGCCGTGGTCAAGGCCAATGCTTACGGCCATGGCCTTGCCGAAGTTGTTCGGGCGGTCTCCGATGGGGTCGATTGGTTTGCCGTTCACAGCGCGACCGAGGCAGCGTTCATCAGGGAGGTTGGGGTCAGGCACCCGATTCTCATCATGGGTCTAGTTGGCCCGGTGGATGAGGAGAGGCTGGATGAGGGAACGCACGTCATGGTTTCATCCCCTGAGGTTCTTGGGTGGTTGGGTTCACTCAAGAAGAAAACCGGTACCAGTGTTCCGGTTCATTTCAAGATCGATACCGGTACCAAGAGGCAGGGATTCTCGGTGGATTCCATCCCTCGTATGTGTCGATTGGCTGCTGAACTGGGCCTGGAAATCGTCGGGGCAGCAACCCACTTTGCCAATATCGAGGATTCGTTGGAACACGAGTTTGCCCTGTCCCAGTTGGATAGTTTTTACCAGGCGTTGGGTGTTATCAGGGCAGAAGGTATTGAGCCGCGATGGATTCATGCCTCCTGCTCGGCTGCAGCGCTCCTCTTCAGAGAGGCTGATTTCACCCTGGCCAGGGTCGGAATATCGATGTACGGCCATTGGCCCTCCAGGGAAACGCGGCTTTCCTGGGTTCTCGGCCATCCCCAGGGTTCCCTGAACCTGGAACCGGTCCTGTCATGGAAGACCGTGATTGGACAGATCCAGACGGTCAGCCGAGGTGAGACTGTGGGCTACGGGCGGACGTGGACTGCCCTGCGTGAAAGCCGGATTGCGGTGTTGCCGATAGGGTATTCCGATGGCTATTCCCGGTGTCTCGGTAACCGGGCCCGTGTTCTGGTACAGGGGCGCCCGGTTCCGGTTGTTGGACGGGTTTGCATGAATATCACGCTGGTGGATGTTACCGACCTTCCGGATGCTGCCGTGGGAGACGAGGTTGTTCTGATCGGGCACCAGGGTGATCTGGAAATCACGGTTGAGGAGTTGGCAGAATACGCCGGTACAATCAACTACGAGTTCCTGTCCCGTTTGGCGCCCCAAGTGGCGCGACGGGTGGTGTAGACACCCGTTGGACAAATGGGGGGATATCGGATATATTGACTCCACGAGTAATAGGGAGGGATCCGGAAAGGCGAACCACTGAGTACCTGCCTCTTGAGGCCAACCTTTTAGGCCAACCACCTTTCTTTCCAAATATCCTTCCAGAATAGCTGGACCGACCCTCCCGACCTCAAACTCGCCCGGCGTTATGCGCCGGGTTTTTTCTTCATTGAGATTCAATAGCTAATTGGTTCACGAAGGCTCAGCTGCGCCGATGTCCACCAGCGTTCCTGGATCGACGCCGATTGAGGCCAGGGCGTCGTGCCATCGATCTTCCGGCGGTGTTTTGAACACCAGGATATCGGTGGCGGGTGCCACCAACCAGGAATTCTGCTCGATCTCGTTCTCCAACTGTCCTGGGGCCCATCCGGCATAGCCAAGACAGAGGTGGAAAGGACGGTCGAGACTTCCGATGGTCAGGGCCTCAAGAAGCTCGGAACGGCCTGAGATCGTAAAATGCGGATCGTTGATATCGTGTTCCGAGGGCATGGGGCTGAGTCCCTGGACCAAAACGAAGCCCTGCTCAGGTTGGACCGGCCCACCGGCCAGCACGGTTGGCACCCGTGATGGCTTCTCGGTGATGCCCAACTGAGGCAGCACGGCATCGAGAGTGATTTCTGAGGGGCGGTTGACCACAAGCCCGAAGGCGCCGTCCTCAAGAGAGTGGGACCCCAGGAGGATCACCGTCCGCCAGAAATTTGGATCCTCAAGTGCCGGCATGGCGATCAGAAGACTGCCGTTGAGTTTGGTGACGTTCATCATCCCATGTTAACCCGGATTATTCTCCGGGTTGCCCCTGCGGCGGCCGCCGGTACATTCGGATCATCTCAAGGGTCGCCACTTCCTCGGCGGAAGATGCCGGCCTGCTGAATACCAGATCCAGATAAGTCGTGGGGAAAACCCAGGTCATGATCAGGGCATCATCGTCGGTCGTCGATGTTGTATTGGCCTGACCCAGCAATTGGATGCAGCTCAGTGGTGTTGAGGTCCATGAGATTCCACCGGCAAGGTCAAGAGTGTACGGTGTGTAGCGATGGAGATGGTCCGCGTCGAGGACGATCTCGGTCAAGAGATCGTCGTCGTCAAATGAGAAAATCCAGGTCAGGAGAGGACCTGCCCGTGCGACCAGGGTCGATGTTTTCGTTGGTGCAGCAAGGACACCCAGGCCGGAGGAAATTTCCGTCCGTTGTTGACCGAGGCGAACACCCTGGATTGTTGCCGATGCAGGTTGGACCGTGAGCGGAATGGCATATTTCTTGAGCAGATCCTGGACTTCGCCCTCCGCAAGAAAACGCTTCTCTCCAGGAAGAGTGACGGCCAGATACAGGTCCCGGGCGCCGCTTCGGAGGATGGCTTCGAATATTGAGAACGCCTGGCGGTGGTCGCCGAGGAGGTAGGACGTGGCTTCGAGATAGAGGGCAGGCTCGACGACAATGGGTCGAGCCTGGACAACTCTCCGAAAGAATGTGTCGGCTTTGCGGTACTGTCCCTGGTGAAAGGCGGCTCGCCCGGCTTCGGCGGTAATCTCCCATGAGATCTCGTTGCGGAGATCGTCGGTGACCAGCGGTTCAAGAATCAGAAGCGCATCGTGATACCTGTGGACTGCGGCCAATTCCCGAGCCGTAGCGAGCGCCTCTTCGGGCGTGGCCCCCGGACTTTGGGCCGCCAATGCCGTCGCGGACAGCATCAGAAGAAGAGTCACGATCTGAGCGGGGCGTTTCATGAAACGACACTAACATTTCCTTACGGATGAATCCTCGTTGATCGCTTCCGAAACGGCCGGGTTAGTATGTCCGGGTGAGCACTTCTGAGATTGTCGTTCGAAGCCTTCGGGAGTCGTGGTCGAAAGAGGCTATGGAGGCGTTGACCCGAGCACTGTCAGCAACGTCGGACATTGCGTTTGCGCACCTCGTCGACGCAGGGGTCGTGGGACAGGGAGAGATGCACGCGACTGTCTTCGTGTGGCTGAATTCTGAGGCGTTACGCTCGTTGCGTGCAGCTCTCAATCAGGTCTCGTCGGTTGTTGCAGCAGCTCTTCCTGATGGGATGGCAGTCGATGTCATCATTCTCAACTCCGCGCCGGAGCTGTTGGAGCAGGTGGAGGCGGTTGGGGGTCTGATTGCCGAGAATGATCCCGAAGAACGACAGAGGGCCCTGGATGCGGCCGCTTCCGATCCTGGCGAAGAGCCGGGGGAGGAAGGGCGCACCGGTTCCTGGTGGTGGCCGTTCTGAGTCCCAATCTGGCATACCGTGGACTGGTACATTGACCCAAAGATCTTCCCTCTCTGAGTGGAGACCCTGCCGAGTCGCCGTGATCAGTGAGTGTCTTGTTGATACTTCTTCCGTTGCTTTTCCAACCAGGCTGAACTCCTCAGGTACAGGGGTTCGACCGAGTGGGCACAATAGGAGGCCAGCATGTCGGACGTCTCGAACCGATAGAGGTTCAGAGAGAGATCCTCCGGGAGGAGGAGTTGGACTTCGTCGACGATGTTGAGGAATTCTTCATTCCCTGAAGAGAAGAACCCGCTTTTAAGCGCAATCGCCATGCATGCCTGGGGATTCTGGTTCTCCTTCTGGAGCGAAAAGAGAAATACCGCCTGAATGACTGTCTTGCCATGGGCGAACTCGCGCAAAGGGGTAAGAAAATCCTGTGGCAGAGCGGTCTCGGGGAGCTTCTTGAGCTTGATCCTGGTCCCAGAGTGGATTTTCGTTTCGTCCATTATTCCTCCCTTGTCTCAGCTCATTCTACCCCCTTTCGACGATTGCGTTACCATACCCAGGGAGGATTGTTGAAAGGAACCGTTGTTGTCATCGTTGCCCACGCATTTGAGGCGAGGGCTGCGGCTGGGGTTGGCCGGGGGATGGTCAAGGAACCGTGGGGCTCCTGGATGCTCTATCGCGGAGAGATGTGGGACATCCCTTTGGCGGTCGTCCGGTGCGGACCCGGCAAGGTGGCGGCCGCCGCAGCGACTCAGGCAGCTATCCA
>CAYSHZ010000222.1:0-6375 GCA_964430905.1 uncultured Thermoanaerobaculia bacterium | reverse complement strand
GATGGCACGAATGTGATCAGGCCCGGTCCCGCAGCAGCCGCCGATCAGGACGACGCCCTCACCAACTGCCTGGCGGGCAAACCGGGCCATGTAGGAGGGGGTCGCCGGCGGCATCAAGATGCGCCCCTCGCGCCGCAGCAGAACACCTGCGTTGGGCATGGCGGCCAACGGCATTTTTCCCTGACGACTTGCACGCAAAATCTCGATGGCGCCCATCGGCCCGGGGGAGCAGTTGATACCGACGGCCAGCAGATCGAGTTCAGCCAGTCGGTCGAGGCGGCGCCCCTGCTCCCGATACTGATGAGGTGGTTTTTCGGTCGCAAACGTCAGCAACCCGATAATTGGAAGATCACTGACCCGGCGAATGGCCTCAACGGCCAACTCAATCTCATCGACGCGAAAGAAGGTCTCCAAGATCAAGAGGTCGGCCCCTCGGCCGTCAAGGATCGAGGCCTGCTCGGCGTGGGCAGCCGCGATCAACTCCGGACCTTCGGGCTCGTCGAGGTCATACACACCGGCCAGCGGACCGATGGACCCGGCGACCAGGGCATCCCGGCCAGAGATCTCCCGGGCCTCCCGGGCAAGCTTGACCGCGTGTGAGTTGATCTCCTCCAGCCGGTGGCCCATTCGATCTCGTTCGAGACGGGGCCTGGATGCGGCAAAACTACAGGTCTCGATCAATTCCGAACCGGCTTCGAGGTAGTCTAGATGGACGTCGAGCACCTCCTGGGGGTGATCCACCGGAGCCCAATCCATGTGGGCGCCGGGGGGCAAACGGTCGAGCAATTCGGAGCCCATGGCCCCGTCACACACGACGATGTGGTCCTTCAGTCGTGTCCCGATCATTTCACTCATGATCACCTTCCCGATCTCGATTGTAGTCGTGAACGCCCCCACTCGATACCAGACCCTTGGCCACCAATAATTCGGCGTTGAGGACTGCGGCCCCGGCTGCGCCCCGCAGGGTATTGTGGACCAGGGCCACCAATCGAAGATCAAGGACCGGGCAGGGACGAATCTGGGCCACACTGACCGTCATGCCCCCGCCGAACCCAGAATGCAGACGCGGCTGGGGATCAGCTGGACCGGGCAAGACGATCACCGGTCGTTCCGGCGCCGAGGGCAGCCCAAGCCCGGCGAGAGGCGTTCGAAATCCCTCGAAGGCCTCCCGCGCTTCATCGGCCGAGACCGACCGCCCCAGTTTGACCGAGATGCTGAGGAGATGGCCGTCAATCACCGGGACCCGGGTCACCTGGGCACTGATTTTCACCGGAAGGTCTTCGACGACACCATGGCGAAGACGACCGAGAATCTTGCGTGGTTCCTCTTCGATCTTGTCCGTTTCGCCTTCGATGTGCGGGATGACGTTGCCGAGAATGTCCAGTGCAGGCACCCCCGGATAGCCGGCCCCCGACACCGCCTGCAGCGTCGTCACCTCGACGGCCTCGAGCCCGAAGGCGTCGACCAGTGGTTTGAGTGCAAATACCAGCCCGACCGTGGCACAGTTGGGATTGGTGATGACACAACCTCCGCTTCTCCCCCGAACCAGTTCGAGATGATCCGGGTTGACCTCCGGCACCACCAAAGGTACTGCTGGGTCCATCCGTAGCGCCGAGGCGTTGGAGACCACGATGGCCCCCGATGCCGCGATCTCCGGTTCCACCCTGCCCGCAACGACACCGTCCAGGGCCGAAAAGAAGAGATCACAGCCCTGGATACCATCCACCCCAACAACCGTCTTTTCGGCCACTGACTGGGGCAGAGGAACAGGCTCCAGCCAGTGGGCCGCCTCGGAGTAGCTCTTGCCTGCAGACCGATCAGAGGCCACGAGCGTATCAATTTCGAACCATGGGTGTTGATGTAGCAGGCGAACGAGCTTCTGTCCGACGCTGCCCGTTGATCCCAGGATACCCACTTTGAGTTTCCGTTTCATTTTCAACCTCCAGCAGCCTTGAGACCTCCAAGGCCTCGTGCGCCGCTTCCAGTGCAATATCCAGCGTGTCGGGTTCAACCAGGAGGCTCAGGGTTCCCGCGGTTGAGCCGGAGAAAACCCCGTGAATTGAAACGCCTCGGCGGCCGAGAGCTTCGAAGACACGACCGATGGCCCCGGGGTACGCCAGAATCGAAGAACCGACGAGTGCCAACAGTGCCCCCCGCCGCCGAATCAAGGTCTCGGCGGCCAGGCGATCAGCGACCCAATCGCCGAGATGACCCGGAACAACGACAATCGACGACTCGTCCGCCGAGGAACGCAGGGCCACCAGTAACTGTCCCCTGACTCCTTCCAATGCGTGTTCCAGGCGGGAGGCCCATTGGGCATCAGCCCACAAGGGGCATTTGACCTCGAAAACTGCAACATCCTCAACCCCCGCCACGGCTCGTACACCCATTCCTTCTTCTCTACCCCGACGAACGGTGGTGAATTCCCCCGCGGGTTCAAGGGTGTTGCGAATCAGGACGGGAATATCTCGGCCGGCCAGCTGCGCCAAACAGGTCGGATGCAGGACCTTGGCGCCGAAAAAGGCCAACTGGGCCGCCTCCCCTTCGGTGAGAATCGGAAGGGTTCTCGCCTGCTGCACCACCCGTGGTGGTCCGCTCATGACACCGTTGACGTCGGTCCAGATCTCGACCCCTGTGCAGTCCAACGCGGCCGCCAGGACCGTCGCACTGAGGTCCGAGCCACCCCGCCCCAGAGTCAGCATCCGGCCAGAGGGATCGACCGCCACGAAGCCGGTCACAACTGGTACCGTGTGTTCCGCCATGATCGCAAGGCGCCGTCTTGCGCGCCGAGCGGTTGCGTCAACCAGCACCTCATGACCATCGCCACACCGTCTGGCCTCAATCATCTCGGTGCCATCCACCACTTCGGCCGAGAGACCCCTGGTGCCCAGAGCAGCTGTCACCAGCAGAACCGACAGGCGTTCTCCTGTTGCCAAAATGCGGTCTCTCGTCGCCCGGGAACACTCACCGACCATGCCGACACCGACCAGCAAACGGGCGGTTTCGTTGACTCGGGAGTCGATTGACCGGGACACCTCGGCCCCGTCTTCCACCCCGATCAACGCCAGTTCCTGCTGATGCCGGACCCGAAGGTTTTCCAGAGTCGATTTCCAATCCTCTGCACCGTGCCGGGCGCTTTCAACCAGCTCTTTGAGCCTATCGGTCACCCCGGCCAGCGCCGAGACAACAACCACGGTCCGGTCTTCCTTAACGGCCGAGGCAACGATGGCTGAAACTCTCCGCAGTTTTTCGGCCGTGGCTACCGACGTTCCACCAAATTTGAGTACACGCATGACGGCCCCCTCAACTGGCCAAACGGCGCCGGAGGTGCGTCGATTGGAAGTGGCGAATGTGGCTGTCGAGTTCTTCGGTATCGATCAGAAACGCGTCATGACCATGGGGTGAGTGCAATTCGGCCAGATGCGAACGAGGAATCCAGCTCGCCAACTCCTGCTGCTCCCGGGGCGGGTAGAGCATATCGGAACTGATCGCCACGACCAGAATGGGTACGGTGATGCCGGCAAGTACATTGTCGTACTGGCCGCGCCCCCGACCCAGATCATGCGAGTCCATTGCCCTGGTCAAGGTGATATAGGCGTTGGCGTCAAAGCGCCGTGCGAGCTTGGAAGCATGATGATGGAGATAACTTTCCGACTGAAAGACACCCTCAGGCGTCTGAGCTCGTCCGAACCGTTCTGAGAAAACCGCCTGATTCCGGTAGGTACACATTGCCATCATTCGCGCCGCACCCAGACCGTGCTCCGGCGGTCGGTCGGCCGGGTAGTGCCCACCGCGCCAGGCCGCATCCGCACGGATCGCTGCCCTTTGCGCCTCGGACACCGCAATGCACCAGGGAGAGTGCCTGCCGCTCGTGGCGACGGCAATGGCCGCATCCACCCTGTCAGGCGCACCGACGGCCCATTCGAGTGCCTGCATCCCGCCCAAAGACCCACCGATGACCAGACGGAGTCTCCGAATACCAAGCGAATCCAGCAGCAGCCGCTGCACCTCCACCATGTCCCTGATGCTGACCTCGGGAAAGTCGGATCCGTAGTGACCGGTCCCTCCTGGTGTGGGGCTGGTGGGTCCCGACGTGCCGTAGCATGAGCCCAGCACGTTGCTGCAAATGATGAAATCCCTCCCCGGATCAAGGGTCTTCCCCGTTCCGAACAGCCCAGGCCACCAGCGATCGGCATCGGCCGATCCAGTCAGGGCATGGCAGACCAGAACGGCGTTGGACCGGGCCGAATCCAGGCATCCCCACGTTCGAAACGCAACTCTGACCTCGTCAAGACAACCACCAAACTCTAAATCGACCGAATCCGCCAGGGTGATCGTTCTGGTCCTTGAGTCAATTGCTCTCATGATCGAACCTCCCCGACCCGTCCAAAGGCCTGCTCAAAATCCGCCCTGATGTCGTCGATATGCTCCAGCCCAACCGAGACCCGAATCAGCTCCGGCGTCACGCCACTGGCCGTCCGCTCGGTCTCCGTCAATTGCTGATGGGTTGTCGTGGCCGGATGAATGACAAGGGTCTTGGCATCCCCAACGTTGGCCAGATGCGAGGCAAGTTCCACCGAGTCAATAAACGCTCGGCCGGCCTGGGTGCCACCAACAATCCCGAAGGTCAAAACCGCCCCGAAACCGTTGTGGAGATACTTCCTGGCCCGCCCGTGGGAGGGGTGGGATTCGAGACCCGGATAACTGACCCACGCCACCGCCGGGAGGCCGTCCAGCCATCGGGCCAGTTCCAGGGTGTTGTCGGCCTGCCTTTGAACCCGAAGCGACAGCGTTTCCAGCCCCTGGAGCAGCAGAAAGGCGTTAAACGGACTGAGGCAGGGACCGAGATCACGAAGGCCCTCAACCCGGGCCCGGACGGCGAAGGCGCTGTTGCCTCCCGGGTGATCCGGGCCGAAGGCCTCGGCAAAGACCAGTCCGTGATACCCCGGCGCAGGGTCGGTAAAGGCGGGAAACCGCCCCGATATCCAGTCGAATCGGCCCGAATCCACAATGACACCACCGATGGAGGTGCCATGTCCACCAATCCACTTCGTCGCCGACTGGACAACGATATGGGCGCCGTGGTCAATCGGACGGCAAAGATAACCCCCGCAACCAAAGGTGTTGTCGACGACCAGCGGAATCCGGTGCTCGGCTGCGAGTTCGGCCAGACCCTCGAAATCCGGAACGTTGAAACTCGGGTTACCGAGAGTCTCGACGTAGAGAGCCCTGGTTCGGTCCGTGATCGCCGGCGCAAAGGCCCCCCGGTCATCTCCGCTGACGAAGCGGACCCTGATCCCCAGGCGCGGCAGCGCAATCTTCAACTGGTTATAGGTTCCACCGTAGAGGTTTGAAGAGGCGACGATCTCGTCCCCCGCCTCACACAAGGTAGTCAGGGCAAGGAACTGGGCCGCCTGGCCGCTGGAGGTCGCCACCGCGGCAACGCCACCTTCCAGGGCCGCCATCCGGGCCTCAAAGACCTCGGTCGTGGGGTTGGAGATGCGGGTGTAGATGTTCCCGGGGGACTCGAGGGCAAAGAGCTCTGCGCCGTGTTGAGCACTGTCGAAGGTGAAGGAGGTTGATTGATAGATCGGCACGGCGCGGGCGTTCGTGCCCGGGGCGGGCGCCTGGCCGGCGTGAACCTGAAGAGTTTCAAAACGGTAGGAATGGTTGTGGTCGGTCATGTGGATCTCCGAATTTCAACTGCTGGTGAACGAGAATTTTCATTTTTCGGCTTCCGGCTTCGTGCATCAGGTATTGCATTCGTTGAGTCATCGTGGACCTCCCAGTCCGACCCACAAAAAAACCCGCAACGGTTGTCCGTTGCGGGTAGGTGGTGTGGGTCTTGTTGCTTCAGTTAGCGATAAAAGACCTGAACGCTCCTTCCCCGCGTGTGCGGGCCGCACATGACCATGACTGCGGAGAGAAGACCGTTCGTTCTCATCGGGTGCATCAATACCAGGGTCCTGCTTCCCCTGTCAAGCCTCACGGCCGGACCGGAGAGAGCCGGAGCTCATCGTTATCGGGCTCCGAAGACCAACTGCGAAATTTCGACGAGGTAGGGGAAGAGCAGGGACCGCCGGCACATCTCTGCCCATTCCGGCGAAATTCCCAGGCTCAAGACCAGGAGAAATCCAAGGAGGACCGCCCCGACACAGCCCGCAAGCCCTGCGCCCAGCAGACGATTGAGCCAACCCAGCCGCATCGCCTTGAGAGTCCGTTCGATACCCCAACCCGCAAGCCCAAAGAGTGCAACCGCCGCCAGAACGGGCAGGACATAACCCAGAAGGGTCGCAACCCAGTGGGGGGCAACCTTTGCGGACATCGAGATTCCAAGATCCATCCCGACGGCAACGGCCAGCCACAATCCGAGAA
>CAYSHZ010000221.1:0-6392 GCA_964430905.1 uncultured Thermoanaerobaculia bacterium | reverse complement strand
CAACAGGCCGCCTTCCTGTTCCAGAAGGGCCAGGCCCAAGTGATCGATATCCACTTCCTGATGTCCGAAACGAACGGCCAAGGTCTGGGCCGCCTGAACAGCCTCACGGCTCTTTTGGGTCAGTTTGTCCAATGTCATGATGTCCTCCAGTTCGGGAGTTGCCTCTACCGATCACAAGATAACATCTGATAACGTATTTGTCAAGTGTCTATAGCTGAATCGTCACCTAAATCTGACAGAGTAGGACTAAGATTCTATTCTGACACCCCAGAACTCTCATTCCTGAGATTGACACGCCTCTCGGTCGATCTCCCGCAGGGCCTTGGGATACCTCCGGGCCAAATCAATGTACAGATCCTTGGCACGGACCAGCATGTCCTCCTGGCCCTCACCAACCTTCCCGATCACCCGCGCCGGGACCCCGAAAGCAATAGCCCCCTCGGGAACAACTTGATCCCGCCGGACCAGGGCCGCCTCGCCGACGATGGCCCCTGCTCCAACCCTGGAGAAATCGGACACCACGGCCCTCATGCCGATGACAGCCCCATCCTCGACGATGGCGTTATGAACAATGGCCCCATGACCCAGCGTTACCCGATCGCCGATTGCTGTCACTCCATCCGGACGCGCATGCAGGATCACGCCCTCCTCGACGGCCGAGCCGGCGCCGATCTCGATACGTCCGTAATCACCCCTGAGAATGGCGCCCGGCCCCACGTAGCAGTCCCGTCCAATGACGACGTCACCGATGATTACGGCCGAGGGTGCGACATAGGCCGATTGATCGATTGAGGGTACGCGGTCTTCAAATGCGTAGAGCGGCATCAGACCCTCGAGGCCCGTTCGATGAAGACCTGCTGAGCACCCCGTGCCACTTCGCTCTTGGCGGGCCTCCGGCGCGCATAGGTTCCATCAGGCGCCATGTCCCACGCCGAGTAATTGTCAGCAGCGTATACGGCCAAGATCTCGTCGAGTTCCTTCTGGAGCTTGGCGTCTTCGACCGGGCTGATCGTCTCGATTCGATTGTCCAGATTCCTCTTCATCCAGTCGGCCGAACCGATGAAGAACTCCGGAGCGCCGTCGTTCTCGAATCTATAGATCCGGGCATGCTCGAGAAACCGCCCGATGGTCGAAAAGACACGGATGTTCTCCGACAAGCCGGGCACTCCGGGGCGAAGACTGCACAGTCCCCTGATGTTGAGTTCGACGGGGACTCCAGCCTCGGACGCCTTGTACAAATCCCGGATAATCGTCGGATCCTGCAATTGGTTCATCTTGGCCCGAATACCTGAGACCTTTCCGGCAGCGGCGTTTTCCGCTTCTCTCCGGATCAAGGCATGGAACCGGTCCCGCATCGAGTACGGCGCCACCAGCAGCTTGTGGGTCCCCTGAATCGTCGTTGCCGAGGTCAGTTCATTGAACACCGACGCAACATCGGCTGCCAGCTCCGGATCACAACTAAAGAGACCAAGATCGGTGTAGTGACGGGCTGTCCCAGCGTGGTAGTTCCCGGTTCCGACATGGACATACCGCTTCATTCGGCCCGCCTCTTCCCGAACGACCAATGCCGCCTTGACGTGGGTCTTGAGTTTCTCGACGCCGTAGGCAACATGAACGCCCTCATTTTCCAGATACCGGCCCCAGGCGATGTTGGGCGCCTCGTCGAATCGTGCCGTGATCTCCACCAGGACGGCGACCTCCTTGCCACGCCGGGCGGCCTCGGCAAGGGCCAGGACAATCGGCGAATTCGACGAGGTCCGATAGATCGTCAACTTGATGGCCAGAACCTTGTCATCGACGGCCGCACTCTCGAGGAAACGGAGAACCGAGTTCTCAAAGGCCTGGTAGGGATGGTGAAGGAGAATGTCTCCCCGACAGATTTCCTTAAAAATTGCCGAACTGTCCGAGGCCGGAAGGCGGGCCAATCGCGGATGGGTCACCGCCGGAAGATCCGGATCACGAAGATCCGGCCGCCCCTCCGGCTGAAAGGACGCGAGGTCGGCAGGCGCCGGGAGATCATCAATGACATAGAGGTCATCCCGGGTCACCTCGACCTGCTCGGCCAACCAATGACGGAGTTTCTCCGGCATATTGGAGGCTACTTCAAGTCGAACACCCCCGGCAAATTTCCGAGCCTTGAGCTCGTCGGTCACCTGGGCAATGATGCTGCCCGGTGTTTCCAATCCCCCATTGTCTTCATAGGCGCCATCTCGGCCCGACTCGCCCTCGGCGCCGCGGGTCACCCGAAAGAGCGAGACCTGCACTGACGACGCCTCGGGAAAGAGCCTGTCCAGATTTGCCGCCACGACCTGTTCGAGGGGGACATATCCCGCCTCATCCGGGAGGGCAACCCATCGGTCTCGATTGGCTGGAATCTTGAGGGAAACGAACCGTTCCTTCTTTTTTGCCTTCAGCGTAATGGCAAGATTGAGGCTGAGCCCGGCGATGAAGGGAAAGGGATGTTCGGCATCGACCGCCAGCGGAGTCAAAATCGGCATGACCCTCTCTTCGAAATAGGATCTCATCGCCTCTCGTTGTCCGTCGCTCAACTGCTGCCAGTCGAGGATCGGAACGCCGGCCTCGACCAGGGCCGGGCGGACCTCGTCACGAATGACCCGAGCCAGAATGTCCTTCTGACCGAGGATCTCACGCCGACATGCGTCAAATTCCTCCTGCGGCGTCAGACCGTCGATTGAGAGTTTCTCGACACCCTTCTTGATCTGCCGCTTGAGCCCGGACATCCTCTTCATGAAGAACTCGTCCCGCAGCATTCCGACGATGCCCAGAAACTTGACCCGTTCCAACAGCGGAACTTCTGGATCCTCCGCCAACTCCAACACCCTTCTGGCGAACTGGAGCCAGTTGAGTTCCCTGTTAACGAAGGCCTCAGAGCTCTTCGGTGTGATCTTCCCTGCCGTCATTGAGTAACTCCTGGTTTCAATTGCTCGAACGACCATCATACCGCGGATGGGGAAGACGGGTTTGGAGGGCAGAGTTTGATAAGGTGAAAGGGACCGCAACGGCTCCAATGCTACCCTGATCCTCATGAACTCAGACACCAGCCGAACGATTGACCAAGCTCTTCGCACCATCCTTGGCGATCAGTTGAATAGAATCGAGTCGTGCGCCGAACGGGTGATCACCGACAGCAATCCTGAGGATATTCATGATCTCCGGGTCGCGACCCGCAGGACCAGGACGATCCTGGGCCAGGTACCCGGAATCTTCCCCAAGACCACCATCAAATGCTTTCGACAGGGATTCAGGAACATCGGCAACGTCACCGGGCACTGTCGGGACCTCGATGTCTGGCTGGAGGCCATTGCCGAGAACCAAGACAGCTCCAGTACTCATGACGGCCTCGGCCCACTGGAAGACCTCGTTCGTCGGCTTCGCGACATCGCCCGAGCCCAGGTCTCCTCAGACCTTCGGAAACCCTGGTTTTCAACCCTGTTGCATCAATGGAGAACCTTTCTTGAGACGCCTCCGGAGACCCTCTCCAAAAAGGCATCACAACCTACCGCTCCGGTGGCCACAACCCGAATTCTCAAGGCTCATCAAAGACTTCTCAAACATGGTCACGCCCTTCCGGCAGAACCCCACGCCTCCGAGTTCCACCGTCTGAGAATTGACGGCAAGAAACTCAGGTATCTGTTGGAGTTCTTTGGGGCTGTCTTCGACCTGGAGCAAAGCCACCGACTCATCGAGGACCTCAAGGGCCTTCAGGATTCCCTGGGAGGCATCAACGACCGGGAAATTCAACTGGTCGCCATCGATGGTCTCAGTGAAAATCAAGACCCAATCCTCACCATTGCCATCGAACGGCACCGTCGATTCCTCAATGATTCCCTGGCGGATTTCCAGGCCGGGTTCAAGGACGAATTCGGAACCTTTTCATCCCCGGAGGTCACGAGATCCCTTCACCACCTATTGAGGTTTGACCCCGATCTCTGAATAGATCGGCAATGGCGACCCGAACCTCCTCGGTACCGCCTCCGGTTCTCCCGACACCTTCGCCCAATTCTCCGGATTGATCTATGATGGTCCCGGCATATGGATATTCCCAAGTCGGTCGGTCGCTACCACATCGTCGATGAGATTGGGCGTGGGGGTATGGGCCGGGTTCTCCGGGCTCATGATCCCCAACTGGACCGATGGGTCGCGGTCAAGATCATCCAGCCCCATCTGGAGGCTGGTCCCAGTTCCGATGAGATGAAGATTCGCTTCCTGAGGGAAGCCCGGCTGGCAGCAAGACTGCATCATCCTGGAATTGTGACGGTCTTCGACGCAGGGACCGAAGGCGATCTCCTGTGGCTGGTGATGGAGTTGGTCCAGGGAGAGTCACTCTCTCACCGACTGACCCATGGCCCCACTCCCGATCGGAAAGAATCACTTGAGATCGTCGCAAAGGTTGCCGATGCCCTGGGGGCTGCCCACGCGGCCGGCATCATCCACCGGGACATCAAGCCCGCGAATATCCTCCTGCTCCCCGACGGAACCCCCAAGGTCACCGACTTCGGTGTTGCCCGAGCCGTGGGAGATAATACGGCCCTGACTCGAACGGGAGCCTCGGTTGGCTCACCCTCGTATATGGCGCCGGAACAGATCCGTGGAGAAGCCGTAGATCCTCGAGCCGATCTCTTCTCGCTCGGGGTGGTCGCCTATCAACTTCTCCTCAAGAGACGTCCCTTCCCGGCAGATACGATCACGACGCTGGTCTACCAGATTCTCAACCACGACCCCTTCTCGGACGGGCAGGCCCTGGACCGTCTTGGTTCCAAGACCGTCGCCTTTCTCCGACGAGCACTGGCGAAAGAACGCGAGAATCGTTTCGAGAATTCGCAAGCAATGGCGACGGCCGCCCGATCCTTGACCACTGACCCCATACCACCCCGGCTCCCCCCAATCGAGAGCGATCCCACCTTCATCCAGCCTTCTCGGATGACAGAGTCTGGGACCCAGCCTGGGAGTCGCGCCGTGGCATGGGTCTTGGCAGGTATCGCCGGAACCATCCTGACCGCAGCGACCGCATTGGGGTTGTGGGCATTTTTCAACCTTCCCCGGACAGCTCCAGAACCAGCGACTGCCCAGGTCCTCATGACACCCACGCCGGCGAAGGTGACCGAAGCAATGGCGCCACCGGAAACTCCAATACCGGCTCAGATCATCGAACCACCCCAAAACACTCCGACACCACGCCCGCCGACTCCAACACCAGCCAAAGATATTCGCCCCCGACCGGGCAGAGTCTCACCGACAACCATTCCCTTCAGACCTACCGCCATCCCAACGGCAATCACGGTCCGCCCCCAGCCACGTCCAACACCCATCTGGGCTCGGCCGGCAACGGTCCCCAGCCCGACTTCTCCGCCTCCCACAGTGCCGCCTCCGGCACCTTCGCCAACGCCAAGTCCAACACCCACCGTGGCGCCAACGCCGACCACTCCGCCTATCAGCGATATCTTCGCGTGTCGCCGTGGCGCCGACTTCGATGTTGATCCCGGAGATGCTCTGATCACGATCAACGGTACAATCCTGGGGATTGCCGACGACTGGGACGATGCAGGTGGAGGGCAGATCTACTACTTCCCCGCTCCGGGACGTTATCTCGTCAAACTTTCCCATCCCGAGTACGCGACGGCATGGATCAGAATCTCGGTGTCACGGTATGCCGAGGATGACGTCGTCGAGGTTGACACGGAATTGGAAGAACTCAACTGAATCCAAAGCGTGCTATCGACCGCCAAAACGAAACACGTCAATAACGACGAAGGACAACCCAACCCGAAATCGCCAACAGCAGGGCCAGCATACCCAGGCCCACCGGTCCCAATGTCGGGACCCAGGGCGCCCTGTGGGCGCGGACCCGGACCATCATCGCCCGATGTTCAGCGAAAATTGGATCGGACGTATCCAGAACCGACCCCCACTCGCCCTCCGAACGGTCGTCTCGGAAGAATCCACCCTCGGGACTGTCGGTCGGGCTCTGGTCGGCACACAGAAAAAAGAACTGGTCCACCGAAGGATTCCATCGCACACCAATGTGGTGGACGCTGGCATTCAGCAGTGGAGCATCGGGAGGCGCCTGCACCTCGACGAAGGTCGCATCCGGCCACAGGGGAACGGAGGATATGAACGCCGGAAAAGAATAGAGTTCCCGCTGGTTGGGGGTGTATTGGGAACCCGAATAAACGACAATCTCAAAACTCAGCGCATCGTCCGGACGGGTGCGGGTCCAGCAGACACAGACCGAATCCAACCGAGACGAGACCAGCGGCGCTTCCGGAAAGGTCTGTACGTACTCGCCCCACATGGCGCTGGGCACCCAGCTGTAGGCCGTTTCCGCCGAGCCGTCGTCAAGGATAAGGCCATCGTCGCAGCCCGGACCGGGA
>CAYSHZ010000220.1:0-6393 GCA_964430905.1 uncultured Thermoanaerobaculia bacterium | reverse complement strand
TGGCTGTCGACGGTGTGAAAACTGAGCCCCAGACGTTCGGCGATCTGCCCCACAGTGAGGCCTTCGACCAACAACTGAAGGATCTCCCGTTCACGGGCGGTCAGACCATAGTCTTCGGCCGCGGATCGAGGTTCCGCCAGTCTCGCAAACATCTCCAGCATCTTGCCGGCGATAAACGCGTTGATGGGCGCCGCACCCTGGAGAGCATCATGAACAGCATCAGAGATGTCATTTGCGGATGATGGCTTCAACAGGTACCCCGAGGCCCCGGCACAGATGGCTTCGAAGATCTCACGGCTTTCCTCGTGGACCGTCAACATGATGATCCGGGTCGTCGGAGACTGAGCCTTGATGCGCCGCGTTCCTTTGATGCCGTCGATCCCGGGGAGGCCGATGTCCATCAGAACGATATCGGGGGCGCCTCCCAGTTCCAGGGCATCAAAAGCCTGCTCGCAGGACTCGACAGCAACCGAGCAGTGCATTCCCTGTGTCGCCGTCAATAATGAAGCCAGGGCGTTTCGAAAAACCGCATTGTCTTCGACGACCCAGACATCGGCTTCTTCCGGAACTCTCATCGCCGATTCAGCCCTTCCCGGGGGTTGCTGGATTGATTCATCGTCTCCAACCTACGCCGAATTTACCGGCGCCGCCATCACGTGAATGCGCCAATCCGACCGTCAGGCATAACTCAGTCCCTCTGCCGGGAACACTCAATATTTCAAATTCGGCGTCGATTTCTTCGGCCCGGCGCCGCATGCTTCCGACACCGTGACCCGCAGAAGCCGCCGCCGGGTCAAAACCTCTGCCGTCATCCTTGATTGAGAGCCTCAGCAGGCCACCGGAAACGGCAACGACAATCTCGACGTTCTCCGCCTCGGCATGCCTGACAATATTGTGTACACCCTCCTTGAGTATCAAGAAGAGATTCCGGCGGGCATTGACGCCGAGCGGCACATTTCGTTGTGGAAGATCCACCACAAATTCATGGGAAATTCCCCGCAAAAGGGTCGATACGACTCTCTTCATTCGACGGACCGTGGCCTCGAGACTGTCGTGCTCTGGATCGATATACCAGACGATGTCTCGCAGCCCATCGGCCATATGAAGCGAGGCATCCCGGATTGTTCCCAGGTCGGCCCGTTCGGAACTGCCGAGACCTTCAGTCTGGCATAGCATGTCGGCCAGTACCGCCACTCCGCTGAGGTCGCTTGAGAGATCATCATGAAGGTCACCGGCAATGCGGAGGCGCAGTCGTTCCATATTGTGCTTCCTGCGGGCCCGAAATCGAATACCTGCCCAGGCCACACCAAGGACGAGGGCACCCGCCATTACCCGAAACCACCACGTCTCCCAAACGGCGGGTTGGACGACAATCTCCAGAGACCGGCCCTCCTCATTCCAGACGCCGTCGTTGTTCGACCCCGAGACTCTCATCCGATACGTGCCTGGAGGTATATTGGTGTACTGGGTCGTTCTTCTTGTCCCGGCATCGATCCACGCAGAATCAAAACCCTCCAGGTGATAGCGATACCGATTGAGTCCGGGCGATGTGAAGTTCAGGGCCGCAAATTGAAATCGAACCGTTGTATCACCGGGAGCCAACACCAGACGATCGAGCCCACAGGAATCAATTGTTCGCGTCCCTTCGCGGCTGGAAACATCAATCTTCGTGATGGCGATCGGAGGAACGAAAGGATTGTCGTGGATCCTCGACGGATCAAAGCAGGTCAGCCCGTCCATTC
Organism: uncultured Thermoanaerobaculia bacterium; assembly: GCA_964430905.1. Lineage (GTDB taxonomy): Bacteria > Acidobacteriota > Thermoanaerobaculia > Thermoanaerobaculales > Sulfomarinibacteraceae > DAOWGJ01. Next base: position 4,651 of record CAYSHZ010000220.1, on the reverse strand, counting down.
CACCGAAGTACATGCTGCCATCGTCCGTGCGAAGGGCGGCATGCCGGTTGAACTCGGTATTGCCGGTTCCGTCTGTCGTTGTGAACGTCCGAAATCGCCAATCCCGGGTCCGAGACCGGTCAAATCGCACCAGGCCCCGATTGGTTCCCAGCCAGAGCGCTCCGGTCTCGTCCTCCAGGATGCTGTAAACCGAAGATCCGGGCAGACCGTCTTGGGTTGTCAACAGGCCGAAACGACGTTCCTCCGGGCTGAAATGAACCAGGCCAATCGACGTTCCCAACCACAGACAGCCGTCGGGGTCTCGGTGGATTGCCCAGGTTCCCAGACTGCTCAGGCTCATCCCCTCGACCGTCTCCAGTCGTAACTTTGAAAAACTGCCGCGTGTCGTGTCGAAAACTCCAAGAGCGTCGCCCATGCCAATCCAGAGCGTGTCACCATCGAGCAGGAGCGAGTCGAAGCGATTGTCCGTCCCCTGATGCTGGTGTTCAAATTCGAATTCGATCGCCTCGAAATCGCCGGTGGAGATGGTGTAACGGTAGAGACGGCCTCCAAGTCCTCCCATCCACAGCATGTCATCGTCGCCTTGGGCGATGAAGACGATGGAGTCAATGATCACGCCTCGAGGGCTTCGGAGGGTCAATTTCTCGTCCTTGGGATCCACGCTCCACAGCTGACTCCCGGCGATCCACAACATCCCGTCTTGGGTCGTATGAAGATGCCAAATTACTCCGCTTGTGCATCGGTCGGGCCGATCGGGATCCACGCAATAGTGTCGAGACCTCCCCGTGGCAGGATCGACCCTGTTCAAGCCACCACCATACGTCGCCACCCAGAGCTCGCCCTCCGGCGCCTCTGCGATCGCCGACACCGCATCGGCACTGAGGCTATAGGGGTTCGCAGGATCACGCACGATACTGCTGAACGGCTTCGAATGCGGGTCAATCCTGAACAAGCCGCCTTCGGTGCCTACCCACAGCGTTCCTGAAGAGTCCTCAACGAGGGATCGGCCGTAATTTTCCAGCCAGGTTCCGGAAGCTTCCACGACACGTTGGCCGACCATGTGGGGTGTGTCGTTTTCAGAGTGATACAAGCCGTCATCGCAGGCGATCCAGATACTCCCATCGACCCGTTCAATCGCCGACCTGGCCTCTGAACAGCCCGAGATCGAAGCCCTCCCGGTGAAAGCCCTCCCCTCCGGATCGAAGTACATTGGCCCCGACGGATGAGTCCAGAAACGATCCTGGGAATCGATCAAGAAGGCATACTGCCTGGACGCCGGTCCTGTCATCGGAAACCGCCCGGCAACCTCACCCTGCGCCGTCATTCGGTGCAGGCTTTGGTTGTTCCACGATGTCGTGGCGACCCAGAGGCAACCCGCCCGATCCTCCTGAATCCCAACGACCGCCGGGTCGGTGAGAGTTGTGGGGTCACCCTCCTCGTGCTGAAAGAGCCGAAACCCGCTGCGCTCCCCGTCGAACCTGAGCAGTCCATCGTCGGTTCCGAACCACAGTCTGCCTTCTCTGTCTTCGAAGGCACAATAGAACCACGCCCCGTCGCCCTCCGGATGTCCTGGAGTCGGCACCCGAACGGCCTTGAGCCGGCGCCGATCAAGGATGTTCAACCCGTCTTCCGTGCCAACCCAGAACCGCCCCCTTCTGTCCTCGAACAGGAGATGGATGCTGCTGTTGGAGATTGAATGCGGATCCTTCGGATCATGGCGCAAGATTCGCATTTCAGAACCGTCGAATCGTGCGAGCCCATCCTGGGTTCCAATCCACAAAAATCCATCGACATCTTGATGCAGGGCGAAGACAGATCGATGCGGTGGTTCGGGCGAATCGAGACGCTCAAACCACAGCTCGTCCCCACCCCCCGCGGACATCACTGGAACCGGCAGGGATATCAACATGACCACGGCAGTGACGACCAAGGTCCTGATGGATCCCACCAAGGGTCGATCCAGTGCGGCACGATCTCCGAGAGACATTGGGTTGAGCATCCATCGTAACCCGAAAATGGCGGATTTCCGTGATATCCGAGAAGAATCATGTTCATTAGCCTGGAACCGGAAGATCAAAAAAGGAGGCTCATCATGGCACGCATGACTCTCGTGATCATCGTTTGTCTGGCTTTTTTCGTGGCGCTCGGGGCCGCGGTACCGGTCCATGGGGAAGACAAGCTGACCGCCTCGGACGAGTGGTCCTACGACATCTTTGGTTTCACGACCGCGATTGACGGCGACACCGCAGTCATCGGCGCTCACGGCAACGATGACGATGGCAATAACAGCGGTTCGGCCTACATTTTTCAGTGGGACGATATCTCCGGGGCTTGGGTCGAGGTCACCAAGCTGACCGCTTCGGATGCTTCCGCACTCGACAACTTCGGATACTCAGTGGGGATTTCCGGTGACATCGTCGTCGTCGGTGTTCTCAATGGCGATAACGTCACGGCAGATACAGGCACTGCCTTTGTTTTCTATCGCGATCAGGGCGGCCCTGATGCATGGGGCGAGGTCACCAAACTCACCGCCTCTGACTCGGAGGCTGACGATTGGTTTGGATTTTCAGTGGCAATTGACGGAACGACGGTCGCTGTTGGAGCCCAATATGCCGACGGCACCGAGACCGACAGTGGTGCCGTCTATATCTTCGAACGAGATGCCGGCGGTCCCGACAACTGGGGTCAGGTCCGTATTGTCACCGCTTCGGATCCATCACAGGACGATCAATTCGGTCACTCGTGCTCGCTCAATGGGGACACCTTGATTGTCGGGGCCATCAGTGACGATGAGAGCGGGGCCAACAGTGGCGCAGCCTATGTCTTTGATCGCGATCAGGGCGGCCCAGATGCATGGGGTGAGGTGATCAAGCTCATGGCCGGCGATGCCGCTGCCGATGATTCTTTTGGAGTCTCGGTATCCCTGGACGGGGATCTCGCTGTCGTTGGCGCTTTTGGTGACGACGATGGCACCATTCTCGACGCGGGTTCCGCCTACATCTTCGACCGAAACCTCGGTGGCCCCGATGCATGGGGGCAACTGACCAAACTCATGGCCACGAATACTGCAGAGGGTGACAAATTCGGATTAGCCCTCGCCCTGAGAGGTTTCACCCTTGTTGTGGGTGCAGGCAATAACGATTCTGCGGCGGTGGATGCCGGTGCGGCCTACGTATTCACGCGGGACTATGGCGGCGCCAACGCATGGGGCGAAATGATCAAGATCACGGCGTCCGATGCGGCGAGCGAAGATTGGTTCGGTCAGAAGGGCATCTCCTTGACGGCCGGCCGTGCCCTCATCGGCGCCTATGGCGACGATGGTCCAATGGGAACGAACTCCGGTTCGGCCTACCTCTTTGACGTCCCGATCTTCATCGATGACTTCGAATCCGGAAACACCGACTGGTGGTCTTCGGCATCGTAGTCCATCCCCGGCTCGGCAGCTGCAATAAGGTCGGGCTGAAGCATGTCGTCAAAGAGAGTTGACTGCTCCAGGCCGGCCGGCACAAGCCCCTCAGCCGTCAAACCGAGAAGCCGAACCGATCGCTTAATCGCCTCAGTCCGGCGGAGGAGATCCTTGGCACAGTTTTCGATGCGTCCCGCTGATGATGTCGGGCCGATAAAGGAGTGGGAACGGGTCAGGGTCGTGAAGTCCGGATACCGGACCTTGACCGTGATTGTGCAGGCCGCAAGCCCCCGGCGTCCGAGCCCCCCAACGACTTCAAGTGTCATCTTCTCAAGGACTTCGTCCATTGCTTTGATGTCCCGCATGTCCTCTCGGAAGGTTCGTTCGGTACCGATGCTCTTGCGCTCACGGTCAGTCCTCACTTCTCGGTCATCCCGGCCGTTGGCGTACTGCCACAGTGTTCGCCCCCAATGGCCGAACCGGGCCAGCAGGAGATCCAGCGGTGTGGAAGCGAGGTCGGCAACCGTCGTGATTCCCATCTCTTTCAGTTTGTGTTCCGAGGCGGGTCCGACGCCGTAGACGCGGCGGACCGGCAGGGGCGCGAGAAAATCCACGACTTCGTTGGGCCTGATGACGGTCAGACCATCGGGTTTGTCCTGGTCCGAGGCGATCTTGGCCACCAGTTTGTTGGGGCCCACGCCGATGCTGACCGTCAGTCGGCGTTCCTCTCGGACACGACGGCGGATGGTTTCGGCAATAGCGGTTGCTGATCCGAAGGACCCCAGGTATTCGCTGACGTCGAGATAAGCCTCGTCGAGAGAAAGAGTCTGGATCGATGGCGTGAACTCTCGGTAAATGTCGAAGATCTTCTCGGATTCAGCCTTGTATCGCCCAAAGTCCGTGCGGAGGAAGACCGTCTGTGGACAGAGGCGGCGGGCCTGGGCCGAGGGCATCGCTGAATGGATCCCAAACGCCCGGGCCTCGTAGGAGGCGGCAGCCACAACCCCTCGACCATCCGGATCCCCGCCAACCACAACAGGCTTGCCGCGGAGCACCGGGTCGTCACGCATGTGCACCGCCGCGAAGAAACAGTCCATGTCGCAGTGGAGAATGCGTCGTTTCATCGGTACAGTTTACGCTGGATTTATCCCTTGGTCAGGAGTTTTCCGAATTCTCCACACGACCTCCACGCCGACCATCAAAAGACACAGAACGAAGAGCCTGATACTGCCGAAATATCCCTGA
>CAYSHZ010000219.1:0-6396 GCA_964430905.1 uncultured Thermoanaerobaculia bacterium | reverse complement strand
AAACCAGAATTCAGCCGCCCTTCGGGGCGGCTTTCTTGGGTTAGTATTCCCCTATGACCGTATCGCTCGTCGTTGTCAACTTTCACGCTTCTGGCGCCCTGGGGAGGATGCTGGAGACGGTGGAGGGAGTCGATGAGATTGTCGTTGTCGATCACAGCGAAGACGAGGAAGAGTTTGCCGCGCTCAGCCGTCTGGCTCCTGATCGACTGGTTGCCCAGGGCAATGGCGGATATGGTGCCGGCCTCAACCGGGGCGTACAAGAATCGTCAGGCGAAATCCTCCTCCTGGCGAATCCGGATTTGCTGCTGCAGCCGGGGAGCGTGACGAGTCTGCTCCGCGCCCTCGAGGACCCGGGAATCGGCATTGCTGCACCCCAGTTGGTGTGGGATCAGGCGGGACGGTGGGCTGTACCACAGGCGCCGAACATCAGTTGGTGGAGCGAGTTGGAGGGGAAATACAGTCTCTGGACAGCACGCCGCCGATACATCACGGAACAGTTGAGACTCTGGGATGCGGCGGAACCGGCGATGACGGGCCTGGTTTCCGGAACGATGATGGCCGTAAAAAGATCGACCTTCCGATCTGCGGGTGGGTTCGATCCCAAGTACTTCCTCTTTTACGAGGAGAACGATTTCTGTCTCAGGGTCAGACGTGACGGGTTGCGGTCGGTGGTTGTGCCGTCAGCCCGGGTTTGTCATGCCATCGGTGTGTCTGCAGATGAGGAAGCTGCGGTCCATTTTGGTCCCTCGCTGGACCGATTTCGAAGGCTGTGGTTTCCGATGTGGTTCACTGCCGTATGGCCGGATCCGATTCCACCGGGACCGTCGAGGGTCCGGTCAGTCGATCCCGCCAGGGTTGGGGCCGACGCCCGGTGGGTGATCTCACCCACAACGCGCTTCATGCCCCTGGTTCGGGGCCCCTTGGTTTCGGAGGCTGATCCCTCTCTTTCGGATTTCTTGCCGGCCCCGGCAGCCAAGAGCTGGGTTCTTGGAATTCTCGAGGGACTTCGGGTCAGACTTCCCCGGTGACCCCTCCGGTCCCCAGTTGAAGGAGACGGATGATTTCGTCGTCCGAAAGAGGCTCGACGTGGCCCATGGTTTGGGCGAGGTAGAGGGTTTGGGCCGCGTGTTCGAGTGTCTCGATCCTTTCGTAGGCCTGGTAAAGGTCCCGACCCAAGGTGACCGCGCCGTGCCGCTCCATGATGATGGCGTTGTGGTTCGAGAGCACGCTTTCGATTCTGGCTGCCAACCGAGAGGTCCCTGGAGTTTCATAGGGAACGACCGGAACGGGCCCAAGGGTGATGACCGTCTCGGGAAGGACCGTGGACAAGAGGGTCAATGACGCCAGGGAGTGGGCGACTACGGTCTTGGGATGGGCGTGGACGATGGCGCCGATTTCGGGTCTCAAACGATAGGCCGCCAGGTGGATCTTCAGTTCCGACGACGGCTGGAGCCGACCTGAGACCACATGGCCCTGGAGGTCCGTGACGACTAGGTCATCAGGTGTGAGTCGACCCTTGGCCAAACCGGTCGGTGTTGAGAGGACCAGGTTTTGGTCCAACCGAGCCGTGATGTTGCCGCAGGTTCCGGCGATCAATCCGTTTTCCCAGAGCATACGTCCAATGTCGATCAGGGTGGTTCTGATTTCTTGATCACGCTCTCTGTTGCGGTTCGTCATGACTCAGGAGTCCTTCTCCACAGGTGTGGAACGGTGTTTGCCCTTCGATCGTCCCTGGTAGAAGCCGATCATCATCAGATGGTGGAGGATCTTCCTGGGGACGGGAAAACCGTGTCGGTCGAGGATATCAGCGATTGCGATCCCAACGCCGATGAAGGGTGTCGCCAATCGGTACCAATGGGGCGGACGCTCTGGCGGCATGTGGCCATCGGTGGTCAACTCGGGATGGATCGCCAGTAGATCGAGGTGGGTTTGCCCCACCTGGAGTTGTCGACGGTAGAACGATCGAACCGTTGTTGTGTGAAAGTGGCCGGCCTTGGCCTCCTCGTCGTAAACGATTCGAACTCCCCGGAGACTGAGGCGGTAGCCCAGTTCTACGTCTTCCCAACCGTAGGAGCTGAAAGCGGAATCAAAAGGCGCCTCGTCCAGGATGGATCGATCGATCGAGATATTGGACGTGTAGAAACAGGTGAAGGGTTGATCGCCTCCGGTTTCCATGTGGTCGTAACCGAATTGATGCCCCTCAAAGTTGACCATCTCCATGAACGGTGTGATCGACATCTTCTTTCGGTACCAGTCGGTGAAACCGACGACGGCTGCACCATAGCCTGCTTCCCGATGGCGGTCGACGTGGGCCTGAATCAGTCCGGGTTCGGGAATGATGTCATCGCCGAGAAAGAGGACCAGATCCTCTTCGACCAGCTTCAGGGCGTTGTTCCGGGCTCTGCCCTGACCCTGGTTTTCCTGGGTAGCGATGGTCAATCTGAAATCGTCCACGTGGAGATCCCGATAGTGCTGGAGCTCTTCCCAGGTCTCGTCACCCGATCCATCATCCATGACGACGACCTGGAGTTGGGGCCATCCCTGCCCCTTGAGGGCGTCGAGGGTCATCTTGAGTACCGGCCACCGTTTGAACGTGGTGATGACGACCGAAACCCCCTCCGACGAAAAGACCGGATCTGGGGAGTCGCTTCGGAATGCAACCAGCCGGACGGCGCCGCCGAGTCGCCGGAAATCCCAGTTCCCGAACAGCTGATGAGGTCTGAAGGAAGGCGCCGTCAGCCTGATCGTGATGATGCCCCTAGGGTCCGCCGTGATGCCTTCGAGCCGAATGGTCTGCCACAGTATTCCGGTCAAGGGGACCGATTGAACGAGACCGTTGGCCTCGAGGGTAACGTCGTTCCCGCGAACGGCCTCTTCGGGGACATGGATCTCCACCTCGACCGTTCCCTCCGCGTTGGGTTCAACCTTGAGGCCACAGGTGGCAATGCCACAGAAGGGTCGAACCATGTCGTCTTCGATCGGGTGAGCTGGATACCATCCTCCCCCAAGACGCCCGAGGGCGGAATGGTGTCCCGGCATGAGGATCGGGGTCTGAATCCAGCTTTCCCGATGGGTTTCGAGATCCCGGATCTCCGGGCTGGGCGCCGGGTAGGGGGCAGGGGAGATAAAACCGCGATCGAATAGCTCGGAATCTTTGAGGCGGCGCCTCCGCTGGATCCATCGTCGTTCCCTCAGGGTACTGGGGAGCTTCAGTGCATTCCATCCGATGATGTGGGCGATGTGTCGCCACGCGCCCATCCCAATCCAGAGCTTCGCGAGACCCTTGAATGCCTTGAGAATATTGATCGGTTGGTAGTGTTTCATCATGGAACGAACGGTGTGACGACTGCCCATCCGTTCACGCCATTCGAGGCCCTGGTTTGAGTGGGTTGTGCCTCCAAAATGGTGAAATACAACGGAATCCCTGCAGACGACGACGCGTCGACCGAGAAGCCAGAGACGCCAGCCGAGATCGACATCCTCGTGGTACATGAACATCTTCCGGTCGAAAGCGCCACACTCGAAGAAATCATGGGTCCGCATCAGCATTGCTGCAGCGGTCGGGAAGAAGACATCCCGAACTGCTTCGATTTCGGAATCCGGCCCGACAGGGCATGCGTAATGCCGGTCAAATCCGAAGCCCAGTTTCGACATCGCTCCACCCCGCCCGTTGAGGATTGTTGGATGTTCGAGGAGCCTGAGGGTTGAGCATGTGGCTGCGATGCGAGGATCGAGGCAGAGAGTCCTGATCAGATGCCAGAGCCACTCCGGTTCGACAACAGTGTCACTGTTGAGGAAGGCGGCGTAAGCGCCTTGAGCCGCCAGCATCCCTTGCCGGTTACCCTCTCCGAATCCCACGTTGGCGCCGATCTCGACAATGCGAACATCGGGATGGTTTTCGGCAATCCACTTCAGGGAATCATCCTCAGAGCCGTTATCGACGACGATGATCTCGAAATTGACCTTTGACGTCCGAACCAGGGCGGGGAGACACTTTTCCAGGTGGTGCCGACCGTTGAAGTTGACGATGATCACCGAGACCAGTGCCGTTCGGGTCGGTTCCTGGTCGAGTTCCGCGTGCAAGGTCGTGACTTCTCTGCGGGCCGCATCCCGGTCGCGGTCAATCTCCAGCCTTTCGTTCCAGAGAGACCTGAGTTTATCTTCAAACTCAACGATACCCAGTTTGAGATCACTGTTGTACCGTTCGAGATCCTCAACCCGGCGTCTCCATGCTGTAGTCTCCTGCTCGATTGCGGCAGGCAACAACTTCGCCTTGGCGTAATACTGCATCTGGCTGAGCATTTCCGGAGAGAGCAGCGGCCAGTGTTTCTCGTAGATCGCGGTTCGGCCTTCGTGTTGGAGTTTCTGGCCTCCGGCACCCGTGATGAATCCGTCGCCGAAGACTCGATACCGCGCAACCTCGGCGTCGACAAAGACGAATGGAACGGAGTCGGACAGGCGAAGGAACAGGTCCCAGTCTTCAAAACACTCCAGTGCCTCGTCGATCCCGCCGATCGCCCGAACTTCATCGAGAGGCAGCAGGCAGCCGATGATCGGAATGAAGTTCTCGAACAGCAGGGCTGCCCGATCGAAGGGGGCGCCAAAGGAATGAAAGGCTCGGCCCACTCCGTTATCGGGGTCGATCAAGTGTGCGGAGACCTTCCCGTAAATCACACGGTCGGGAGAGGGGGCGGCAGTAACCAATCGCCCGATGCCACCCTCCAGCCAGAGGTCGTCATCGTCCAGAAACGCCAGCCACGGACCGGTCGCCAACTCAATGGCCCGATTTGCGGCTGCACATCTTCCTTCGCCGGGCTCCACGCGTTCATGGATGATCTCCAGCCTGTCCTCGAAGGAACGAACGATGGCCGAGACATCGACGCCGCCGTCGTTGATGACGATGGCCTCGATGGGTCGGTGACTCTGGTCGGCCAGGCTCTGGAGCGCCTCCCTGAGACGTTCGGGGCGATCCTTGGTGCGGACGACGACCGAGACCCGAATCTCCGGCGATGGTTTTTCCTCGGGTGGGGCGCCGGGACCCTTGAAAGGCTCTTCAAGGCTGAGATCCTGAGCTGTGGGATTCACGGATTGCAACCCGGAAGGATCGACCGTCGGACCTTGTTGTGCCGCCCAAGTCTCGACGTTGTGACTGCCGATGAAGGCTGAATCGACGACGAAGAAGGCCGCGGCCCGCTGGACCTCCGGTCCCAGTGTCAGACGACGGGCGACTGCGACGGCGTCGAGTACCTCAAGGTAGGGCTGGATGTCGTTCTGGGAGCTGAAGGCCTTTGACGCATGCATCAAGGTGTTCCAGTCGTTGGTGATATCCACCAGCGTATTGGGCCTCATGAATGCGGAGATCTCATAGGTTGCCAGGCGAAAGGTCGGAGGCAGCGAGGCCAGGATGTCGGGCTCCTGGAGGACCCTGTAGACCGCCAGGGCCAAGGCCCGATGGTCGGGATGGAGTTCGGCGGGCGAGGGGATCACCAGCAACTCAGGCCGGTGGAGGCCGATTGCCTCTTGAATTGCCTCCAGGAGGTTTGGATCTTCCGGCCTCAGGCCGCGATCGGCAAAGGGCCAGAATTCCGGTGCCGGCGTTCCGAGCCGCCTTGCCGCCTCACGGCTCTCCTCCCGCCGGGCCTCCGGAAAGCCCTGTGCCACGCCGTCCGTGGCGATGATGACGTGGATCTCGGCTTCATCCCTCAGACTCTCCATAAGGATCGGTCCGCCACCAAAAATTTCGTCGTCAGGATGGGGCGCCAAGACCAGCAGGGGCGAACCCGAAAGACGGGTCGTGGTGTACGGGACCAGTTCCGCCTCCTGCCGCATTCTGGCATGGTAGCAGGAAACTGGGAATCTCAGCTATTGGACGGTGACCCTGGCAGGATTGCCCCAGTGGCCCGATCATGATGGAATGGCCGTGTGGCCAGTCCTTCCTCCACCGGTTCTCTGAATCTCTTTGTTGATCTCGACGGTCGGCCGGAGCGGGATCTCGGTCTCGAATCGGTATTTCTCGACAGGGCATCATCCGGGCAGGTGTCGCTGTTCCTCTATTCCTGGTCTTCGCCGGTGGTCGTCCTGGGGTACGGCCAGAAGGCCGAAGACATCGATCGCGATTGGTGCCGGCAGGCCGGTGTTCCGGTCTTCAGGCGGATGACCGGGGGTACCGGGGTGGTCCATTCTCGGGATCTTGCGGTCTCACTCTTCTTGCCGGCGAGTCATCTCTGGGCGGGAAAGATCACGGGTTTGTACGGACTTTTTCTCGGTGCCCTGGCGCCGGCTCTGGAGCGAGCTGGTGGCTCGGGAAAAAGCCCGGAGCATCCTTCTGAAGCCGGGCGAACGCGGTCGCCGATCTGTTTCGAGGATCAGCTGTCGGATACGCTGGTGGTCGATGGC
>CAYSHZ010000218.1:0-6403 GCA_964430905.1 uncultured Thermoanaerobaculia bacterium | reverse complement strand
ACGGCGGAATCGTCGAGTACGTTGTTTTTGACGATGAAGGCCACGGCTTCACAAAGAATGTCAACAGAATCAAGGGGTGGAATGCGCTCCTGGCTTTTCTTGATACCTATCTCAAGGGAGCTGGAACCTCTGACTCAGCTTCCTGAGTCGATGGCGCTGACGGGCCTGCCCCGGGTGGGCCCGCCACACTCAGCCAGTCCTTCATGCTGCCCAAGAGGCCTTCCATTCGAATGGGCTTGGTCAGGTAGTCGTCAAACCCGGCTGCCTTGGCCCGAGCGATATCGTCCTCCATCGCATTGGCGGATACGGCAATCACCGGGATACTCCTCGTTTCCTCTCTTTCCCGCAAGAGACTCAAGACCTCGAATCCATCCATTCCAGGCAGGCTGATGTCAAGAAGGATCAGATCGGGCCGGCGGCGCCGGGCCAATTCCAACCCTTCCTCCGGCCTCGTTGCACTCAGGACTTCAAGGTCCGTGTGGCGTTCGATCAGTCTCACAACCAGGGCCATGTTGACAACATTATCCTCGATGTAGAGCACCCGAAGGCCGGCCCCAAATGACGCCATCGTCGTCGAGGGCTTGGTTTTTTCAATCCTACGCCGATGATTGTCGTTCGCCACAGCTTCCGGCAGTTCAAACCAGAAGCTGCTACCCTCCCCCAGCCGACTCTCGAATCCAACCTCTCCCTCCATCAACTCAATGAGCCTCTTGGTAATCACCAGACCAATACCCGTACCCTCAACCTCCGTGACCTCAGCCCCCAATCGACTGAACGCCTTGAAAAGCTCCTCTTTCCGTCCCTCCGAGATTCCTGGCCCGTTGTCCCGAACGTTAATCCGAAGACGATCATCATCGCCCTGGCGACACTCAAGAACAACCGTTCCACCTCCATCCGTTCGATTGTATTTGACGGCGTTTGACATCAGATTGAGCAGAACCTGCCGTGTTCGGGTCCGATCTCCCAGAATCCTGGAGGCGCAGGACAGGCATTGGGAGATGTCAACCCTGACTCGATACCGCTCCGCCAACGGTCTGATCATCCGTTCAACCCCACGGACCAGCTCATCGACACTGATCCATTCCCGATTGAGGGATAACCCTCCCCCTTCAATCCTCGAGAGGTCGAGGATGTCTTTGATCAACGACAGGAGGTGATCACCGGCTGAATAGATGTGTTCCACCTCGGAGAGTTGCCCCGGATTCAACTCCCCTTCCGCACCCATCTTCAAGAGTTGGGCATATCCGAGAATAGCGTTCAGGGGAGTCCTCAATTCATGACTCATTCGGGACAGGAAATCCGACTTGGCCCGATCCGCCGCCCGAGCCTTATCCAGAGCCTGTTTGAGTTCCAGAGTCTTACTCTCCAGTCGTTCCTCGTGTTCCAGGACGGCCCAGTACTCACGGTTGGCATGACTCCCAATCCAGATCAGGAATGCCGGATACACCAGGAACACAAGCCCCACGATTACGGCCTCCGGACGCCCGCTCAAGAGAAGGGCAAAAGTCATCGGCAGGATTATGACGGAAATAAATGTCCGCTGAATACCGACATGCGTACTCTGAGTCGCCATACCACCCGCAGCAGCGCCGACCGTCACCAGACCAACGGCATGGGCCGTCCATTCCAATGGATAGTCCCACTGAATCAGCGCACTCATCAAACCCCAAGTGGCCGCGTTCGTGAAAACTGACACAGTGAACCACAGGAGCCACCGTTCCCTTGAACGAGCGAACAGCTGATCAAATCTTCGCAGGATAACCAGACGCATCACCATCCCGAATGCGAAAGCCGCTGTGATCAATGCGACTGCAACAGGCCTGGTTCGATAGATTTCCGTTGCCCCCATTACAAAGAGCCAGAGCAGCGGAAAGAGCAGACCGGACTTTCCCCGATCTCTCAGCTCCCTGCATGCACGGGGGTGTAGTCGGCGTGGTCCCTCCATCGTATTACCATCCTAACCTGACACCCCACCTACTCCCAAACCTTTCCCTTATGACTTGACAAACGTAACGGAGCCCTCCATCAGAAAAATGGACGGACCCGCTCGTGGGGTCCGTCCGTGAATTGTCTTCCCATCCAATAACTCGGCAGGCATGGGGAAGGACTTCCCCTGCAATCCGATTCAGTCTTCGTCGATGACCGTAACTATCTTCTTGATCATGATGACCTCGGGCTCCTCGTTGGCAACCTTGGTCATCAGGCAACCGCTGGCAGGATCGACCAGGGTCTCCCGAGTTGCGTACTCCGGATCCACCAGGAGCATCGACCCCGTTTCCTCACAGCGGTAGCTGATCATGCCATCGTGGTCGCACTTGATGATCTTGTTGCCGTGGTGTCCGCCGATCATGACGATCTTTTTCTCGGTGCCATCGGTCTCATCCTCGTCAACGGCAATCAGGATCATCTTCCGAATCACCGCGTCATCGCCCCCATCAAGAGCCTCACCATCCATCAGAACGGTGATCTCGTCGCCTGAGCGCCGGACCGTAATTGCATGACCGTTGCTTTCGATGACGCGTTCCTCACCGTCTATGAGATCATCCAGCGTAAAGACATTGACCCCATCGTCCGTCTTGACCTCAACCGTGGTCGAAACGTCGGTATCAACCTCAACCTCCACATCAACCGTTTCGGCCACTGCGATCACACAACCAGCGATGGCGATGATGACCGCCGCCAAAAGAACCTGCGTCCAACGATGCTCTTTCATTCGAACCTCCCAGTTCATTTCCGTATCAGTCCACTCCCGGAGATAGCAAACCACATGCCAGAAACTGGAGTTCAGGGCACAAGGGTCAAAACACAGGAGTCAAAGGGTCTCAGACGTCAACCTCTATCCCCATATCAGGACCCTCGGTCCCCATTTCGGGATCATCTCCGGCCAAATCAAATTTTTCAAGACGATAGAGAAAGGCCTTGTAGCCCAGACCCAGCAGACGTGCGGCAGCCGCCCGGTTCCCGTCCGAGCGGTCGAGCGCCTGACGCAGAAGATCACCCTCCATTGCCTCCCAGGCTAGGCCCTCGGCCGGGAGCCGAAAGAGTGACCCTCTTGCCGGAACCGATCGGGCAACTTCAGGCGGCAGATCGACAGACTGAACCGTCCCGTCCTCCGCGAGGAGGACCAGTCGCTCGACGGCGTTAGCCAACTCCCGGACGTTCCCCGGCCAGGGATACTCCATGAACCGCCGCAGAATATCGACGGGTATCGGCCCAAGGTCGACACCGTGGGCGTCAGCCGATCTCTTGAGGAGTGCCTTTGCCAGAAGGGGGATATCCTCCCTGCGGAAACGGAGCGGAGGAATTTCCAGACCTACGACATTGAGCCGGTAGTAAAGGTCTTCCCTAAAGAGCCCGTCGGCCACCATCTGCGGCAAGTCCCTGTTGGATGCCGCCAAGACCCGCACTTCACATTTGATTTCGCCCGTGCCGCCGAGACGCGTGAAGCGCCGTTCCTGAAGAACCCGAAGCAACGACGACTGGAGGGGCAAGGGCATCGAGGCGATCTCGTCCAGAAAAAGCGTGCCGCCCTCGGCCTCCTCGAAACGGCCGGCACGCCTTCGGTGGGCCCCCGTGAACGCGCCCTTTTCGTGGCCGAACAGCTCACTTTCAATCAGTGTCTCGGGGATGGCTGCACAATTGACCGCAACAAAGGGCCCGGCTGCCCGATGACTGTTTCGGTGAAGAGAACGGGCCACCAATTCCTTGCCGGTACCGCTTTCACCGACGATCAAAACCGTCGCCTCGGTTCCTGCCACCTTCTGCATCGTCCGATAGAGCAATTGCATCGAGGGGGCCTTGCCAATCAGCTCTCCGAAGCCCTCCCCTTGATCAGCCTGCTCCCGAAGACGACGGTTTTCAACGACCAGCGCCCGGGTCTTGAGCACCCTCTCGACCGCCAACCTCAAGGCCTCCCTCTCGAAGGGCTTGGCCAGGTAGTCTGCAGCCCCCAGTCTGACGGCCTCGACCGCGTGGGCAATCGAACCGTAGGCCGTCATGACGATGACCGCACACTCCAGGGCCCGACTCTGAACCTCCTTGAGCAGCTCGCCGCCATCCCTTTCGGGCATACGCCAGTCACACAGAATAAGATCCGGAGTCAATGAACCCATCAGCGTCAGGGCCTCATCGACTGATTCGGCCTCGGCGACCTCGTGGCCGTCCCGCTTCAGGATATCGGCCACCAGCCGCCGCTGCGCCCTCTCGTCTTCAACGACCAGAATGGATGCGTTCACCGAAACACCTTCCTCATCATGATTCCAGGGTACAAGGGTCATGCATCACCGTGTCCCTCGGAACCTGATCCGTCGAGAGAGGAAATTCAATCCTTACAAGAGTCCCCCCTCCCTCGGCATCCAACAGGGCGAGGGTCCCACCATGCATCTCCTCGATCAACTGCTTGGCCAGGAACAGACCCATTCCGGCACCGCCGGGCCTATTCGTCTGATGGGGTTCAAACAGTCGTTGCCGGATGGCTTCAGGCAGGCCGGGACCCCTGTCCCGAATCTCGATGCAGGCATGCGCACCGTCACTCGAAACAACCACATCAACGGCACTTGCCTCATCGCTTGCCTGAACCGCATTTTCCAGGAGATTCCCCAGTGCGGCCCGGAGACCTGTCGGGACAACGTCCACGATAATGGGGTCCCGAGGCGCCGCAAACCGAAGGTCAACACCTTGCCGCCCCGCTTCCAAGAGAGCCTCCTCGACCAGTTCCACGAGGTCACAGCGATCAACCGAAGCCGTATCCCCGGTGCCAAGAGCCAGAAAAGAGCGAATCCAGCGGTCGATCCTGCGGATCTCGGACCGGGCAGTCGTTACCCTGGGATCATCCCCTTCTCCAGCCAGCTCCTCGACTGCCAGACCCAGCGTGTGAAGAGGATTCCGAACCGTGTGGGCCAGTCCTCTGGAAAGATCTCCCAGTTGGGCAAGATGCTCCCTGCGCCTCCACTCTTCACGCTCGGTCTCGAGGTCCTGGAGGCGAACCGACATCCGGTCGAAGGCAGCCTCCAACTCGCCGACCTCCCCAGACGAGGTCACCGGGACCCGCAGACCGACCTCGCCGCCGCCGACCTGCTCGGCCCGCCGGGCCAGATCCTGCAGGGGTCTTGCCAATCGCCGCGAGACAAGTGCCGATGCCCCAAGGCCGACGACCAGCAACAACCCGGCAGCCATAAGGCTGGTCCTGAAGGTCCTGTGGAAGATATCCATCGTTTCCGACGTCGGAATCTCGATCTCCGTCACGTCGCCACCGTCCTCGAAGATCATCATCATCTGGGGCCGCTTATCATCGACCTCGAGGCGAATGACCTTGGTCACGACATTCGAATCTCCCTTGAAACTGCCGTCCTCATTCCTTGCGAATAATCCAACACCGTTAGCCGCATCGATGTCTGTCCGAATGATGACCTCGATCTCTTCCTCACTGAGAGGTTCACCATCCCCATCGGAGGCGCCGGACCAGTGCAGGATCGTCCCGGTACCCCCTGCATTCCCGGAGACAACCTTGTGGACCATGACCTTGTGCTTTCCGATCGCCTCTTCCGAGCGGTCCTCAACGGCGACTCCGGTTGTCTCCCGGCCCATTCCCAGCCGTTCGACAACCTCCAACTGGCGGGTCAGCATGTCCCGGCCGATGGAGGTCGCGACTGTGCCCAACGACCGCTCCACCGCCTTCATCTGGCGGTAGTGCAGCCACACCTGGACTCCAACAACCGCCAGAACCAGCAGTGAGAGCATCAGAAATATTCGTGTCTGGATCCGCATACAACCTCGCACACCCTGATCGGGCAGCTCCATCCCCTGCAACAGTCATGCCGGAAAGACCAGGAGCTCCGGTGTTTCCTGCCCCGACTGTTGCGCAACCGTTTGCGCGGCCGACAGTTTCTGTTGTGACGCTGATTGGGACCAAACATGTGCCGATCAGGCGGTCAACCTCTGTACCGATGTCCCGGTGGAACTCCAGAAGTTCAACGTTGAGTAGGGTGATGAAATCAGTCCTGCCTAATCAAGAAAAACCGTATGCGGATCATTCATCGGTATGCCCCATCGTGGATTCACGATCGGCAGGATCTGCTCGACAATCACCGTGAGAATGGCTTTTTCCTGAATATTCGCCTGTGCCGTACCGACCCAACCGTCCGCCGAGGTTGCCACAACCAGATCAAGATCCGGAACACAGAAGGCAAACTGCCCTCCCCAACCCCAGGCAATGAAGACCGGATAGCCGGCCGCTTCTGCGGTCCACCAGAGATAGCCGTAATCGACGTTGGTCAAAGGACCATAATCGACACCCCAGAAGAACCGTGGTTGAACAGCCTCTTCCACCCATTCCCTGGACACAACCTGCCGACCCTGCCAGCGTCCCTTGCGCAAAAACAAGATTCCCAGTTTGGCCAGATCC
>CAYSHZ010000217.1:5154-6433 GCA_964430905.1 uncultured Thermoanaerobaculia bacterium | reverse complement strand
TGTATGTCCTCTTAGGTTTTGGCGCCGGCCTGATCGCGGTCGGAACCCTGGCTCTTGTCCTGCCGGAGGTCAGGGATGTCGTCGTGATCGTCTTGTTGGTCAATCTTCCGGCCGAAATCGCGGTCGTGTGGACCTCCAGGCGGGAGATCCGGAAGAAGGGAGTTCTCCTGCTGGTCATCGGCATCGTCGTCGGAATTCCCGTCGGTAGCTGGATCCTGAACTTTGGGGAACCCACCTTTCTTCTTGGGCTGCTGGGTTTTGTCCTGCTCGGCGTTGGTGGAGCGTTCCTGTTCTTGCCCGATGATGTCGGTATGACAATGCCTCCGGGTGTCGGTCCGGCCGTTGGACTGATCTCGGGAGTGTTGACCGGCCTGTTCGGGACAGGGGGGCCGCCGCTGGTCCTGTTCTATCGGCTTCGAGGCATGACCAAGGCGGCCTTCAGGGGCAATCTGATGGTGTTGTTCCTGATCATGGGCGTGATCCGCTTTCCCTCCTATCTGGCCCTGGGCCTGATCACTCCCCCTCGACTGGCGGCAGCGGCGGCGGTGTTGCCTGTGGTCCTGGTGGGCGGCATCGTCGGCCACCTGATCCATGTGGACCTGTCGGAACGGGTCTTTCGGCGTGCCGTCAGCGGGGCGCTCGTCATTCTGGGTCTGATATTGCTGGTCCGCTGATGTCTTGACATCGACGGGTATATGCCCACAATGAGAGCATGATGAATGATGAGAGCGCCCGTGGTCGTGGGCGCCCAAAGCGACGGCGCAAGGTACGGGAGCATCCACCCGCCTTTCGGTTTGAGCCCCAGGACATTTCGATCCAACCCGGGCGGGAAGTCCGGTTGACCCTGGCGGAGGCCGAGGCTCTAAGGCTGGCGGACCTTGAGGCGATCTACCATGAGGAGGCCGCAGGCATCATGGATGTCTCCCGCTCGACCTATGGTCGGATTCTGGAATCGGCCCGTCACAAGGTGGCCCTCGCCCTGTGGGGAGGAATGGCCCTGGTCATTGATGGCGGTGCTGTCGATGACCGGAATGAAGCCGGAGAGGCTGAGGATCGTGGGGATCAGGAACGGCCCGGTCGTCGAATGGGCGGGCCGGGAGGCGGGCGAGGCAGATTCCAGAGCGGAGGCGGCGCAGGTTGCGGTGCTCACGGAGTCTGTATCTGTCCCCGATGCGGCCTGACCAGGGAACATCTGCCGGGACGCCCCTGCAAGAGAGAGCGCTGCCCGGACTGTGGAGTGGCCCTGGTCAGGGAGGGTGGGGAACACCACCGAGCGGTG
>CAYSHZ010000217.1:0-5054 GCA_964430905.1 uncultured Thermoanaerobaculia bacterium | reverse complement strand
GCACCGAGTCCCGACGCCTCGTAGACGTGGGGTCTGGCGGCAGGCAGACCAAAAATATCGGCGGTCAACTGCATCGCCGCGTCGCTCTGTGATCCTCCGCCGGCAACCCTGAGAGCCGTCATCGGCACCTTGCTCCGACGGGCGGTACGTTCGGCGCCCTCCCGCAGGCCGTAGGCCAGGCCCTCCAGGATCGAGCGATAGAGGTGGCCCCGGGTATGAACGTCCCCAAACCCGATGACGGCGCCCTTGGCCTCGGGTCCGGGCATCTTGACGCCGGGTGACCAGTAGGGTTGCAGCGTCAGGCCCATCGATCCCGGAGGGACCGCAGCCACCAGATCGTCGAAGAGCATCTCCGCATCGACGCCGCGGTCCGATGCGAGCTGCTCCTCGCGGAGGCCGAACTCCCTCTTGAACCAGGAGACCATCCAGTAGCCCCGGTAGATCTGGACCTCCATCAGGTAGTGATCGGGCATGGCAGCCGGGTAGGGCGGCAGGAAGGCCAGGGGCTCGACATAGCGCCGGTGGGTCGTGTTGACCGTCGCCGTCGTCCCATAGCTCAGGGCGCCGATCGAAGGCTCGACGCATCCCGCGCCCAGGACTTCGCAGGCCTTGTCGGCGGCGGCAGCGACGACGGGCAGACCGGCCGGGAGCCCAATTTCCTGTGCGGCCGACGGTGTCAGTTCACCAAGAATTGACCCCGGGGCGACGAGTTTGGGCAGCATGTCGGCATCGATACCCAGGGCATTCCATTTCCAGTCCTTTGGAGAGGCCCACTGGAGTTTCTTGTAGTCGAAGGGGACGTAGCCGACCTGGGACCCGACGGAGTCGACGAAGGTCCCGGTCAATCGATGGTTGAGAAAGCCCGAGAGGAAGAGGAATTTCCGGGTCTCGGCCCAGATCTCCGGCTGAAACCGCCTGATCCAGTTGGCTTCTGCCTCCGCCTGGAAGTAGCGGATGGTCTCGGACATGCCTACGGCCCTGAAGGCCAGGCCCATCAAGCCGCCGACCGGCGCCAGGCCCTCGGTGCGTCGCTGGTCCAGCCAGACGATTGCGGGGCGCAGGGGCCGGCCGTTCTGATCGACGCAGACCATCGTTGCCCTTTGAGTCGTCACCGTCACACCGGCGACCGCCTCGGGGCCGACCGGTGATTCTTTCCACAGGAGGCGGCACACGGCGCAGACCGTTTGCCAGGAATCTTCGGCATCACGCTCCGCCCATCCGGGCTGGGGCGAGGTGTAGGGCTCGATCTCGATCCGGGCCTTGGACACCAGGTTTCCCTGAAGATCAAAGAGAAGGGCACGGACGCTCTGCGTTCCGTGATCGAGTGTCAGTAGGTGGTCGGCCTGGGTCATGGTTCAGTTGTACCCTAGAAGCTGTCGGCTGTCAGCTCAGGCGCTTGCAATATTCAGGGATACCCGGGCGGGGATAAACCCCGCCCCTACGTTTTTCTTTGTAGGGGAGGGGTGGGTTCAGACGGAAGTATCGACGTCGACTGGGACAGCGCCTTCGGTCAACGGAGGTCCTATAGTGAAAAATCGAGCACGGGTATGGCTGTCCGGGGCCTGCCTTTGTGGCTTTCAACGGTACGCCGCCCCGGAATCGGATCCGGACGCCGCGGCCGTACCCGCAAGCCGGGCCCGATTTCGAGTCCGGATTGCTTCCGCATTTCGATCCGGAGACCACTGGGAGGCGCAGTTGGAAGAGAACCCGATCCTCTCAGAAAAGATAGATACACAAGGGATACGGAATCACTGGTAATAATACCTTGACGAGGTATACCTCGATGCGGTATATTCGAACAGGATGGCAATTCAGGGTTTTGCCGAAAAGGCCGTCAGGCAGTTTTTCTTGAGTGGTGCCATCCCGAGGCGCGTCGGCTGGGCCAGTGTTGCAAAGGTCGCCGCGAGGAAGTTGGATATGGTGGACTTTGCCGATGAGCTGAGTGATTTGGCATCACCCCCCGGGAATCGACTCGAGGCATTGCGAGGTGACCTCGACGGTTTTTTCAGTATCCGGATCAATGACCAGTGGAGGGTCATCTTCCGTTGGGGGGAATCCGGTCCGATTGATGTGGACATCAGCGATTACCATTGAGGAAACGATGAAGAGAACACGAGAACCCACGAGTCCTGGTGAAATTCTCCGAGAAGAATTCCTGCTCCCACTGGGCATGACACAGAAGGAACTTGCGGATCACCTCGATTGCGATGTGAAGGTGATCAACCGTCTTGTCAACGGGCGAACGTCAGTTTCTGCCGAGATGGCATTGAAACTTGGCGCCACGTTCAGGACCTCCGCCGGTTTCTGGCTGAACGCCCAAAAAGCACTTGACCTCTTTCGAGCGGAGCGAAAAGTGACGAACCTACCGGCCCCGGTGTTGAAGGCGAGTTGAGGACATCGAATCAAGCTGTCGGCTCATCGTGAATCGAGGGGAATCGACCTTGGGATGACTCGGCCGGCCACCGACTCCAAGCCTGTAGCGGATCCTCCATCCTGGCGGACTTCCCGGTTCCGGCCAACGGACGCCGACGCGGACACCGTCTTCGGTCATCGGACGCGGCTCGCAAACAACAGGGCCCCACAAATCTTTTTTGAAGGGGTTCCGGAGTGAGATCCACCCGGCGTGCCAATCTACCAACGGAACATTGGGAGCGGATTGAGAGGGTGTCGGGGCACCCAGCCAAGGGTCAACTCGGCCAGGCGGTGGTGGAAACCCGCACGGGGGAAGGTTGTGACGACCGCTTCGCCGATTGGTGACAGCCGTCTACCCCTTTTTGGGGCGCTGGTTGGCCTTGAGAACCCTCTTGCGGATTCGAATGGTCGAAGGCGTCACTTCGACCAACTCGTCGTTGTCGATCCACTCAAGAGCCAGGTCCAGGGTCATACGGCGGGGGGGCGCAAGGCGAAGAGCCTCGTCGGCGCCCGACGAACGCATGTTGGTCAGCTTCTTTTCGCGGGTGACATTGACGTCAAGGTCGCCGGAGCGGGCGCTCTCGCCGACGATCATCCCCTCGTAGACCTCGGTCCCCGAAGGCAGAAAGAGGATGCCGCGCGGCTCGAGGTGGAAGAGGGCGTAGGGTGTCGTCTTGCCCATCCGGTCTGAGATCAATGTTCCGGTCGGTCGACCACCGATCGGGCCCTGCCATGGCGCCCAGCCGTCGAAGAGGTGGTTGAGGATGCCGGTGCCGCGGGTGTCGGTCAGAAACTCTGAACGGAAGCCGATCAGGGCCCGGGAGGGGACCCGGAACTCGATCCGAACCCGGCCATGGCCGGGGTTGTGCATCTCGGTCATCACGCCCTTGCGGCTGCCCAGTTTCTGGGTGATGACGCCGACGTACTCGTCTGGGCAATCGACCTGCACCAGTTCCATCGGCTCGTGCTTGACGCCGTCGATCTCGCGGGTGACGACCTCTGGTTTGGAGACCGACAACTCGAAGCCCTCTCGCCTCATGGTTTCTATCAAGATCGCCAGTTGGAGTTCGCCGCGGCCCAACACCTTGAAGGAATCCGTGCCGGAGACCTCCAACTGCATGGCGACATTGTGGAGCATTTCCTTTTCCAGCCGGGCCAGAATCTGTCTGCCGGTGACCTTGGTGCCTTCCCGGCCGCCGAAGGGGGAGGTGTTGGCCGAAAAGACCATCGACATCGTCGGTTCGTCGACGGCGATCCTTTTGAGAGGATGGGGATCGTCGAAATCGACCAGGCTGTCTCCAATGGAGACCTCATCGATTCCAGAGATTGTCACGATGTCGCCCGCAATTGCAGCCTCGACCTCCTTGCGCTTGAGGCCCTCCTGGGAGAAGACCGTTCCGATCTTGACGGCAACAACGCCATCTTCTCGGGCAAGGCCGACAGTGCTTGCTGCGTGGAGGGTGCCGTTGACGATGCGACCCACGGCCAAACGACCCAGGTAGTCCGACCACGCGAGGTTGGTCACCAGCATCTGCAAGGGGGCCGAGGGAACACCCTCAGGTTCCGGCAGATTGTGGACGATCTCCTCGAACAGGGGTTTGAGGTCGCCGAACTCGCCGTCGAATCCATGCCGGCACAGGCCCTTCCGGGCGTCGGTGCAGAAGACCGGGAAATTAAGCTGTTCTTCGGTCGCGTCCAGATCGATGAAGAGATCGTAGACTTCGTCGAGAACCTCTTCGGCCCTGGCGTCGTCCCGGTCAATCTTGTTGATCACCAGGATTGGCGGCAGGCCCAGCTGCAGAGCCTTGGCCAGGACGAAGCGGGTCTGGGGCAGGGGTCCCTCTGCCGCATCGACCAGCAGCAGGACGCCGTCGACCATCTGAAGAGTACGCTCGACCTCGCCGCCGAAATCGGCGTGTCCCGGGGTGTCAACGATGTTGATCTTGACATCACCGTAGCGGACTGCGGTGTTCTTTGCCAAAATGGTGATGCCGCGTTCGCGTTCGATGTCGCCGGAGTCCATGACCCGTTCGGCCACTCTCTCATTGGAACGAAAAGTGCCCGACTGCCACAGCATCGCATCGACCAGTGTGGTCTTACCGTGGTCGACGTGAGCAATGATGGCGATATTTCGAAAAAGTTGATCTGACATGATGTCTCCGGTTCTTCCCGCGGATGCGGGCGCGGAGTTGTAGCACTCACGAGACTTGGTGTCAAAGAGGTCTCCAATGTCTTAATAAAGGGACACTGTTCTTTTCTTGAATTACTTCCCCCCTTCCACTATCCTCATTTCAGGACGATCACATCGGAAGGGAGTCAGACATGGCACGAGTCGCGAGGCTGAAATATTCGGAGCAGGATGCCTGGTATCACCTTCACAGCAGGATTGCCGGACGGGAGGGTGAGTTTCCGCTCTCAGAAGCGGCGCCAACGCGGCGGTTGATCGAGACCATCGAGCATTTCAGCAGGGTCTACTTTTGCGAGGTCGCGGCCTTTTCGGTGATGGGCAACCATTATCACCTGGTCGTGAAGTTCGATGGTCGGAGGATGGTTAGCCGGGAGGAACTCCGCGCTCGGACTCGGATTATGTACCCGAGCAAGATGTCACAGCTTCAAGTCGATGCCTGGTCCGATGAGCAGTG
>CAYSHZ010000216.1:0-6435 GCA_964430905.1 uncultured Thermoanaerobaculia bacterium | reverse complement strand
ATGGGTGGTCTGGTGGCACGGTCCTTCGTGCTTCAGGCGGGCGAGGATGGCACATCCAGATACGTCAAACTTCTGGCCTCATTCGCAACCCCGTATGACGGGCACGAGGCTGCGGCAAAGGGCATCAAATACATGCCGGTCGAGGTTCCTTCCTGGTTTGATATCCAGCCTGGAAGCGATTTTCTGAAATCCCTTCACCATCCGCTCCCGGCCGGTGTACCCTTCTATCTCTTTTTCGGTTTTGATTCCCACGGTTTCAGTCTGGTCATGCCCTACAGCAGCGACAGTGTCGTATCGGTCAAGAGCCAGTTGGCTCCCTTCGCTCAGGAAGAGGCCATCCGGATATTCGGGTATGACCTTGACCATGAGGAGATCCTGGTTAATAAGGCCGTACTGGATCGTTACATCTTGATTCTCGATCACCGGGCTGCCGAACTGGGTGAAACTCAGGGGGCCGGTCGGTAGGGGGTGCGGAATGGCGGCATTGTTATTGAAGGTGTATCACGCAGCGGGGGAGGCACAGTGAAGAGGATCGTGTCAGGAGTCCTGTATGGAGTCCTTTCGTTGATGGTGTTCCTACCGGTTTCTGCCCAGGCTGGAGGCTCGGAGGATCAGAATGTCAATCTGAAACAGATTCGTCAGCTTCAGAGGCAGACTGAGAAGAATGCCACCTTTCCGGAGGACGTACGTTCAGGAATCCTTAAGTACTGCGATATTTCGATCAGTGCGCTGCAGACCGCCATCGATAACCGGGCTGCTGCCGCTGCGTTTGAACGTGAACGGGGTGGCATCGACAGGCAGGTGAAGGCCTTGCGGGCAGACCTGGAACGTCCAGAACACCTTCCTCGACTCGAATTGCCGGGTGATCCAACGGTGTCTGATGTCCAAGATGCCCTCGCTCGTGAGCGGTCACGGCTGGCCGCAAATCGTTCGGCTCTCCGGAATTTGGAGCGCCTTGCGGAGGACAGAGCACAGTCCCGAACCGATATCTCCGAGCGCCTCGGCCAACTCGATTTGGAGTTGGAGTTGCTCGACGAGGAACTCCGTTCGTTGGGCGACAGCTCAGCCCGGACCGAGCTCAAGAGCGCGGGAAAGCTCAGTGTTCTCGCTCGGAAGGAACAGGCACTGAGCGAGGTTGAGATGCTCCGTGCAAAACTGGTACTTCTCGGAGATCGGAGCATTTTGATCCCCCTGGAGATCGATTTGGCGCAGCGGCGGGTTGCTTTCAGCCAGGAAATGGTGAGGATGCTGACCGAGGCCGCTCACGACCTGAGGACCCGGCAGATCCGGGAGTCCCTGAAGAAAGTTGAGACGATCAGTCGGCAGCTCTCCGAAGATGTGCCCACCCTCGGCCCGCTGGTTGCGGAAACCCAGAACTTGGCGCGGGAGTTGTGGGGTCCAGACGGGTTGATCGTGAGGTCGGAGGCGATTGTGACGGCGCTTGCGGAAACCCGCCGTCATCAGTCGGAGCTCAACCGCATCGCCGAATTGACCGCCCGAAAGTTTGAGGCTTTTGGCCGAGGGGGCAGCATCACTCGGTGGTGGCCGAAAATCCCCAGGGGTTTTCCCAAACCCGGTGTCGTTGCCCAAACTCTTCAGCACCTTAACGAAGAGATCCCCGAAATGGAATATCGGGTCATCACCTGGGAGCAGCAGCGATCTGCGGCGCACGATCTGAATCGGGAGACGTTGCTTGCACTTGAGGATCAAAGCGAAAACAACCTGGATTCGCATTTAAAGAAACGGGTTCAGCAGCTCCTTTCGACTCGACAGATCATTCTGGACCGGCTGATTCAGGAGGGGGGCCGATACTCGAATCAACTGGTGGAGTACCGGAGGCTGTCGGATAGTTTTCTCGAGCGCCTCCATGAAGTTGAACATTTTCTCTTCGCCCATGTCTTGTGGTATCGGAGCGTTCCCAGACCAATTATCCCGAGGCTGGGTGATCTTGCGGGTGGCGCAGGTTGGTTTCTGTCGCCCGAGCGCCTGAACTCTGCCTCGATCGTTGGCTATGTCTTTCGGGGGGACGGGCTGTTTGCGGCGCTCTTCTTGATCGCCGTTGTACTCCTGAGACAAAGGATGATGCGGCGACTCAAGGATATTGGAGAGCATATTTCCGTACCGGGGCGGGACGGTTTCAGGTTTACCCTTGAGGCGGTGATGATCACCTTCCTGTTGGCTGCACCTCTGCCTATCTTCTTCGCCATCGCCGGCACAATTGTCGGACGAATTGGAGATTCAACCTATTTTTTCTCCCTGGCGGCGGCGTTGTCCAAACTGGTCATCGTTGCATTTTTGTTTGAGTTGATCCGGCAGATCTTCGCCGACCGAGGATTGGCCGAGGCTCACTTCGGTTGGCCGGCTCATGCCACCCAGCCCCTCCACAGGGGCCTTCTCATCAGTGAGGGGATCGGCCTGCCGTTGCTTCTCATTGCACTTCATCTTGGCTTCGCCGGTTTTCGGCTGGACAGCCCGGATCAACTTCAGGTCTTCAGCAATTCGTTGGGGAGGGTGGCGTTCATTGCCGCCTTGGTTATTTTTGGGGTGTCGATCTTGACGATGTTGAAGCCCGAAAAGACTCTTTCCCCATCGGATCAGGAAATGCGGGTACCGTGGCCCCGTCGTTTTTCCGAATACGCATTCCCAACGGCATTCTTGGGTGCCTACCCAATCGTGATCCTGGCGACAATTGTCCCGGCCCTGTTTGCGATCTTCGGTTTCTACATCACCGCTTTGTTGCTTGCCTATCAGATGCTGCGAACGTTGCTTCTCGGTGTCTTTGTTCTGATCGGGGGTGGTCTCTTTCACCGTTGGAGGATCGTCAATCGGAATCGGTCTCTCCTGGATGAGGACGGCTTGGCCAAAGAAGACGGCCCGTCGGCGGAATTCTTGGCGTCCGAGAAGCAGATTCGACAGCTCTTTCGATTCGCAGTGATCGCTGCCTTGTCCGTCGGTCTGTTTGGGATTTGGAATGATGCTCTTCCATGGCTTCAGGTGTTGAAACGGGTTCAGATCCTCCCGCGGATCGAGTTGTTGGAGACGGTCGAGGATGGGGAGGGACTCGCCGGAACAACCGCCACACTTTCTGGAGAAAAACCGGTTGCTTCCGAGACACCTGAAAAAGCTGGAAAGGTGGAGGGTCTTCCGGTCCCCGGAAGCGGGAGTGGCGAAGTTTCGGCCACCGTTTCTCCACCAGATTCGCCGTTAACTGTCTGGGAGATCCTCGAGGCCATGCTGGCAGCGGTGGCCACATTGCTGCTGGTCAAGAATCTCCCGGGAGTGATCGAGATCGTTCTGATGCGCCGAACGACCCTGGACGGTGGCGCCCGCTTCGCCTTCTCGACGTTGGTTCGATACTCGATCACTATTGTTGGAGCGATAGCAGTCTTCAGTCTTCTTGGGGTGACCTGGGGGAAGGTCCAATGGCTGGCCGCAGCTTTGACATTCGGGTTGGGTTTCGGCCTTCAGGAGATTGTCGCCAACTTTGTTTCCGGTTTGATTCTCCTTGTTGAACGGCCGGTCCGGGTCGGAGATGTCGTTACGATAGGGACCCTGATGGGGCGGGTCAGCCGTATCCAGATCAGGGCGACCACGATCATCCTGTGGGATCGCAGCGAGATGATCGTCCCCAACAAGGAATTCATCACCACGAAGCTGGTCAATTGGACGCTCTCCGATTCAAAACGCCGAATCGAGATTCCCCTGCGGGTCGAGTATGGGACGGATTTGGATGTGGTCAGGACCACGCTGGTCGAAATTGCCCAACGGCACCCGGCCGTGCTCGCGGATCCGGCCCCGCACGTCCTGCTTCTCGCTTTCGGGGACGATGCGATTAACTTCGAGCTTCGATTCGTCGTCGACTTTGGAAAGGGCCTCAGTACCAAGGATGAGGTACAGATGGCCATAGACCAAGCCTTCCGCGAGAAGGGGATCAATTTTGCCCTGCCTCGAAGTGAGATTCGGTTGATCACCTCCTCTTCGGATGACCGGGACGGAACCCAAAGCTGAACCGGAATTCCAATCCTGGTTTCCGATGACTGTGCCCTGTATGATTGCGCCATGGAGTACTTCTCGCATTCATGGCTGCCGTTCATATACCAATATGGGCTCGGTGGGGTGATCTTCGTCGTGGGTCTGGTTCTGACCCTCAAGGCGGGTTCATTCACACCGTCGACCAATCCTCGGCACAAAAAATGGCTGGCCGTTCTCGTGCTGGGTTACATCTGGTACTTCGTGATGCACGGGGCCTTGACTCTGGCCGCTCTTGGCCATGAGCGGTGGGCGGCCTTGGGTGCGACCGTCATCATGGGCGTGGCGGGTGTCGCAACCCTGATCTGGTTTCGCCGGGCTCGGGGAGAAGCATGATGGGTGACGTCACAACCTTCCACAGTATCGGTTCGTCGATCGACTGGATCGTCATGGTCGTTTATTTCGTCGTCATCATGCTCTTCGGGAGCTATTTCGGGCGCTACACGAAATCGACGTCGGACTTCTTCTTTGGGGGTCGGCGTTTCGCCTGGTGGCTGATCACGATGTCCATTGTTGCGACGGGTGTCGGCAGCCACAGTTTCGTCAAGTATTCGGCCAAGGGCTTCGAGCATGGCCTGTCGTCGTCCATCACCTACCTCAACGACTGGTTCATCTTCCCATTCTTCATGTTCGGGTGGCTGCCGATCATCGTCTATTCGAGGGTGCGCTCGATCCCCGAGTACTTCGAAAAGCGTTTCAGCCCCTCGGCGCGTTTCCTGGCTACCATTTTGCTGCTGGTCTACATGATCGGCTATATCGGGATTGGGTTTTTGACCCTCGGCAAGGCTTTGATTCCCATGTTGCCGGAGGCCTTCCACCTGGGGGGCTTGACGCTTCCGGTGACGCTGATGGGGGCGATCATCGTCATTGCCATCATCACGGGAATCTATATCACCTTCGGCGGGCAGACGGCCGTTATCTTCACCGATCTCGCCCAGGGCGCCATTCTGCTGTTCGCAGGTCTGATGCTCTTTGGTCTGGGGCTGTCTTATCTGGGTGGGTTCCATAATTTCTGGGATCTCTTGCCGGTGGCGTGGCGATTGCCGTTGCCGGATTTCAACAAGCCGCCGGATTTTAACTTTGCGGGGATCTTTTGGCAGGACGGCATTGCCGGAACGATTGGTTTCCTCTTTCTTAATCAGGGCCTGATTATGCGGTTCATGGCGTGCAAGAACGTCGACGAGGGCCGCAAGGCCGCTGCGGTCAACGTGCTGTTGGTCATGCCCCTGTCGGCGGTTGTCGTCGGCGGGGCCGGCTGGATCGGAAAGGCCATCAGCGTCTCACGCCCGGATATTCTTGCGCCGAACACCTCGCCGGACCAGATCTTCGTCGTTGTGGCCAACATCGTTTCCAGCCCGGGGATGTTCGGTTTTGTCATGGCTGCTCTGGTGGCGGCGCTGATGAGCACGGTTGATACCCTGATCAACGCGACTGCCGCCATCTTCATCAACGACGTCTATCGACCGGTCGAACAGTTCTTCCACACGAGGAAGTCCGACGCCCGGCAACAGGATCGCGAGGAGCTGTTCGCGGCCCGTGTGGCGTCGGTCGGCATTACGATTCTCGGCGTCCTGGCAGTTCTGGCATTCAAGAACTTCCCGACGGTCTATGAGGCTCATGGCTATTTCCATTCAACCCTGACTCCGCCGCTGGCGGTCGCCATCTTTCTTGGTGTGTTCTGGAAGAAGTTCACCCCGGCAGCGGTGATTACGACCTTTCTTGGTGGGGTCGCCCTGATGGTTCTGGGCGCCCGATATCCTGGGATCCTGATCGCCCCGTTTGACCACGGGATTGCGATGAACCCGGAGCATCCCTACTCATATATCAGGGCCTTCTACAATACATTCGTTTGTTCTGGAGTCGCGGTCCTCGCTGTCTGGACAACCTCGTGGCAACGGGCAATTGCCGTTCGTTTGAAAAAAGTTGGTGGGGGCAAGAATTTCCTTTTGGCCCTCAGTGCACTCGGTGTTGTGTTTTTTGCGGTAGTCATATTGGCATGGGGTTCGTTCTGGTTGCAGGTTGTCGCTGCCGCGGCCGTCGTTGCCATCATTCCCGTCGTCGTGACCTGCGTAACACCCTACGATCAGGAGGAGAAGACCCGGGGCCTGACCGCCTGGTCAATTGACGCCGCCAAGAGAATGTTCAAGGGGGGCGAACCCAACGAGTTTGGTGGAGAGCCGGTGAACGTCGAGTGGAAGATCATTGAGGATGACGGCCTCGACATGGTCTACATGTCTGCCGATGACCTCAAGACCCTGGCCGCCGAACCGGGTGACCTCGTTTACCTCTGTGATCGACGTGCCTGGTTGGGGGGGTTGAAGTCGATCCACTCGCGGTTTGGGGAACCTCATGAGGACAACGGTGTTGTCTACATCAGTGAGAACCAGGCCGAGAGCGGTCTTTTTG
>CAYSHZ010000215.1:0-6526 GCA_964430905.1 uncultured Thermoanaerobaculia bacterium | reverse complement strand
CCGTACGTCGCACAAGCAAACCCGCCGCCTGACGCAGAGATTGCCAAAAAGCACCCTTTTCGGACGGGAACTAGCTGACAGCTCCTACAACACGTCCATCCAGCCCTTGCCTTCCAACTCCTCGACGACCCTCTTGACCTTCTGCGCCTGATCGGCCGGCACAACCAAGACGGCATCGGAGGTTGCAACAACGACCAGACCCTCAACGCCGACGACCCCCACGACGGGACCTTCGCTGATGACGACGTTCTCTTTCGCCTCCATGACGACGGTTCGGCCACGGGTGACATTCCCAGCCTCATCCGAGGAGAGGACCTCTCGCAGGGCCGGCCAGGATCCGACATCCGACCATGGGAAGGACACCGGTACGGTCCAGCGACTGAGTGCGCCCTCCATGATTCCGAAATCTACCGAAATTCGAGGGAGACCGGGATAGACCTCGGCAAGAACCATCGCCTCCTCGCTGGTCCCCAGGGCTGCACCGATCCGGTGGAGGCCTTCGCCAAGAAGCGGAAGCTGGCGGTCGATTTCGTCGAGGAGTTCGGCTGCCCGCCAGGCGAACATCCCGGAATTCCATAAATAGCCACCGTCATCGAGGTATCCTCTCGCCGTTGCCGCATCCGGTTTTTCGACGAAACAATCCAGCAAGTGCACCTGGTGACCGTCAATCGTCCCGGACAACTCGCCGACCTTGAGATAACCAAAGCCGGTCTCGGGACCGGTGGGCTTGAGGCCGAAGGTCAGGAGGCCGCCTGTCTGGGTCACCTGACGAATGCCGGCAGTCATCGCCTCCCTGAACTGATCCTCCTCGGGAATGACGTGGTCCGCGGCCAAAATGAGGCAAACGGCCTCCGGGTCCCGGCTGAGCAGGATCTCTGCCGCCAGGCCCACACATGCGGCGGTGTCTCGACCCACTGGTTCACCAACAACATTGGCGGACGGCAGTTCGGGCAGAATTTCCCGTGTCAATGCCACCGTCGATGCAGCTGTGATGACCCAGATATTCTCGGAAGGAATGAACGGGGTCAATCTTTCGTAGGTCAACCGCAGAAGCGGACTCTCGGCAACCAATTGCAGGAACTGTTTGGGACGGTCCTTCCTGGATGCAGGCCAGAACCTGGTCCCCGAACCTCCCGCCATGATGACGGCATGCAGCATGACACCTCCGTTGGCCGGATTGTAACCGAGACCGACAGCGACACGGGCGATCGATATGCCATACTCCCCCGATGCGGAACCGCAGAACCCTCCGCTCCCTTGTCCCGGGTCCGATCACCGCCTGGTCGGCACCCGTGTGGGCCTTGTTGTTGGCAATCTTGGTCATCCATTCCGCCGCAATGGCCGTGGCGGAAGAACCGGCGGATTCTGTCGATGTCTGGGCCTCATACCACGTCACTGAGGCACTCGCCGACGGGCTGACGCCGATCGACTTCCCCCACGTTCTCCTGGCCCTGGAATACCGGCACTCCTTGACTCACTGGTCGACGGCAACCGATCTTCTCGACCGGTTGGCTTCGGCCCGGCCGATGGATCCGCTGATGGCCGCCGAGGTCCGGAGACTCAGGGCGGAAATTGCACTCGATCAGGGACATCCGGCGGCGGCCATCCAATTGTTTCTCACCAGCGGTGGCCTGACCCAATGGTGGTCTTCGCCCAGCCACTCGATCGAGGAACTGGGAGACTTCTCCGAACAGGCGGTTCTCCCTTCAGAGGACACTCGATGGCTGTCAACCCCTGGCACCGATCCGTTGGGCTGGGTCCAGCTCCAGGGTCTGGCATGGCCGGCGCGCCGTCAGATGCTCTACCTGGCAACGACGGTCGAAAGCGATTCTCAGACACCGATCGCCATCCGCCTTGGAGCGGCACAGATTGCCAGGGTGTGGCTCAATGGGGAGAGTCTGTTGACAACCGACCATCCCCTGAGAGCGGCCGAAGACCAGGTGGCCGTCGGGGCCTGGTTACGAAATGGTCCCAATACACTGATCGTCGCCGTCGCATCCGAGTCCGCAGACTGGTGGCTGAGAGTCCGGCTGACTGCCCCCGATGGATCCGCCTTGACCGGCGTTCGGGAACACAATCGACCCCCACTGATCACGGAAAACCTTGATCGTGACCCACCCCGAATCAGAACCCTGGAGAGTGAAATCCGAGCGGCGGTTGAAGCCGACCGACCTGGGGCTCGATTAGCCCTGGCAGCACTCCTGGTTCATCGGAGTTCAGATGCCACCGAAAGCGGCACGGCCCGGGAGGCGTCCCAGGAGGCTCGAAAAGACGATCCGGTTCAGGCTCGACTCTTCGAGTGGATGGTCACCTCCGAGGCGGCCGCCGAACGGGACTTGTTGACCAAAGCGATTGCCTCCGGCGCCCCGGCATTTCCGGCCCGAACCGAGTTGGCCCGCTGGTACCAGAATAGAGATCTCTACTTTGAAGCCGAAGAACTCCTGAGAGACCACCTGGACAACCCGGCGGTTCAGGCTGCCGCTTTCGGTCTCGATGTCGGCCGCTGGGGCCCCATCATCCTCGACGATGCAATCCGGAAGATGGAAAAAACACCCGAGTGTCTCGACATCCTGATCACCCTGGCGGACTGGTCGGCACACTTCGGACGCTGGAAACTCCTCAAACGGGCGCTCGGCCTTGTGTCAAACCTGGCTCCGGGTCTCCCCAAGGTCGAGGAACTCGAACTTGAAAATGCCGCTCGGTGTGGCGACGGCAACACGCTGAAACAACTGATGTCGAGCCAGTTGGCCAGAGACCCCAATCAGCCGGAACTGCGGATTCGGCTGGCTCGTCTCCTCGCTTCCGAGGACCATCTTGATGAAGCAAACTCGGTGATCTCCGACGGCCTCGACCGGTGCCCCAACCATATCGATCTCCTGATGGAATCCGCCCATCTCCTCCACCGACTGGGACACAACGATGCTGCTACCGAAGCTGCACACCGGGTCCTTGAGGACCGACCCCAGAGCCGACGCGCAGAGCACATGTTGGCACTATTGGGGGAAGAGACCGAAGACACCCACACGATCCTCGAACCTGATGAGCTGTGGCGTCTGGCCGAACAGGCCGATCACCTCGAGGGGCCAAACGTCGTCCTGCTGGACCATACGGGTGTTCGATTCCTCCCAGGGAACTTGACCGAGGAAACGGTTCAGTTGGTGTGGCTCGTCCGTGATGCCGAGGCCTCCCGAACCCTCAAGAGGCATCACATCCCCTACGTCAGGGAGAGTCAGCGACTGCGAGTCCTCCAGGCGAGGATTCTCCGCCAGGACGGCAGCGAAATCAGCGCACGACGCCAAGACTCGCCTCGGCTCTCTGAACCCGAACTCAATATCTTCTACGACACACGACTCCGCGTGTTCTCATTCGATGAAATCAAGGACGGCGACATCATCGAAATCAGCACCGTCCTCACCGAAATGGCGGAGGCCAACGAAACCGGCGCCTATGAGGGCGGCATCATTCGCCTGGGCCATTCAGCACCAACCCTTCGAGCCGAGATTGAGCTTTCCGGGCCTTCCGATCAATTGCCCGCATGGGAACTGGCCCACCTCGAAGGCCTCCCAGAAACAACCGAGA
This sequence comes from uncultured Thermoanaerobaculia bacterium, assembly GCA_964430905.1. Taxonomy (GTDB): domain Bacteria; phylum Acidobacteriota; class Thermoanaerobaculia; order Thermoanaerobaculales; family Sulfomarinibacteraceae; genus DAOWGJ01. The sequence goes on along the minus strand of CAYSHZ010000215.1, from coordinate 2,947 downwards.
GGACCGACGGGACTGTCAACTTGAAGTGGGCCTTCCGCGATCTGCCCGGGGTGCCACCGGATATCCCTCCGGCTCCACAACTTTCAGTTCGTCCACATCTGGTCTATTCAAATCACCCGGAATGGGGCGATCTTGCCGACTGGTATGGGCGACACGTGGCCAGCCGAATTCGACCTTCCCGGCAGATCGAGGACCAGGCCAAACGACTGATCAAGGGCGCGAAGACTCGTGGCGAAAAGATCGCTCGTATCTATGCTTTTGTCACCAACGAGATTCGATATGTCGGCCTGGAATTCGGCGAGCATCGCTATCGGCCCTTCTCCGCCGACTGGGTCTTGGCCCACCGCATGGGTGACTGCAAGGACACGGCGGGGCTCCTGGTATCACTGTTTTCTTCAATCGACATCCCGGCCCGCATGGTGATGGTTCGTATTGCAGCGCTGGGACCTGTGACCGCGAAAATGGCACTGCTCGAAGATTTTAACCACGCCATCGCCTATCTCCCGGAAGATGATCTCTGGCTTGACGGCACCGCAGCGGGCCACGATGCCTTCCCGCCACCTGGAGCCGACCAGAATGCCTGGGTCCTGGTCATTGACGGACGAGAAAGCCGGCCCTTGACGACTCCGACGCCGGGCGCTGGACATTTCAGTTCCAGCTACATTTTGACAAAGACCGACAACGGGGCCTTTGATCTGGTTATCCGAACGGCCGACACCGGCGAAGCGGCAACCAGGCGACGAGGACACTTCGGGGGGAGCAGAAACCCGCTCCTCATTTCGCGCTGGGTTCAGAGTCAGTTCCCCGGCGCCCAAATCGTTGGTGAACCCAAGATTGAACTCAAACCTGGAAGAAAGACCGCCGCGATGGAGGTTCAGGCCACAGTCGAACGGTCAACCCTCGTTGCCGGAGGCGGACTCAAGACCTATCCCGGAAAATTCGAGCTGGACACCGGACTGATGCCGGCGGAATCCCGCTCAACCGCCCTGATCATTCCGGTCCGGCCGGACCTTGAGTGGACCATCGATTTTCGTCCCGGGCCGGCGCCCCCGGTTCTTCCCGACCCGGTTGCGTTGGATACACCGTTTGGAGCGTTGACAATCAACATCGAACGGCATGCGAACGGATACAAAGTTACCGGTCGATTCCGCCTGAAGCCGGGACAGGTCAACCCCGAAGATGCACCCGGCCTTCGATCTTTCCTTGTCACGAGTCAACGAATCCTCGAGCGTCCGCTGGAGATTCCATGAAGCTCCGTTTGATGATTTTCGTCCTGCTGTTTGGAGCAGCCGTTGCCGAGAGTTCCTCTTGGTGGGATGTTCGTCTTGCGGACGCCGAGATGGATCTGGGACGGGCACGGACCGCGGCGCTTGAGGTCATCAAAAACGACAGCGGGAGCGCGGACGCGGTCGCCGTTGGCGCGTGGTGGCTTGGGACCCTGGAAAGTATTCCCAATCCCGGGGAGATTCTCGAAAGCGTCACTCCACCGATCAATCCGGAACTGGCATTGATCCTCAGTCTGATTGAGAGCGAACTTGCCGCTGTTCAGCCCGCAGGAACCCTCGGCGGTGCCGAAATTTCCGGACCCTGGGGAACGTTCGGCCGCCTCGATCTCGAGCGTGACGTCGTTCCCTCCGATTCAGAATTGCCGGCGCCGAATACCCCGTGGAAGGGACCAGGGACCCACTACCGTGTACGAATCGCAACGGAGGACGGTCAGATTGCCATACCCCCCTCCCTTCAGTTGGGAGGTGTCGTCCTGGCGGCGTGGACGCTCGACAGCCCCGAAGCCTTCGACGGCTATTTGGTCGTCGAAGCCCGGGGCAGCTATGACCTCGAAGTGGACGGCCTGGCGGTCAACAGCATTCGTTTCGCCGGCACCGCGGACCCGGGCATCAACTGGTACCGGGCCAAACTGGGCCCGGGACAACACCGACTGAGGGTTGCCATGGCGCCCCAATCAGTGGCCTCGGTCAGGCTGAGTCTTTTCGATACCTCGGGCACACCCATCATGCTCCCCCGGACAGACACGGATCAGGAACTGCGACCTGCGGCGTCATCGATGGTCACACCCGACGCTCCACCGACACCCGGGATTGTTCTCAACGACACGATGAGTTTTCAACAACTCCTGTGCGCCGCGGAAGTGGCACGATTCCGGGGGAATACGCCCCTCCAAAAATCCCTGTTGGACCGGGCTCTTGAGATCGCACCCGAAGAACCTTTGGTCCATCTATCCGCAGGGATATTCTTCCTGTTGCAGCCTACCGGGGAGGCGCCGGAAATTGCAGCAGGGCATTCGGCAGATCACCTCCGTCACTGCAGGGAACTCCCGGTGACCTCCCTGGTCGAACGGCTGGCCGCAACCCGCCAGAACCGGGTAGAAGATGCCCAGCGTCTCCAGGACCAACTCCTCAAGGACCATCCCTCGGACGTACGCGTTCTTCGCCTCAGGATCACCCAGGCCGTTCACCGAGGATGGCCCCAGGAAGCTGCCGATGCCCTGGAAGAGCTGGAGACCCAACTGGGACCGACGGAAAGTGTTGAACTCCTTCGGCTTCAGGTGCTCCAAAGCCTGGAACACTGGACCGAATACCAGGATGTCCTGCAGTCTTTGGCCGACCTGGCGCCCTTGAGACGAGACTTGATCGGCCAACTGGCCGATAGGTGCTCGACAGACTCTGCCCTCGCCTTGATTGATCGACTGAGACTGCGCGTCAAAGACCCCGGGCTGGACGCAGATCGGATCAGGCTCCTCCTGCGGTCGGAACGCCATGATCAGGCCCGAGAGGCACTGAATGAGGCCCTCAAGACCTGGGGCGACCTTCCCGACCTCAGGGGGTTGGATCTCAGCCTGATCCTTGGCCCGGCCGAATTCGAGGACGGCTCACCGAAACAACAGCTCGCCCCGACACCATCGGAGGCATCGTTTCCCGCCGACCTCGAG
>CAYSHZ010000214.1:0-6563 GCA_964430905.1 uncultured Thermoanaerobaculia bacterium | reverse complement strand
CCCTGGATGTGGGGATGCCTCCATCCCCTGGTTCGGCACGGACCTCGATGCAGCCTTGACCGAGGCTGGTGAGCGCGACACCTTGGTCATGATTGACTTCAAGACCAGCTGGTGCACCTGGTGCAAGCGGCTGGACCAGGACACGTTCTCCGATCCCGAGGTTGTTGCCGAACTGGGGGAGATGGTTGCCCTTCGGCTGGATGCCGAAGAGGAGGGCAAGGATGCCGCCGAGAAATACGGTGTTCGGAGCTTTCCGACCGTTATTTTTCTCGATGCTGGTGGGCGCGAGGTTGACCGTATCCTTGGCTACCTGCCACCCGATGCCTTTTTGGAAGAGGTCCGGAGGATACGAACCGGCGATACGTTCAACGCATGTCTCGCCCGTCTCGATGAAGACCCGTCCAATCTCGAGGTCCTGGAGAGGGCGGTCGAGGGCCTTCTGGAACGCTCGGATGCGTTGGCGGCTATGACCCGGGTCGAGGCCTTTCATTCGACCCACGGGGATGACGAGAAAGCTCATCGGGCATGCCGTCTTCTGATGTTCGCCGCCCGGAGCGCGATGAACGAGAATCTCTACCGAAAGGCGGCACGGTTGTATCGACGGGATTGGCCGGAGTTGCCGGAGGTTCCGGATACGCTTGGGGTTGTTTACTTGCACGAGATGATCGCCGGACTCGAAGCTGTGGAGGATGATCGCGAGGCCTTGCGGTCGGCCCGTCTGGCCGATGCGCAGGAACTGCTCGAGACTCTGGATGTCGAAAGTCTGGATCTGGGAAGACTGTTGGAGGCCGCCGCATTCGCCTTTCGGGCAGGTCGGTACGATACGGCAACCGAATTCTACCGACGTTGGTTTGACACCCGAGAGGTTGGTGTCGGTATAGAGCATCTCAACGAGGTTGCCTGGAATCTCTATCTGATGGGCCGGGAGACTTCGGTGGCGATCGCAATGGCCCAGGAAGCCTATGACGTCGAACGAGAGGCGGCAACTGGCGACACTTTGGCCCGCCTGCTCTACGTTGACGGCAAGGTTGATCAGGCGATTGAAATTGAGAGTCGGTCAGCCGAGGATTCGGACGGCCGAGCGGCCGAGGACTTTGCCGCTGCAATCGAGACGATGAAAAACGGTGAAGACCTTGGGGATCATCCGTGCTTCGAGGATTACCCCGGAGAGAAGAAAGGCTAAGGAACGCCTCAACGACCGTGACGAACACCGAGACCGTGTACCCTGTTGGGGATGGTTTTTGACTCCAACAGGGACCGGCAGATATCTCCGTTGGGCGCCGGGGCCGCCCTGGGCGTCATCTTCATTGTTGAACGAATTATCCTGGCGATAGCGGGCATCAGGTTCAATGTCGATGCCCTGAGCTGGTATTGGCAGGTGCTCGACCCCGTTCTCTTGAGGGAGAACCTGGCCGAGAGTCTCTTCTTCCTCCATTCGCAGCCGCCGCTGTTCAACCTCGTGCTGGGTCTGGCCTTCAAACTGTCCCCGGGGAGTGCCGTGGTGTTGCTGCACTGGCTCTATTGGTGCCTTGGCCTGTGCCTGGCGTTGGTGTTGTTGAAGGGTCTGTTGGAGTTGAGGTGGCCTCCAAGGGTGGCGGTCCTGGCCGTGGCGGTGGCGGCTCTGACGCCGGGGTGGATCGTCTACGAGAACTGGCTTTTTTATGATTTCCCCGTGCTGGTTCTTCTGGCCGCGGCCTGCGTGGCCCTTATTGGTTTTGTCCGGACGCGGGGGTGGGGGAATCTCGGTGTCTTCGTTGCGGCCCTGACCTGCATCGCCCTGACCCGAAGTCTGTTCCATCTGGTGTGGGTCGTGGGATCGATTGGAATGGTCGCCTTTCTCCGGCCTCGGCCCGGACCTCGGCGGGCGATCATCGTCTTCGTCGTACCCCTGATCCTGATCGGGGCGTGGTATGCCAAGAACCAGGTAGTCTTTGGATTCTTCGGCTCGAGCTCATGGTTGGGCCTCAGTCTCGCCAAGACCGCGACGGCCAAACTGGATTCTGCCGACCGGGAAGCGCTGGTTTCGACCGGTGAGCTTTCCCCCTTCTCCCTGGTTGAACCCTTCAGTCCCCTGGAGCGATACGAAGCTGCGGCTGGTGTGCGTTATCCAGATTCCGACGTTGAGGCTTTGGGGCAGCGCCTCAAGTCTTCGGGCTATCCAAACTTCAACCATCGAGGATTCATCGACGTCTCGGCCCGGTGCAGGGACGATGCCCTTGCAACCCTTCGCCTGCGACCTGCCGTCTATCGGAGATCGGTCGCAACTGCCGTTCGACGGTTCTTTTCGTCTGCGGTGGCCTATCCTCCGTTCCTGGAGAATCTCGTCGTCATGGCGCCGGTCTATCGACTTGGCGAGATGACATGGAGTCGACCGATAGCCCTGGCGGTGGTCTTTTTTGGTGTCTTGCTGATCTCTATGATCTTGATGCTGAGAGATTTTCGGCAGGGCCGCCGGGCCGAGGGTGTGGTGCGGTTATGGGTCATCTGGACCTTGCTGTGGGTCTTCGTCGTTGGCAGCCTGGTCGAGGTCGGTGAAAACCATCGTTTCCGCTTCCTCGTGACGCCTCTGGTCTGGTTGACCCTGGCCGATGCAGGGAGACGGTTGGCGAAGGTCTGGGAACCGGGTCGGCGAACTACCCATCCTCGCTAAACGAGATTGGACTCAGTTGAGGCTTTCGCTGACGATGCCACCCAACTCGCCCAGAGCTTCGATATCGGTCGGCTCGTCGGGGCGGAGGCCGATGACACCGAGGGGGTGGGACCCCCCAAGGAGATCCTTGAGGTCCCGAACGCCCTCCGCATCTCTGCTGCCCAGCCATTGGAGGAGCTTCCGGCCGTCGGTCTCCGTCCCGGGTGGAGCGATGCCTTCCAAAATCTTGCCGGGATGAACCCGATTGACGAGGATGGGCCCCAGATGGTAGTCGGCCTCCATGAGCTTTCTGGCAAAAAAGAGGGTGTCGGCGACTCGCTGTGGTCCCGGTCCGCTGACCAGCACAAAAATGGTTCCCGGGGACTTCAGAAGTTTCTGCACCTCCAGTGCCCGTTCCCTGAAGCCATCGAAGAACGGGGCGAAGGCCTGAAAGAACTCGGCCATGTCCCGCAGGAGTTCGAGACCGACCATGCGATCGAAGAACGCATCGACGTTGCGGCCCAGAATTCCCAACTTTGAGGTGACCCGGAGGCGGCCCTTGTCGTCGAACCAGTTCTTGGCGGCCATCTTGGGTCCGCCGGTGTCCAGGAAACCAACGATGCGCTCCGGGGCCTGGAGGAAATCCAGGGCCTGGCGCGTCGGGGGGGTATCTAGAATGATCGTATCGAATCGCCCCGAGGAATAGACCTCGAAGAGACGTTCGGAGGCCATGTACTCCATCATCCCGGCCAGGGAACCGCCGAGGTGATCGTAGAAACGGTTGTTCAGAATGCGCTCTTTGGTGGCCTCGTCGGGAGCGTAGGTCTCAATCAGGTGATCAAAGGTCCTTCGTGCATCCAGCAGGCTGGCAGTCAGCCGCCCGGGCGCCGAGGCCTGGACCTCGACCTCGTCGGCGTCCTCGTGATCTCCGATACCCAGGGTGTCCTTGAGGCGGAGTGAAGGGTCGAAGGTCATCACCAGCGTATCGTCTCCCGACCGAGCTTTTTCCAGGGCCAGGGCCGCGGCCAGGGTGGTCTTGCCGACGCCGCCGGCGCCGACGACGATGATCAGGGGTTTGTTGAGGCTCTTCATACGCCACCGCCGAGGCCGGCCAGGAGTTTGCGTCCCAGTCTGCCGATCAGGGCCGGACCGGGATCGAGAGGCAGGAGGGGCAGGTGGGCGAGAGGACCGTCCCATTGCCGCTGCAACCGTTCCAGCTCTTTGTCGTTGATCGTGCGGCGGCTTTTCCAAAGATCAAAGAGCGGGTCTTCCGGCCTCGCCTTGGCATCGTCCGGTAGTTGGGGATAGAGGGCATTCGCCACAACCAGTTCCGGGCGGCGGTTGAGTCGAGTCTTCATCGTCTCGAGGAATTCGAGTGTTTCCTGGACCGGCATTTCTTCGCCCGCGGTGACAACGACGACGCCGCTCCTTTCGGTATCCGCAAGAAATTCAGCCACCAGCGATGCCATGTGACCGATGGGGCCGGACGAGATGACATCCGAAACAAGTTGCGCCGCCGCCAGCCAGGAGGCGCCGTGGCCTGTCGCAGGTGCGTCGAGAACGATGATGTCGGGGGTCGGAACGCCACGGGGGGTGTGGCCCTCGAGCAAACGGAGGCAGCGACCGAAGACGGCTGCCTCCTTGAGACCGGGCGCCGCTTCGGTGAAGTGCTGGTGAATGGGGCTGGCAAGAACTCTCTTGACCAGGGGACCGACCTTGAGTTTTTCCCGAACCAGATCGTCCAGAATCACCCGGGGCAACAGGTGCTGGACCCGGAGGTGTGGGGTGACTTCGGCCATTTCGCCGCCGGATGGTGGAACGTCCAGGAGGTGGTGGAGATTCTCTCTGGGATCGACTTCGACCAGGAGGGTTTGCCTGCCGGAGTCTGACAGCAGACGCCCCAGGATTGCTGCGACGGTGCTCTTTCCCACGCCGCCCTTGCCGGTGACGACTATTAGTTTGAGACGGGAGAGCCGGGCCAGGGTGGAGTTGCGTCTCATATCGAACTAGGTTACCTCATACGCCGATACATCGCCTCAATCAATCCCTCAAAATTTTCCTCGATGACTCGGCGTTTGACCTTGAGCGTTGGTGTCAGGGAGCCATCCTCGATCGATAAGTTATCCGGCAGAATCTTGAAATTCTTGATCCGTTCGTATCGGGCAAGGCTGGCGTTCTGGCGCTCGACGATATCGTCGAAAAGCTGGGTTGTCTCCGGGTGGGTGATCAGGGCCTGGCGATCAGCAAAGACCAATTTGTTAGCCTTGGCCCATCGTTCCAATTCGTCAAAGGCGGGCGAGAACAGGGCGATGAGGAATGGCCTTCGGTCCCCAATCAGGACTGCTGTCTCGATGAATGGGGAGCGTTTGAGTCGGCTTTCGATTGGTTGTGGGGCGACATTCTTTCCGCCGGCGGTGACGATCAGATCCTTCTTTCGGCCGACAATCATGATGAAGCCGTCGTCGTCGATTTCCGCGATGTCTCCGGTGTGGAAGAAGCCGTCGGAATCAAAGACTTCGGCCGTTCGGCGGGGTTTGTTCCAATAGCCCGTCATCACGCTGGGTCCCTTGACGCAAAGTTCACCGTCCGTCGCAATATTGATTTCAAGATTGTCCAGGGCCCTGCCGACGGTTCCAAGCCGAAGTTGCCGTGGACCCGCACCGTTGACGGCAATGACCGGTGAGGTTTCAGTCAAGCCGTAGCCTTCCATGACCTGGATCCCCAGGGCGTGGAAGAACTCGGCGACGTGCATCGGGAGTTCCGCCCCTCCGGAAATGGCGTACCGGATGCGTCCTCCGAGTCCCTCACGCACCTTGGACAGCACAAATTTGTCGGCGAGTGCATGCCTCCGTGCATAGATTCCCGAAGGTTCTTTGCCTCGGATTCGCAGGCGAGACGTCTCCAGACCGATGTCAATCCCTCGGTAGAAAATGGCCCTCTTGAGGGGGCCGGAGTCTTGGACCGACTCCATGATCTTCTGCTGTACCTTTTCAAAGAAACGGGGTACACCGGCGAAGAGTGTTGGTTTGATATCGGCGATCAGATCACCGACATCGTGAACCGAACAGTAGGCCCTGGACGTGGCACGCCACATGTAGATATAGCCAACCATGCGTTCGAGAACGTGGCATAGGGGCAGGAATTCCAGGGCCAGATCGTTCCGTGTGACGGGAATCCTGTCGGCTGCATGAATCACGTTCTCGACCAGGTTTCGATGGCTCAGGGCGACGCCCTTGGGTTCGCCGGTCGTGCCGGAGGTGTAGATCAGCGTCATCAGATTCTCAGGCCTGATGGCGGAGGCACGGTCCCAGAAGAGCTCTTCCGATTTGCGAGTACTGCCTGAGGTAATGCAGTCGTCCCAGGATGCGACGCCGGGCTGACGGTCACCCTTAAACTGGATCAGCAACTCCAATTCGGGGCAGCCATCCTTGATGGTCAGGAATGTATTCATCTGGTCGGCGTCTTCGACCAGAGCAACCTTGGCGCCGGAATCCCGAACCTGGAAGGCAATTTGTTCAGAGGTCAGGGTTGCGTAGACGGGAACGGTGACCCCTCCCAGACTGAGAATCGCCAGGTCGGCCATGTGCCACTCGGGGCGGTTGTCCATAAGAATCATTACCCGGTCGCCATGTTCCACGCCCCGTTCCGACAGGGCCTGTGCCAGTGCGGTCGTCATTGAGAAGAAGGCCTCTGTTGAAAACGCTCTCGAGCCGGAGTCCGTGTGATGAGCATAATGGCGACGCCGAGGTGCTTTGACATCGTGACGGTAAAAATCGAGGATGGTGCTGGGCGTCATGGCGGCCTCCCTGGGGTGAGCCCTTCAAGCGTAGCATTCTCGGCCGTGGGCCCAACTGTGGCCGGGAGGCCGAAGACCTTTATTGGTGCCGATATTGTCATCAGGGCATCGATCGAGGTACAGTTCCCGTTGCGATCG
>CAYSHZ010000213.1:0-6649 GCA_964430905.1 uncultured Thermoanaerobaculia bacterium | reverse complement strand
CAGAAAATGGCAAAGAAAATGTTTATCACCATGATAAAAGGCCCAAAATTCAGCTGTGGTAACAAATGGTAAAACAAAAAAAACCTGTTTAACGTATTGAAATTTTCCAACCCAGGACCTACCTTTGTATTGAATGGAGGAAGAACAATGGGTTGGGAAGAAGATGATGGAAATGCATACAGCCCCCTGTCCTTTCTCCGGGCCCCAGGGTCATGACCAGTTGATCAGAAAAGAAGTGTGATTCATGGAAATGGAGGGATTAATGCTGAATCCGTTGGATTCGGTTCCTGTACCGGGCAGAAGGCAATTCCCACAAGAAACTCAAGGAAAACAGCACCGATCATGGCAAGGAACGAGTTGCCCGAAGACGGAACACCGGACGAAGCGAGAATCTTCTCCACGAATGTGGGGGATCACGGTTTAGGAGGTATGGCATGGCAAGGTCTGATCTCAACCGGGAAGTCAGTGTATTTGGGGATTGGGTTGCGGAGAAGCTGAAACTGACGGCCGATCAAGAAGAGCTGCTTCAGTTGATCGAGAAAAACAGGAAGATCCAAGAACCTGCCAACTTCACGGTGATGGAACTCAAGTGGAAACAAGAGATGGAGAGCACCACATCAATCGAAAACACAACGCTCTCGCTCAGCCCGAGTGCACAGGCTTCGCTGGCCTTCGCCTTCATAACCGAAGGTGAACCTGTGGTACTGCGTGATTTTGAGTTGCCCGTCGCCGACCGCTCAAAAGAGGTTTTCCCGGTTCCGGCCGGGAAGATCGTGTGCGCCGCTGAACTGGTCGGTCGGCTCAGTCTTCAAGCCGGTGCGCAGTGGGCAGCGGAGGGCCTGAGCCTCGGCATTGAAGGCGAGGCGGGCGCCGAGGTCCAACTCTCTTTCTTCAAGACCTTTCCGGCCACGACCAATGGTGGTCGTGACCTCCTTCTCAAAACCCTGCAGTCTTTCAAGTCCCCCCTAACATTGATAGAGAACCGTCTGACGGCAGGTGAGATAGCTGTTTTGGAATTGGACGGTCGTTTCCGAATTGACGCCGATATGGGATACGGATTCACGGTAGAGGGCTCCCGGAAGTTCGGCAGGTGTCTCAGCGACACGGCCCTGGAATCCGGGTGGCGGGCGCGGGCACGACTGGGTTTACGCGGAAGCATCGAGGTCCACGATCGCCTTCACATGGTTGTGAGGCGCTCAGAACGGGGTTCCAAGTGGGTGAATGTCTCCTTTGTCAAGGCTCAGAAACACGAAACGAGCGCATCGGTAAATCTTACGGTGGATGCTGAACTGAAAACGACGACACACGGCGGAGACAAACTCGCGGGCGCATATGTGGATGGGCTCCTCGCTCGCACCGAAATTCCGACAATCATGGCGACAGTATGCAACTATGATTCAAGCGAAGAAGTTTGTGACGCTTTGGCTGACCAGCAGGGGAAGGCCGTCAAAAAGGTCACCGAAGCGATATATAAGCTGGTAGGTCGGAAGATTGAGAACTTTGAAGAGGAGTACGCCACCCTGCTCGATGACGTGCGCACTCTGGTGGACCACTACAACAGCTTCAAGCCCTGGGCGCCCGAGTTTTTTGAGCGTGCAATTGATCGGTGCGAGCAACTTGCGGAGCTCGATGATGCAATCGATTCCATCATCGAGATGGGGAGTGCCGATGATCTGATTCTGTGGCTGAGTGACCATCACGGCGGGGAAGAAACGGGAAACCTCCTTGAAGTCCTGGCAGTTGTACAGGAGATCCTGGGAGATGACCTGACTCAGGTTGCCATACTCAATGACAAATTTGGCCAGATCCAGGAACTCCTGAAAGGCTACGTCGAAAAACGAGAGAAGCTTCAGATCCAGGTCGAAGGTCTGTACCGAAGGCTCGAACGGCAGCTGGGCGTCAGAATCGTGATGCCCAAGATCAAGGCCTGGTTGAGTAGTCCTTCGACACAGTCTCTTCAGGATCTTCTCAATGAGGGGGTTGCCTGGTTGGACGAATACTTGAAGGGCGAGTTGGGTGTGGCGCGCGATATGCTGGTGACTGAACTCAAACCGGCTACCGAAGCCCTCAAGAAACTCACGGCAGGTTATGAGAATCTGGTGACCAAGGCGAAAAATACTCTTGAGACCTCCCTGAACCGCGAGCTGTACATGGTGGCCGCCGTTGGGTGGAACCAGGTGAAGCAGAATGAGACGCTCGCCTCCATCGACCTTAATCTCGCAAAGTCCGCGGGTCGCAAAGGCTACCTCCATTTACTCAGGGGCGATGTGGCCCAGGTCATGAATGACCGGATCAAGAATGCCAATGCCATTCGTTTCTTGAAATCCGATTTTCTGGATCAGGTTCTCGGTGGTGTGAGTGTGCGGACAGTCATCAACGGTACCGAACGGCTGAGCGTCAGCTCCTACCTGGTGGAGAAGCACGGGGTCCTCACACCAACCGAAACCGGCGAGATCTGGGTGTCCAGAACGAAACTGGGATCTACTTACCAAAGAAAGAACCGAAAGGCCATTCTCAATGTTCGAACCATGTTGGATTTTTCGGTCGAACAACACCTCCATCTCAAGGGCGACCATTTGGTCGCATCGGCTGTTGATGCCAAGGACTATGGCCTTCGATACTGTTTTGCGGAGACTCTTAGTCAACAGGAGTATGACGCGCCAACGGTTGTACAGCGAATCGACGAGGCCCGCAAACAGCTTTCAATGAAGTTGATCAACGATTTGGAGTTTCGGAGTTTCCGCAATCGGCTCGATGTTGTCGGTAAATTTGGACCTCTCCGCAAGGTTTCATTTAGGATTGAAACATTCGTAACCTCAAGCGCCCTCACCAAGCTTTTCGAGAACACAGAAACAGGCGATTTTGAGACATCCGTCCTGAAAGGATGGGACGATGCCGTGGGCGAAGTGTACGCGGATATTCCCAGGGTTGTTCCTTGTTACATCGCCAACCGGGGAGACACGCCCTCTGCGACTTCCCATTCCATCACCGAGTGGAATGTGAACCGTATCGAAGCGCGGGCCTTGGAACACCTATTGGGCACACGAGGCACTTTCCTTGACCACCTCTCAGCGGTCCGAGAGAAAGCCTTCCGTTCTCCACATGCTGACTTGGCGCCGGTTTTCTTTGAAGGCCTGGCCAAGAAGATGAAATGGATTCTCGACATCAAAATGCCTGGGGCACGGGATTTCATAATGACTGTATTCGCCCTTCTCGCCGATCAAACCGAACGGGGCCAGAGCATTATCGTCAGCTATCAACACCCTCTCCAAGAAGACGCATCCAAGCCGCCAATGGAGCTGAGGGTCGATAGCCTGCCGCCCAGCAAAGCGGGAGAGGTCTCGCGAGGAGCAAGCGGTCTGACATGAAGAATCTCAGATTCCAAGAGACTGGACCAGCGAGGCGCGGCCAGGATCCCGGAGGATGGCACAGATGCAGTCACCGCTGTTGCTCAGCCATGATCCGTGTTTTGTTTCCACCAATGTCTCGGGCGTGTGCCGCTGTACGCCTGAACACATGATTGATTTTACCGGCGGCCTAAGAGTTGCGCTCAAGAGAGCGAGTGAATGAGAGGTCAAGGCAATGGGGAACGGGAGATTTTATTCGGGAGATTTAGTGCGCATACAGGTTAGGGATCAGGAATTTCGGACTTTCGACGACGACGAGGACGGCTATGTTGAGGCTGTCGTGATTCAAGCGGAGAATGTGGAGGGTGAGATTGTCGCGGCGGTAGTGTCCGGCATCGACGGAAGGATGACCGGAGACATACTACGGATGGCAGGTGGCAAATTTGAGAGGGTCCCCGGAGTCCGCTTCGAGGCTGTTCCTGAGAGGTGGTTGCACGGTCGAGAGAACGTTATAGATGAGGTTCGGGGTTCATGTACAACGAAGGCGGATCAGGCCGAGATCGAGATCGACGAATCGGCATTTATCGAGATTGGCAATTATGTTCGCCACGATCGGGTCAACGACCTTCCCGATGAGGAGCTGAGGACCGTTGTGGTTGGCATATGGGAGGCAGCTCTTCGTGCGGCCGAACAGGACGGTCGGGTCGGCGCAGGTCACGTTCGCAATGTAATCCTCCAATTGTGCGATGACCCTTTTGGCGACTGTGCCGGTGCAGCGGCGAGGATTCTCGAAGGAGCCGATAATGACCTCAACAGCCTATGATGCGCATACCCTTTCGTTAAATGAGGATTCAAACAACACAATTCCTGACGAGGTTGTCACCGAAGGAGAGCCGCCAAAGGTAAATGGCGAGACACCCTCACCGATGCCGGCGAACGGTGGGTCTTCCGAGAATCCGGTTGATCCAACTCCATCCCCTGCGGCCGAGGCTCAGCCCCTGGAAGACTTGGCCCGCGACGCTCCTCCCAAACTCGACACCGAGTCAGAATCTCCACCGGGTCCTGCAGAGGGCCGGCTGGAGGAAGTTAAGAATTGCTTCAAACGAATCGAGTCCATTGAGGACCAGATTAGGATTCGCAGCGAGGCGGGCGATTTTGACGAAACCGAATACCAGAAGATTGACGAACTTGTGGAGAGTCTTGAAGATGCCCGTCGGGAATTGAATGACGGCAACCTTGTGGTAGCCATTTCAAAGGTGATGCGGACGGAGTTGCAATCCCACCAGATTCTGAGCGTGCGTGGCTTCCGGCGCTTGTTGGTTGTTCACCACTTGCCGATCCTTTCATATTTCCTTGCCCTCATTGCCGTTGTTTCGATTTTAGGGCTCAGCAATTTTGGGGCGCAAAACACTGTTGTCTGGGGGGTTCCTACACTGTTCATCGCAGCGGGCACCCTCGGCGCCTGTTTTAGAGGCGTATGGTGGGTCTGCCGAAAGATCACTCTTCGACAATTCCGAGTATGGTTCGTCGCCCAGTATCTGCTGGCGCCCGTTATCGGGGCCTTCCTGGGTTCAGTTGTTTTTCTGTTGATCAATGCAGGGGCAATCAATTCGAACGCCGCCTCTGAGGGTAGGCATGTCAACACCATCCCGACGTTACTCGCATTTCTCGCAGGTTTCAATTGGGAGTGGGCCATGGAAAAGATTTCTGGATTTACAAAATCCCACTAGGCCGAACCTGAGAAAAGAGTACTTCTATGAGTAGGCCAACCAAGTCAAGGGTTACGCTGGGGAACACCTCCTTTGGGTCGAGAACGAGAGAGTATTTGGACAGGTCTTCCGTCACGCTTCTATTCGCACTCTGGTGAGTCGTAAATGTTGGCGACTCGGTGCATGATGGGTCTTCGATGGAGGGAGGGTGCTTCAATCTGTCCCGCGGACTGCTGATCGAATCAGACCTTCAATGCGTCCAAGTATTCAACAAAGTCACCCAACCCACACGACGATAAGTTCCTGTCGAGAAACTCCAATTCCCTTTTCTCTCGGAGAAAATTTACTAATGTTTCGATATTTCCTTTCTGTTGTCGATGACGAAAAAGGCATGAAGGTGATCCCCAATTCGGGATTGACGAAGATGTGATCATCCTGAATCGGATGCACGATGATTTCTTGAGAAAATGTCTGTCATCCATTTTCGAAAAGATGTCTATTCGTCCAGTCGCAGGGGTTCAACCCTGAGGGTTGCATAGCGGCCCAGAACAACCTTGCCGGGAGGCATGCCCCTCGGCTTGGAGACGTCCCGGGCTCGGGCCTCGTGGACGGCCACCTTGCCGCCCTTCCGGGCCTTGGAATAGCCGGCGGCCAGGGCTGCGGCAAATCGACGGGTCTCGCGGGGAAGGCGATCGAGGTTGTCCGGATTCCGGACGACGACGTGGGAGCCGCTCTCGCCGGCTGTGTGAAACCACCAGTCGCGGGGCGAGGCCAGTTTGAAGCTGAGGATGTCATTGTCGGCCGCCGTCTTGCCGACCAGGACGGTCATGCCATCCGGAGACAGGGCAACCCGGGCCACTGAACGACCCTGCCAGATCCCGGCATCGGGATCGGACGGGGGAGGGGGTCCGGTCGGTCTCGAACGTGCCATGGGATGATCATAGACCGGATTTTCCCGGATTGGTCTATGCTGAGACCATGGCGAAGGCGAAGAAGGGCCGGACGGTCTACTCGACGGAACTGGGCAGGGTCTGCCCTCGATGCGGGTGGCCGGAGAGGAACTGCTCCTGTGCCGTGGCAGCCGATGAGGGGGTACCCAACCGGATCACGGCCAGACTCCGCATCGAGAAGGCGGGCCGCAAGGGCAAGACGGTAACGGTTGTCGACTCTCTGCCGAGAAATCAGGCCTTTCTCAAGGACTTGGCGAAGGAACTCAAGAAGGCCTGTGGCGCCGGCGGGACCGTCGTTGAAAACCGGGTGGAGATCCAGGGTGATCGTCTCGAACGCCTCCGGGAAATCCTCCGCGCCAAGGGATGGACCGTCAAGGGCTGACAACGCACCCGCAACTGTCGACAGCCGATAGCTGATAGCCGACGGCTGATAGCTGAGCCTCTTGCAAAAACACCAGAAATGGGAACCACAGAGGCACAGAGAACACAGAGTTTCACAGAGAGGTCTGCCGTTGGTGGCCGCCCGTTGCAGACTTCGTCTGCTGCCTGGTTCGAGAGAGCCGTTCTTCAAAAGAGGGCTTTCTCCGACCTTCTCTCTCGAACCACCAGCCCGCTCCGCGTGCTGCCGGGCTGGTTCCCCTCC
>CAYSHZ010000212.1:3943-6676 GCA_964430905.1 uncultured Thermoanaerobaculia bacterium | reverse complement strand
GCGGGCGATCACCTCAGATCCAAGGTCGAAATCAGTCATAAGGCCATGGTAGCGGTTCTTTGCGGAACGTGTTGGGGGCGGGCGACATTGCCAACCGTGCAGTTGCCCCGGGCTAGACCGCTTTGGTGGGGCAAAGAAAAGACTCTTGGCCCCTCCTACTCGGTTGCCAGAGCAGGAATATCTCTTTCCCGGCTGTCTTCTGCCATGATGCTCTTGGCCGGCACTGTAACTGTAGCTTCAAGAGCATTCCCGGCAGCATCGACGATTCGTAATTTCAGATCTGTCGATTGGTCGAGGATTTCCATTGAGGCCGGGAAAACGACACGGTAGTCCTGCCCCTCTTGGATCACAGGAAGCGACCGGTACCCGTCTGGAGACAGATAACTCACGGCCACTGTCTGAAGATCGCCTTCGTCGTCACCCGCCCGGAAGGTTAACTCTCCTCCTGGATAGAACAGGGTTTCTACCCGTCGTTCCGGATCACCGAGCCTGAATCTGGTCAAATATGGGGGGTTCGAATCTTGAGCCCTCGTGTCGAACCACAGTGTCGCCCTCGGTGATCCCCACTCTTCATGGTCCATTGCCGTTTCCATGCGGTAGGCGCCTGGATCAATGTGAATGATCTTGTGCGACTGTATCAGCCCTGACGGGAGCTGGCGGTCGACAAACAAGGGATTGCCGAAGCCATCAAAAAGAGAGTAACGGTGGTGAATCTCCGAGCCGGGGATACCTCCGGTCTGTCCGACAAAAGGCAGAAGGAAGTAGCCAACTGAGGATCCAATATCAATCAGGGACGGCTCGGTACTGAGCTTGCCGAGCCAGAAACCTGGACCAATACCCATTTGAATCTCAGAGTTGTGTTCAACAAATACCGGCGTCGAATCGGGGCCCGGCAAGTACCCTCGAATGCCGTCGTTGTATATCATGTATGGGGTTTGGTAGGTGCTGGGACATTCGGTTCCTGGGCAAAGGTTCGTATGGTCGCACTCGACGCCTTCCGGTTCCCGTGGAGCCATCCACAGATATCCGACCCCGTACATGGAGTTTGGCGCCTCCTGCATGAAGATGACCTGCTCATAAGGCGGGACCATGGGCAATACCGGGCCTCGACATCCACCGCCCAAACTGGAAAGTATCCAGGAGAACTCTGACAACCAGGCTTGAGGTCGGACGGCCAGACGTACCAACAACTCCCACTCGTAGGCATCTGGTTCAGGCCGTTGAACCAGCACCACCCGGTGAAACTCGGTATCCGGCCCCCCGAGCTGAAAATCGCCCGAGATGCCATGCGGAGGACCTCCAAGGTAGAGGTAACTCGGCTGGTTGTACGGATCATCTGAACTTTCGATATAGCCCACCGTGCTCAATGTGTATGCTGGGCTCAGGTCCGAGAAGAAGATCTCTCGTTGTCCGGGAATGGTTGTTCCATATTTCGACCAAAGGAGATTGGACGAAGTGCCCTCACGAGCCAATATGTGATTGAACGTCTCGTGGAGATTTGGACCGGAGGCCAGGGACATTCCATTTTCGTCGTAGGGGACGAAGCTGATCCGATTTTTTGCCTCGTCCCGGCTGACTTCAATTCGTTGCAGGCCGGATTCTACGGCCAACCCTTCACGGATGACGTGCCAGCGCCGGCTGGGGTCGAATCCGGCCTCTGACCAGGCGATGATGATGTCGTATGTTCCAAGAGGGAGTTCGAGCCTTCTGTTATATGATTCGGTCACCGTCCAATCGCTGAGGGAAAGAGCAGACACTGCACAGGGACTGGGGTCGCAGTCAATTTCGACAACGCCATAGTCTTCCGACACCCCTTGTGCCGCAGCGGAGGTTTCTGTTGCCTGCGGTGATCTGAGTTTATCCAATCCTGAAGGCTGTGCCGCCCAGACGGCGGAGTAAGCCAGAAGAATGCAGAGTCCAGACAGAACGAGAGCCGTGCGCTTCATAAGTATTTCCCCCTTAGACTGATGCCTTCATGAGCAAGGTAGGTCCCGCATAGGAGGTTGTCAATGAAACGTCAATTCGATCTGTGTCCATGGTCACATTCCGAAAAGGTGCCTGGCACATCGAAAACTGTGAAAAGTGTCGTCTCCGGCCGGGAACCTCTTAGCTTTCGAGTATCACTTCCGTTGCGCCGGTTCCCCCCCTGCTTCGCGGAGGGTGTTCGAATCCGACGACGGCGGGATGGGTCTTGAGGATTTCGGTAACCACTCGTTTCAGGGTTCCGGTGCCATGACCATGCACGATTCGCACGGTTGCAAGTCCGCCTGCATGTGCTCGGTCGAGGTAGCGTTCCACGCGTTCCCGTGCCTCTTCGGCATCGAGGCCCAGGAGCATCAATTCCGAGGCTTCGCGATTCTCCGTTTCAATGTGGACCTTGGGTTGGAGTTTCCGGGCCGAGGGTTCTTCATCAAGGGTGATGTCATCCGAAGAAACCCAGAGGCGCTTGCCGTCGACGATGACGCATGCCTGGCCACTCCGGAGGCTTTGCAAGACTCCCCGCGCGCCCAGGGATCGGAGCCGAACGGTCGCGCCCGGGATGAGGTTTTCGAGTTGGATTGGTTCGTTCTCGGCACGTGGTGAGCCGATGTCCAGAGCCTCGTCCCGGATCTTCTGCCGGGTCTTCCTTCCGATGTGCTGGTGCTCCTCGGTCGCCCGGTCCAGTCGAGTGAGGGCCTTGTCGAGTTTTGACTTGGCCTTGGACCGAAGGCGACTTCGTTCCTCTTCCACCAG
>CAYSHZ010000212.1:0-3843 GCA_964430905.1 uncultured Thermoanaerobaculia bacterium | reverse complement strand
CGCCCCGGTCGGCCCATCCGAATGGTGTAGGTCGGCTGACCGCGATCCTCGTCGAATTCCATCGCGGCGTTGTCCATCTGCTCGGCCGCAGCAGCTGCGAGAGCAATTGATGCCAGATGCGTCGTTGCCACAGTTCGGCAGCCCCGCCCGGTCAGTTCTTCCAGAATTGCACAGCCCAGGGCAGCGCCCTCAAGGGGGTCGGTTCCGCTTCCCAGTTCGTCGTAGATGACCAGAGACGCCGGACCGGCATCTCTCAGCAACTGGGCCGTCGTCGCCATGGCTCCGGAAAAGGTCGAGAGGTCGGCGGAGACGTCCTGGTCGTCGCCGATTCGGCACCAGACGTGGTCGTACCAGGGTACGGTCGAACCTGGGGCAACGGGGATCGGAATGCCGTGATAACACATCAGGACCATCAGGCCCACGGTCTTCAAGACGATGGTCTTGCCCCCGGCGTTGGGGCCCGAAATCAACAGGGTGACGATATCGTCAGGGAAGGCAAAATCCAGGGGTACGACGGTCTGGAGTCGTTCGTCCCGTTGATCTTCATCGAGAACCTGGCTTCTCAGGACTTGCAGACGCTGGTCCAGGAGGGGATGCCGGGCCTGGTTGAGGACCAATGCGGGACCCTCGCCAGGCTCCAGAAGAATGCCTTCGATCATTCGGCCGAAGAGCACCCGGGCCTGAACGGCATCGATCAGGCCAAGGGTCTGGACGGCCTGGGCAAGGTCGTCCTTGATGGCGCCGAATGCCGCCGCGACCTCGAAGAGGATCCTCTGGACCTCCCGCCGTTCCTCGGCTGTTGCATTTGCGAGATCGTTGTTGTGCTCGACAACGCCGAAAGGTTCGACGAAGGAGGTCACTCCGGAACCGGAACTGTCCAGAACCAGTCCGGGGAGCTGTGTCCTGACCGAGGCCTTGACCGGGAGGCAGTAGCGGTCTCTCCTGAGGGTCGGTGGCGCATCGGTCACGACCCCGGGATGGCGACGGCGAATGGTCTCCAGTTCGGCGACAAGGTTCTGCCGAACACGGCTGATGGCTCGGCGTGCACGTGCCAATGCCGGGGAGGCATCATCGGGAACCTGTCCGTCGCGACCCAGGCGGGGCGCCGCCCAGGAAACCAGCTCCTCGGTGTCAGGTAGACCAGCCCCGATGTCCTTGAGACGGGTCAGCTCATCCGGGGCGGCCGCCAGTTTGCGCCGAATCGAAGCCGTCTTCCGGGCCAAGCCGAGGAGGACCAGTAGATCGGCGGGGTCGATCGGCATCGCCGCCTCGGGTTCGAGCCATTGGACGGCCTCGTCGATGCCG
Source organism: uncultured Thermoanaerobaculia bacterium (assembly GCA_964430905.1). Lineage (GTDB taxonomy): Bacteria > Acidobacteriota > Thermoanaerobaculia > Thermoanaerobaculales > Sulfomarinibacteraceae > DAOWGJ01. The sequence continues at coordinate 2,538 of CAYSHZ010000212.1, read as the reverse complement.
GCAAGGGGCAACTGCTCTCCGTCGTCGATCAGGGTGCCCAATTCCCGGGTCAGTGCTGCATGCTCAAGCGCGTGACGTCGATCGGGGAGGGTCGGGGAGTTGACGACAAAAAAGCGGCCCACGCGCGTTCGGGCGTGAGCCGCTACCAGTTTCAAGACTGTGTCAAAATCCAGCTCTGTGGCTGATGAAGACATTTCTAGAGCATACCTGCTCGCCGCTGCTTGGCCATTTTGCGAAGCATCTTCTTACGGGCTTGGATCAGCGCACGTTTTCGCAGTTCCGAGGGTTTCTCGTAAAACCGCCGTCGCTTGACTTCGGAGAGAATGCCGGCCTTCTCGCATTTGCGCTTGAATCGGCGCAGAGCTTGTTCAAAGGACTCGTTGTCGCGTACTACAACACCTGTTGGCATCAAATCACCCCCTCCGTTGCGGAATTCGAGCGCTCAAGGCGCACCTCGCAAGAAAGCCATCATAAACCATAGGCTCCGTGACCGTCAAGATGGGGAGAGGTTGGAGGACAGCAGGGGTCAGTTGAACCAGCAGGGCGCAGCGAACATCAGAAAACGGGGCGCCGATTGGCGCCCCGTCTTGGGTTGAAATATTCGCTGAGTCAAGAATTCAGTCGGTGACGACCTTGGTCTTGATGGCATCCCATTTTGTCGAGTAGACCTTGTCGGTCTTGGTCTTGAAATAGACCGCAGCGGCACCGCCCTCTCTCTTCTTGAAAAGCCAGGTCTCGACTCCACGCTTTTCATCTTTCTGGATGTTGTGGAAGTAGGGGACGCCGATTGCCGCCTTGACCTCGTCCATCGTCATGCCCTTGGCAACGGTGTCAAACCGCTCCTTGGTGACAAAGCGCCAATCTTCAAGCGTTGCGATCTTCTCCGCCAGGGCGGGGTAGATTGGTAGCTCAATTGCGGAATAGTAACCCTCTGCGCTGGCCAGTTGGTCGATTGCTTTCTTGTAGTCGCCGGACTTGGCAACGGTGTCGTCAGCAATGATCATTGCCTCGTCGGCGTAGATCTTCAAGGCTTCTGCGGTTTCGGCGGACTTCGGAAAGTCGTTGAGTCCGATTGTCAGGAAATCGGCAAGCTGTGCCTGGAGGGTGTCGTACACTCCCTCGGATTGGGTTTCCAGCTCAGGAAGCTTGAGTCCGAGTTCTTCCAGTTGGGCCTTCTGCTCGTCAGTTCTCTTCTTCTCGGCGATGGCTTCGATCTCGGCCGATATTGCCGTGGTCGAGGCTATTTCCGACCGAAGTGACTGCAACTCTTGATAGGTTTGATTGATGGCCCCCAACTGCTCCTGAAGTTGAGCCAGGGCGGCCTCTTCCTCTGACGGTCCGCTCTTGCACCCGAGGGTCAATCCACCCAGCAGTGCGAACACCATGAAAACCGATAGGAAACGTATGCTTTTCATGCCTTCCCCCTTTCGCCCGAACCTAACAGAAATGCCGCTCTGTGGCAACGTTGGATGTATTGAGGGAGGGATGTGTGCTTTCATCTTGACGGGAGCTTCAAACTCCAGCAATAATGAAGTGCTAAGAAATGGACCGAACGGAGGCGTCATGGATTCATTGAATACCATCCTCGAGCACCTGAAGCAGGCACAGGATCAGGGCAAGAGTGCAATTGAACGGCGAACGGAAACAATTGCCGAGCGCCTGAGTCAACTGGTTGATGAGGCAGCCGTCTCCATCAAGGAAACGATGGCCCATGAAGAGGAAGAGTTCTTCCCTGTGACGGCCCTCAAGGAGGCCCTGACGGATCTGCACGACCAGGTTGACTCGCTCAAGGCGGAGAAGTCGGCAATTGCGCAGGAATTACGCCAGGTGCAGCAGCGTCTTGAAGGGGGGTCGGCCACAAGTGACGAAGGGGTGTCCTCTGGCGGTCCATCGCTTGAGTTGCTGAAGAACCTTGACCAGACCCGATCTCAGTCCGAGCTGCTGAAGAGCCTGCTGCCGGCGTTGTGTGATGTCATTGCCCGGGCTGTTGTGATGGTCATTCGGGGTGGCGAGGTCACAGCATGGAGTGGGATAGGCTTTTCCGACGGTGAGTCTCTCCGGCAGTGGCAGACCACCGTACCGGCATCTCCTGCCCTCCACGCTCTCGTTTCGGAGTCCCGTCCGGTTCAGTTCCAGATGGATGATGACGAGGTCTTCAGGGGATGGCTCGAGAGTGAGGGACTGCCGGCCCATGCCCTGTTGGTTCCGGTATGCCTTCGGGGTCAGTTGATGGGCTGCCTCTACCTTGATGATGCTGACGGTGGTCCCTGGAATCCAGAAACCGCGCAGGTCATGGTGGCTGTCGCCTGCTGGATGATTGATACCCTGCACGCTCGTCAGGAAGCGCCGTCTCCGATGGTTGCCGACCCGATGATATTGGAAGCCAAACCCCTTGTGGAACCGGTTCCCGAGCCTGAGCCTGAGCCTGAGCCTGAACCAGAACCAGAACCAGAACCCGAACCCGAACCCGAACCCGAACCCGAACCGGAGCCTGAGCCTGAGCCAGAACCCGAACCCGAGGTCCAGGTGCCGGAAGCG
>CAYSHZ010000211.1:0-6699 GCA_964430905.1 uncultured Thermoanaerobaculia bacterium | reverse complement strand
CCTGGGTGTCGGAGACTTCCTGGCCATCCAATGAACACCCGCCTGATCGTTATCCTCCTGGCCGGCCTGGCTCTCGGAGCCCTGCTGGCTTGGCTTCTTGTTGCCGGGTCCACCCAGGTGGCACCGGTAGAAGAAACCGTCACAGCGGAACTGCCCCCAACGCCCACACCCGCTCCCGAAGAACGAATTACACTGTTTTTCGCCGGTGGAGACGGGCTGCTTCACCCGGAGATTCGAACGGTCCCTCTGCCGAATGAGACGGCTGCACGGATTCATGTAGTGTACGGGGAACTCGCGGCCGGGCCCCGGACCAAGCTCAATCCGATTCTCCCCTACCCCGCTGAAATCCGTACCCTCTTTGTCACGCCGGACGGAAACGTCTACCTTGACCTCAGCAGTCCACCGGAACCCCTTGAGGGCTCGGCAACCGAACTGATGATGGTCTACGGTATCGTCAACTCCATCCTCTTGAATACGCAGGTTTCAGCCGTACAAATACTGTTCGACGGGGTGGAACGGTCAACGCTGACCGGTCATTTGGATCTCTCCAGACCTTTGGTCCTCAACAAGCGATTCATCGCCGGGCGATGACGGATCTGCAGATCCTCTGCGGCGCCATCGGCATCTTCGACTCCGGCGTAGGGGGATTGACCGTACTCCAGGCGCTGAGGAAAAGGCTGCCCAACCAGGACTACCTCTACCTTGGAGACACCGCACGTCTCCCCTATGGATCGAAGTCGGAAACGACCATTCGACGCTATGCGCTCAGGGCGGCACAACACCTCTTCAGACACGACATCAGACTGTTGGTGGTTGCGTGCAACACCGCATCCGCCCATGCCCTTCCGGCCCTGGCAGAGATCTCACCGGTCCCCGTCGTCGGAGTGGTCGAACCCGGCGTTCGTGCGGCATTGGCCTCCGGGGCTCGCAAGGTAGCCATCATCGGGACCGAGGGTACGATTCGATCAAGTGCCTACCAGAAGGCCCTCCACCGGCTTGCTCCCGAGGTCTCAGTTTCGGCCGCACCCTGCCCCCTGTTCGTCCCCCTGGCCGAAGAGGGATGGGGCGATCATCCGATCACCGATCAGGTTGCCGAGGTCTATCTCCGGCCCCTGTTGGACGCGGGCCTTGAAGCGATCATTCTCGGCTGCACCCACTATCCCCTCCTCAAGCCGTCCATCGGCCGCGTCGCCGGACCCGGTGTGACCCTGATCGACTCGGCGGCGGCAGTGACCGATGCCGTGATTCAGCGTTTTCGAGGCCCCGCACCGCGCACGGGGAGTACCGGCCGCGTCATCATCCATCTGACCGACGCTTCCGATCGCTTTCGGCGAATCACACGGACAATCCTGGGGAAGGATCCCGAGCACCTGGAAGTCGTGGATCTATAGGTCCACACGGAGTCTACTGACAATGGACTCGACCCTTTCGGCATCATCTTCCGGCACAACGAAGTCCATCGAGAAGAGTGTCGAGGCCGTCTTTCGGCGCCGGTTGAGAACCAGGGCCCAGGTCATCGGGGCACTTCGCAGCAAGGCATCGGGTTCTCCGGGCGCCTCGGGATCGTAGTTCACCGGGTCCAGGCACTGACCGATGTGGTGACCGCGACGTAGAACCGGCCACACAATCGTCTTCCCGTCCAGAATCGCCCGGCGACAGGAGATGATCAACCGCTCCGCCAGATCCTGTACGGCCACCCCCACGGGGAGGGCAATGGTCTCCTCTCGACCCGGCTCCCGATAGACCAGGTGAAAGACTTGGCCATTGGCCCGCAACGTCTCCGCAACAAGAACGACACACTCGGTGATCAGGCGGCATCCGTCAGCCGAGTGTGGGACGTCAACGGTGGTCGAGACCCGGGCCCATGCCGCCCCTGGACGTTCAAAGGAATCCGACCGAACCGAAACGAGAACGGCCGATCCGCGTCGCATCTTCGCCCATGACCTGTAGAGCGCCGCAGCCGGCGCCAAGACCGCAAGAGCAGGCGCGGCGATCAATGCCCGTAGGCAACCACCCCGGTTCGGAGTCTCATACCCAACGTCACTCTCTCCCACACTCGCCATCCCGGCATTGTACCCGCCTCCCCCAAACCGGAGGTTTCCTCCGACACGGAGAACGGGAGGGGATAAACCCCTCCCCTACAAAGAAAAGCGCAAGGGCAGGCTTTCCCCGCCCGAATTGTGTTCGTAGGGGCGGGGTTTATCCCCGCCCGAATATCCCTGAACGTTGCATGCGCCTGAGCTGAGAGCTGACAGCTTCTATGCTACCTTCTGCCAGATGAAACTCGCCATCCAGATCCCGGCCTGGAACGAAGAGGCGTGTCTGGGGCAGACCCTGGATAGCCTCCCCTCCTCCATTGAGGGCCTTGAGGTGATCTCGGTCCAGGTGATTGACGATGGGTCCGAGGACCGGACGGCCGAAGTGGCCCGGGAGCACGGCGCGAGAGTCGTTCGGCTGCCCGTCCACCGAGGCCTCGCCGTCGCCTTTGCAACCGGCCTTCAGGCTGCACTCGACGACGGTGCCGACATCATCGTCAACACCGATGCGGACGGTCAGTACGACCCCCGGGATATCGCAACGCTCGTCGCACCCATCCTCTTGGGGGAAGCCCAGATGGTCATCGGGGATCGTCAGGTTGACCGGCTCGATCGCTTTTCGACGACCAAGAAACTCCTTCAGCGCCTGGGGTCATGGTTTGTCAGGAAGCTCTCCAGGACCGAGGTTCGTGATGCAACGTCGGGCTTTCGAGCCATCAGCCGGGAAGCGGCCCTCAAGCTCCACGTCTTCACGCGTTTCACCTACACGCTGGAGACCATACTCCAGGCGGGGGAAGCCGGACTTCGGGTGATCTCGGTACCCATCCGATCAGCCTCCGAAGAAAGTCGACCTTCGAGGCTCTTCAAATCAAACCTGGGCTACATCCTGCGCTCATTGGAGGCGTTAGCCCGGATCGTCGTTCTCTACAACCCCTTGAGGATCTTCCTGAGAATCGGCGCCCTTCCGGTCGCCATCGGCGCCGTCCTGCTCCTGCGCTTTCTGTGGTTCTACCTGGTGGGAGACAACCCGGCAGGTCATGTCCAGTCACTGCTGCTGGCGGTGATCCTGGTCGTCGTCGGCGTCCAGATCTGGGTTGTCGGGATCGTCGCCGATCTGATCGCAGTCAACCGCCGCCTGCTTGAGGAAACGGTCGAACGCACCCGGGACCGTCGTCTCTCCAACAACAGTCCGTGAGCGGAACGAGAGCCGACCGCCTTCGCCGATTGGCCGGCGCGGTGATCGCAGTCGCCCTGGTCGCAGCCACCCTGTTTCTCGCGCGCCCGGGCCGGGTTGGCAATCTGCTGATCAGCGTCGATCCCCGCATGATGCTCTGTGCCCTAGGGGCTTCCGGAGCATCCCTGGCCTTCAGAAGTCTCAGGCTCTCCCTCCTCCTGGCACCGGGATCACTGAACCCTTTCAAGGCGATCCCCATTACGGCCGCGGCACAGGGCGCGGCGGTCTTCGTTCCCGCCAGGCTCGGAGAATTGGCCCTCCCCTGGCTTCTCAAGAGGGAGATCGCCCTGGATGGCGCCTCGGGCGTCGCGACGCTCCTGACGGCCCGGGTTCTGGATACCGCGGCCCTTGGAGCATGGGCCGGCCTTGCCGTCCTTTTCCTCTGGGGGTTGGATCAACCTCTCGCCCTGGGCGCCGCCCTGATCCTGCTCCTCCCCCTCCTCCTGCTCCCTGTGATCGTCACGGCGGCCGATCGATGGGCCCTGGACCGCGAAGAGAGCTGGCCCACAGGCCGACGCGTCTGGGCCGATCGCCTCCACCGTATTCGGACCGGCTTGGACGAGGCACGACGCCGCCCACTCCGACTTGCTGCAGCGGCAGCAGCCAGCATGGGATCCTGGGCCTTCCAGTGGACGCTCGCGTGGTGTCTCCTGGTGGCGATGGGCTACCGCTGGCCGGTGTGGGAGGTCGTCACAGGTTCGGCGATCGCCTCCATGTCCAACCTGCTGCCTTTCAACCTGATCGGCAATCTCGGAACCCTTGAAGCCGGATGGACCGCCGCCTTCTCGGCAATGGGTATCAAACTCGAGATCGCTGCGGCCACCGGTTTGGCATGCCACCTGTGGGCCTTGGTCTTCGTCGCCCTATTTGGCGCGATCGGCTGGATGGCACTGCGTTTGAAACCATCGACCTCCACATAAACTCAAGGGCCACTGTCCGCCTGGTCCGACGTTTCAGCCGCCTTGACCTCGTTCCAGAGCGAATCCAGTTCCTTGAGGCTCATCTCGCTCAGTGGCCTTCCCTGTGCCTCGGCCAGCACCTCGACACCCTTGAATCTCCTGGTGAATCGTGAATTGGTCTCCTGCAGGGCGGTCTCCGGTTCCACTCCGAGGTGGCGTGCAAGATTGGCCATCACGAAAAGCACATCCCCCATCTCGGACCGGATCCTCTGGAGGGAAGCCTCGTCACCAACCCGCACCTCGGCTTCCAGTTCACCGACCTCTTCGTGGAGTTTGTCGATGACGTCTTCCGGGCGCTCCCAGTCGAACCCGACCGCAGCCGCCTTCTGGGTCATGCGATAGGCTTTGAGCAACGCGGGAAGCGACGGCGGAACGCCATCGAGGACCGATGTCTTGAGACTCGCCTTCCGTTCGTCGCGCTTGATCTCTTCCCAGTTTCTTACAACCTCGTCGGCATCCGCGACATCAGTGTCACCAAAGACATGGGGGTGCCGTCGAACCATCTTCTCCGAGATGCCGTCGGCGACATCATCGATGGAGAACCAGCCCTTTTCCCGGCCGATCTTCGCCATGAACACAATCTGCAGCAGTAGATCCCCGAGTTCTTCGCACAAAGCACCACCGTCACCGGAGCGGACGGCTTCCGTGACTTCGTGAGCCTCTTCAAGCAGGTAGCCCGACAGGGTTTCGAGACTCTGCTTGCGATCCCAGGGACAGCCGCCGGGATCCCGCAACCGGTCCATGATGCCAACAAGACGGTCCATTGATTCAGACATGCGGCGATTCTATCTCAAACCTCTCATCGCCTCTGGCATGATCCTGCCGCATCGGGGCTATACTGGACTGGGGTATTCAGTGGCCAGGCCCAGAATCATCGTGACCGGCGCGTCCGGTTTCGTCGGGCGTCATCTGCTCGATGAGATCAAGGAGTGCTTCTCTATCGAGGCCCTCGCCCGGCGGTCCCAGACCCAATGCGGCGCCCCGTATCACCCCAATATCCGATGGAACCAGGTTGACATCGCCGACGTCGAACCCCTGACCGCAACCTTCAGCAGGATCAGGCAGGACGGACCGGTTGACGCCCTGATCCACCTGGCCGCCCACTACGACTTCACCGGCCAGAACAGCCCCGAGTATGCCCGGACCAATGTCGCCGGCTTGAGAAACACACTGAAACTGGCTCGAACCCTGGACCTGAGACGATTCGTCTTTGCCAGCTCGGTTGCAGCCTGCCCCTTTCCGAAAACCGGTCAAACGATCAACGAGACAACGCCACCCGATGCCGACAACCCCTACGCACGGTCGAAAAGGGCCGGTGAAATCCTTGTCAATGCCTCTTCTCGTAACATGCCCACCTGCATCGCCCGCTTCGCCGCCCTCTACTCCGACTGGTGTGAATACCCGCCGCTCTTCAATTTCCTCGGAAATTGGCTCTCCAAGGGGTGGAACTCCCGGATGATCGGAGGCAAGGGCTCCTTTGCCATTCCCTACATGCACATTCGATGCGCCGTATCCTTCCTCAGCCACATTCTCCGGAACCTCGATCTGCCACGATCCGGGGAGGTGTTCATCGCCAGCCCCGACGGGGCCGTACCGCTGATGGAGATCTTTAACGCGGCCTCGCTGGCCTTTTACGGATATCGGCGCCGGCCGGTCCATGTTCCCAAGACCGTGACTGCGGCATGGCTCCATGTCCAGGATGCCGCAGGACAGGCCATTGGGCGCAGGCCGTTCGAGCGGCCGTGGATGGCCCGCTACCTCGAGAAGCAACTGACGGTGGATGCGTCGAAGACCCGGCAACGGCTTCAATGGGATACCAGACCGCGATTCGCCCTCATCAGGCGAATGCCGTTCCTGGTCGAGAATCTGAGAACACAACCGGTAAGGTGGAACGAGGTCAACCATGCGGCCATGCGCAAGGAAGAGCCAGGCTATGGCCTCAAGATTCAGTGGCTCCTGGAGAAACACCAGGAAGAGATCTGCACCAAACAGGTTGCGGCCCTCCTTGCGGAAAGCACCGATGCCCAGTTTGGAACCTACCGGAAGTTCGACCGCGAAGCCATCGCGGCCATGGTGTCCCAGATGATCAAGAACCTCCGCCAAACCATGCGAACCCGGGAGATGGAACCCGTCGGAGGGCATTGTCGAAAAATTGCCAGGGAACGCTTCCGGCAGGGTTTTTCCGTCGAGGAGGTGTCGGCAGCTGTGTCCAACCTGGGATTGATCTGCATCGAGGAACTGATGAAGGAGAACCCCTCCCATGGGCTCGAGAAGGCACTGAACGAAAGGATATCGATGGCCATCCAGTTCGGTATCGACGAGGTTCTCGACGAGTTCGAGTCCCTCGGGTCCGACGGAGGCAATCCCTGCGCGAGGTATGGGTAGAAGCTGTCAGCTTAGCCTCTTGCAAAATTAACCACAGAGACTCAGAGAACACAGAGGAGCACAGAGGCATGAGCCGAGGCGCTCG
>CAYSHZ010000210.1:0-6753 GCA_964430905.1 uncultured Thermoanaerobaculia bacterium | reverse complement strand
TGGAGGTCGGGCGACGGCGCTTCGGCCAGGGCGATCTGGAGCTTGAGGAGTTCGGTCTGAGGACTGGAGAATCGGGCGATGGTCGCCAGGGCTTCAGTGGTTCTCCCGGAGAGGAGGTCTCCCCAGGCTTGGGAGATCGCGTTCTGTTCGGTGATGTCGAGGCTTGTTTGGCCCGGTCCTTCCAGCGGAAAGGGAATATCGATGGTCAGTCTTTGACCGGACGTTGAGGGAGGAGGCGGTCCGGTTGTCTGACACGCTGTTGATATCACAAGAATCAAACCAAGGACGGTAACCGCTTCCGAGAATCTCCGATTGCGAAAGTCTTTGCCGTGATCCACAGGCATTCAGCTCCTGACCTCGGAGGCAGGAATGGCCGAGATGCTGGCAATGGCATGCTTGAAGACCATCTGGTCCTGTCCCTGGTGTTCGAGAACGATAGCAAACCGGTCAAAGCGCCGGAGAATACCGGTCAGACGCTTGCCGCTGGTCAGATAGACGTGGATCATTCGTTCCTCTTTGCGCAGTTGATAAAAAAACGGGTCCTGGATGTTGATTGCGCTGCCGGCGGGCTTGGTCATGTATCCCCCTCGAGGTTGACGATGGGTTGTTGATCTTTCAATGTTGATGTTCCGTTTTCAACAGTTGAACCGAGGAACTCAGCCCAGAGGTTGTACACCGTATCGGCGCCGCCCTCACCAGCCGGAGGAACCCAATGTATCTGCCCTTCTCTTTCTCGTCGAAGCCATGTCAACTGCCTCTTGGCAAGTTTTCTGCTGGACCTCTTGGTCCTCTCAACAGCTTCCGTATATTGGATTAATCCCGATAGCATTGCGACGACCTCTCGATAGCCGATTGCCTTCAATGAATGGGCACCCGCTGGTATTCCGGATTCAAGAATCCTCGACACCTCATCGACCAGCCCCCCGGCAAACATCTCATCGACTCTGCTGTCGATCTTAGCATAGAGATCAGGCCTTTGGCGTTGCGGCGCGGTCAGAAGAGCGTTGTAGCGAGGCCCCTCCTGGTGGCGGTTCCAGTGGGCGGAAATCGGTTCTCCGGAGACGTCTTGAACCTCCAGTGCCCGGAGAATTCGCTGGCGATCCGAGGGGCCGATCAAATTTGCCGCATCGGGATCGAAAGCCTCCAGCCTCCGGAAGGTGGCCTGTGGATCCTCGTCCCACTCCCGTTCCAGGAGGGCCCTGATTTTGGGGTCCTGGGGTGGTGCCGGGAAGAGTCCCAGGAGCAGCGAGCGGATGTAGAAATGGGTGCCGCCGACGATCACCGGGAGTCGCCCGCGGCCGAGAATGTCTTCGATGGCCGCATCCGCGGCATCGACAAAATCTCCGGCAGAGAACGGTTCCGTGGGATCGAGGATGTCCAACAGATGATGGGGGACTCTTCGGCGAACCTCGGCCGACGGTTTGTCGGTGCCGATATCCATGCCGCGATAGATGGCGAACGCGTCGGCCGATACGATTTCCCCGTTGAGCCGCTGGGCAACATCAACCGCGAGGCGGCTCTTGCCCGATGCGGTCGGTCCCATGATGACGAGTACCGAAATCATCGCGCCATTGTATACGTCTGCCACTGACCATCACCGGATGCTCGGGCGCCGCATCGGCCGTCTCGTGCAGGGTAGATGAAAGGAATGGCGTGAGCCTCCAATCTTTCAAGGACCACCGGACTCGGATGGTGATGACGGTTCCGGGGACCGGCGGGTATCAAGACCAGCGAAGGTGAGACGGCCTCAATGAAGGGAGTTGATGTCGATGATGCGCTGCCGTGATGGGGCGTCAGAAGAATGTCGGCGTGGAGATTCGACATTTGGGCCAGTGTCCTTTCGACTCCGGATCCAATATCAGCGGTCAGGAGAATGACCCTGGATGGGACCCGGGCCCTGATCACCAGCGAGCGGTCGTTATTGGAGAGGTGAGGGACCTTGGTGGGAGGCCACAGGATATCCAATCGGGATGATCCGGACCGGAGGACCGATCCCCGGGCGACTGTGGAGATGGTGGTGCCCGAGTGGCGTGCAGCCCGGAGAATCGGGACGATCTCGGCATCCGCAAACAGCCACGCAGGCAGGATCAGGCGGTCGACGGAGAAGGACTGGAGGATCCTGACGATTCCTCCCGAGTGATCTTCGTCGCCATGGGAGACGATCGCCGTCGTCAGGCGCCGGGTCCCGGTGTCGGCGAGCATCTCGGCGGCTTCCGATCGAAATCGACCTCCATCAAACAGGAGACTCCGGCCTCCAGATCTGAGGGTCAGGGCCAGGCCGTCACCGACCGGAAGCAGTTCGACCTGATCGTTGTTCCGGCCCAGATGTGTGGTCATGCCCCAGGCAAGGGGTGAAAGGACCATCAGGGTGATCCACAGGGTGGCGCCGATCCGGCCTGGACGGTCGTAGCGGAGAGCCGCGAGCCCGGAAACGGCCAGGACGAGCAGGACGATCCCGGGAATGGATAGAACAATGACGGTCCAATGCCTCCCAAGGCCGCCGATGAACCACAGGGCATCGGTCAGAAATCGGATGATGTCGAGGACCAGGCCAACCCCGGTAATGTGGAGGGGTGACAGAATGACTGCGAGGACGGCCAGCGGAATTGTCGGTGTCAGGAGCAAAGGAACCGCCAGGTTGACGACGGCGGCCAGGGGTGTTGCCGTCCGGAAGTGGAAGGCGACGATGGGGGCTGCACCGAGTTGCGCCACGATGGGTACGGCGAGAATGCCGCGAAACCACCGGGGACCCCGAAGCCACAGGACGAGCGACGGCGCCCACCGGATCAGGGCGGCCGTCACGGTCACCGTCAGCTGGAAGCCCGCATTGAGGATCAGACCGGGACTGATCAGGAGCATCACCGAGGCGGCGGTCAGGATGGTTCCCAGGGGCATTGCGGCCCTGCCGAGGAGGCGTGCGGCCAGGTAGAGGCAGACCATCAGGCAGGCGCGAACGGCGGAAGGAGCCGAGCCGGCGAGTATGGTGTAGATCGGAACAATCGAGAGAAGGATCCATCGAATGGTTGTTGGCCTCAGCCCGATCACGACCCCCAGGAGCCAGAGTGTGGCGGAGATGATGCCGACATGGAGTCCGCTGACCGCCAGGGCATGGGCGAGGCCGGATGAACGCCATCCCTGACGGCGATGAGCGGGAATCAGGTCCCGACGACCCAGCGCCAGGGCAGCCGCCAACTCTGCGGCCCGGATACGGTCCGGGTTGGTTCCCGCAGCTGTGATCACCGAGTGGGCGAGGAAGTCCCTGAGTGCCGGGGCGCCCCGTGCCGGGCTGAGGCTCTTGAGAAGGCTCCGGGAGGCGGCGACCAGCAGTGGTCTTTCTGCGGAACCCTTGAGGGCGACGAGAGCTCGGACCCTGGTTCCGGGCGGAGGCAGGTCGGTGATTGCCCCCCTGACTTCGAGGCGGCACCTCCTCGGCAGGACGACCTTGGCGTCGGCGAGGGAGGCGTCGTCAACCCGGGTTGTTGTCGTACGGCCCCAACGAGAATCCGACCAGCCCTCGAGGATCGTCATGGAGACTCGGAGAGCCGCAGGGGAGGGTCGCTTGGAGATCGATTCAAGGGCGTCGAGATGCCGGCTCTCGACCAGACCCTGCCGTCCGCCCAGGAGCATTCCGGCGATCAACAGGAGGAGAACCCTCCACGGCCGAGTGAGAATCAAGCCTGCAGCAAGGGCGAGAAGTCCTCCGACACCGAGGGCGAGGAGCAGTGGCGCCGGGGCCGATGTGCCCGTCAGGATCACCAGGGCTGTCGCACCGACGACTCCGACGAAGAAGGACCAGAGGGCCTCCAGGAGTGTCTGGCGGCGACCGGTATCCGGCAAGGTCCTACCCGCTCGTTTCCAAGACCGAGAGGACCTCGACGTGATGGGTCGAGGGGAAGAGGTCGATCAGTTCGAGATGAACCAGTTGGTAGCCCTTGCTCAAGAGATCGGCGGTGTCGCGGGCCCAGGTGGCGGGATCACAGGCCAGCATCAGTATTCGTTCCGGATGCCACCCCGCCAACCTTCGCCTGAGGTCGGTGCTCATCCCGGCCCTCGGCGGATCGGCGATGGCCAGAGCGTCTGTGGGAAGTCGTCCTGACTTTTTAAGGAGGTCTTCCGCTGACAGGCCGAAAACTACCGAGGCATCGGGGAGGTTTCGCTGGGCTGCTCGCCCCGAGGCCCGGGAGGTCTCCGCCATGACCAGCTGCCTTGGAGATGCATGCCATGCGGCTGCCGCCAGAAAGCCGACACCGGCATGAAGATCCCAGGTGGGCGTGGGCTCGGGACCGACCAGCGCCGTGATTCTCTCGAACAGCCACGGAGCCAGATGACGATTGCCCTGGAAGAAGGCGCCGATCGGAACCTCCAGACTGACGGGGAGGTCCATCCTGACGTGGTCCCGACCCCAGACCCGGGTCAGGGCGCCGGAGTCCTCAAGAATGTGAAAGCCGTTGGGTCCGTCGGTGAAGACATCGGCGCCCGGGACGTGTTCCGGAAGCAATTGATTGCCGCGTTGAACCCTTCTCAACCCCACGACCGCCTGTTTCCCGTCGATACTCTCCAACCACTCGACATCGGCGGGGAGGGGGCACGAGCCGGCCAATGCGGCCGCCAGACTGGGCAGGGTTTTGAGGAGTCGGGGAGAGAGAATGCGGCACTCGGAGATCGACTCGACAGTGTTGGTGCGGTGTCCGTAGAAACCCAGAAGACGCCGCTCGGGATCCCAGTGGAGGCGGGCTCGGAGGCGATACTCCAGGGGAGATGCCGTGACGGGCGCGCCCCTGAGGAGGCGGCTTAGTTCCGGCTGACTGCGGGCGGCCTCGGCGGCCACATCGGCCTTGAGGGCCGCACCTGCATCGGGGCGGATATGAGGCCAGTCGCATCCGCCGCAGGTGTCGGAGCGCGGGCACGGCGAAGACTCCCGGGCGGGATGGGGCGCTTGAAGGACCTCCACCGTAGTGGCTTCCATGATGCCCTTGCGCCGGGTCCGAAGCTCGGCCCGGATGTGCTCTCCCGGCAGGGCACCCGAAACCATCCAGACCTGATCCTGATGGTGGGCCATCCCGCGACCTCCACCGATGATCTTCGTGATATCCAGTTCGACGTCAGTCACACAAGCTCCAATCGGGGCAGGTCGAGCAGACGGCGGATCTCCTGGTCGACAATTGCCCGGTGCATTCGTTTGATGGTTGAGGCATCGGCCTTGGAAGCAGATGTCTTGGCAGCGGCGGACTGTTCAATTTCTTTGAGGATTTCGGGCGGCAGCGTTTGAGTGCAGACCTCAAGCAGGGCCGTTTCCAGGGTGAAGAGTTGTTCATCAACCACGATAGGGGCCGAGCCCTGGAGTTCTTCGATCCTGGCAGCAAAACGCATGACGTGCTCGGCCGTTTCCGGGAAGGAGATTTGTCCGGCGGCGGTTTTGAGGTCCGCCGCGAGATCCCGGATCAGACGATCGGTATCGATGTGCGCCTGGGTGCTCGTATGGGCGCCTGCCTGCAGCTCTGAGATCCTCTTGGCGTGACGTTTCACTGCATGACGGCAGTAGCTCAGGCTGACGACGGGATCACCCTCTTCAGCCGCCCTCCGCCTTTCGATGACTTCGGTGACGCCTGCGGTCACGGCTGACAGGGGGACGCCGTCCGAAAACCAGGTTCGGGCCAAATGGACGTCTTTGGGCGAGAGAAGATGAGGCACACCCCTGAGGGTGGCAAACAGATCTTCCACTGCGCGCAGAAACTCGATTTCCGGGTCCGTATCAGTCACGAAGCCAGTGTAAGCCCGAAGCGGTTCCTTGTCAGGTTCTCTTGCCGGCGTTCACGCCATCGCGTCGATGATCGCGTTGAAGGTTGCACTGGGCCGCATTTCCCGGTTGGCCATGGCATCGTCGGGAAGGTAGTAGCCACCGATATCGCCCGGGTTCCCCTGAGCCGACAGCAGTTCTTCGACGATCGTTGCCTCGTTGTCTTCGAGGGCCTTGGCGACCGGGGCAAAGCGAGCTTGCATCGCCGCATCATCGGTCTGTGCGGCCAGAGCCTGCGCCCAGTACAGGGCCAGGTAGAAGGTGCTTCCCCTGTTGTCGATCTCGTGAACCTTGCGAGAGGGAAGTCTCCCGTTTTCGAGGTACATTGCAATGGCCTCGTCAAGGGTCTGGGCGAGAATCTTCGCCTTTGGATTCTCCGCCTTGTCGGCAACCTGCTCGAGGGAGGGGACCAGGGCGCAGTACTCGCCCAGCGAATCCCACCTCAGGTGACCCTCCTTCATGAACTGCTGAACGTGTTTGGGCGCCGAGCCGCCGGCACCGGTCTCGAAGAGGCCGCCGCCCTTCATCAGGGGGACGATCGACAGCATGCGGGCGCTGGTGCCCAGTTCGAGGATCGGGAAGAGATCCGTCAAGTAGTCGCGCAGGACATTGCCGGTGACCGAGATCGTATCCTCGCCCTTGCGAATTCTCTCCAGGGAGAACTTCATGGCTTCGACGGGTTTCATGATGTGAATCTCGAGGCCCTCGGTGTTGTGATTGGGGAGGTACTTCTTGATCTTCTTGATGATCTCGGCGTCGTGGGCCCGGTCGGAATCGAGCCAAAATACCGTCGGAGTTCCGGTGGCCCGGGCCCTGGAAACCGCCAGCTGGACCCAGTTGGCGATCGGGGCATCCTTTGCCTGGCACATCCTGAAGATGTCGCCCGCCTCGACCGGCTGCGCCATAATAACGCTTCCATCGGTGTTGACGACACGGATAACGCCCGCTGCCGGTGC
>CAYSHZ010000209.1:0-6801 GCA_964430905.1 uncultured Thermoanaerobaculia bacterium | reverse complement strand
AAACCACATTGCCCATTCCGGGACAATCCCTTCCCCAGAATGGGCGTCTCGTGGCGCACTGAGAACGTCGGGCTAGTCGTTACTCACCGGTGGAACCCGACCAGGACTCAAGATCACCCGATTCGAAGCCGTCAGCTAAGATGGGCATTGGAGCCACCAAGACCACTGCTGCTTCGTGGCATGAGCCTGGCCCCGTCGTCCTGACCCAATAGTATTTGGGTTCCAAAGGAGTGACCTGGATGCTTGTCGTTGTTGCGCCCGTACTCCACTCGATGGTGTTGTGCCGGCTGGTGACTCCCAGCGTGTAGGGAACCGAGTTTCCGGAGACCGAGACTGACGGCGTGACGCAGCCGGAATCGCTGGTTGTAGCCATCACCGGGCCGGTGGGATCACTGACTACGGTGCTCTGATTGCCGGGATGCGGTTTGGTGAAGGCGGTAAGGGTGAAATCATAGGCTTGACCCGGTTGGAGGTCCGTCACCGGAAATGTTGAAGCCAGCTTGTCATACGTGAATCCACCTGAAATCACCGACCCATTCACTTCTTGGGAGAATACTTCGTATCCACCCCTGTCACCGGTGTACAAGATTGGTGTCCACTCCAGCCAGACTGTTCGATCCGCCACAGATACGACGGTGAGCTGCTCGGGTGTGATGGTCTGGGTCTCGTCCCAGCCAGGCCAGAGCGACGCTGCCAGAGCCGTGTCGTCTGTCCAGAGGGCGTTATAGTTGATCAGGGAATATTCTTCCTCCAGACCCATCATGCTTCCCAGTACCGTCGGGATGCTCCCGCTCAGCCGGTTGGAGCCCAGGGACAGGAATACCAAGCTCGAGGAGAGATTCCCCAGTTCCGGTGGAATGCTCCCGCTGAGCTGATTATCGTTCAACATCAGGGTCTCCGCGCTCGAAAGATTTCCCAACTCCGGTGGGATGCTTCCGCTCAGATGGTTGGAATCCAGCTGCAGATACATCACAGTCGAAAGATTTCCCAATTCCGGTGGGATGTTTCCGCTCAGATGGTTGGAGTTCAAGCGCAATTCCAGCAGGTTCGAGAGATTCCCCAGCTCCGGTGGAATGCTTCCGCTCAGGGAGTTGAAGTGCAGGTACAGGAGCCGCATGGCCGAGAGATTTCCCAGCTCCGATGGAATGCTTCCACTCAGGCAGTTGGAATACAGGTCCAGTGTTTCCAAGCCCGCGAGATTCCCCAATTCCGGTGGGATACTTCCACTCAGCTGGTTGGAGTCCAGGAACAGGCGCACCAAGCTGGTGTTTCCCAGCTCCGGTGGAATGCTTCCGCCCAACCTGTTGGAAAAAAGGGCTAAGGACTCCAGGTTCGAAAGATTTCCCAGTTCCGGCGGAATGCTTCCGGTCAGGCTATTTCGTTGAAGGGCCAGATTCTGCAGGTTCGAAAGGTTTCCCAGTTCCGGCGGAATGCTTCCCCTCAGTTGGTTGGAGCCAAGGTTGAGATTCTGCAAACCCGAGAGATTCCCCAGCTCCGGCGGGAGGCTTCCGCTGATGAGGTTGTACTGCATGTCGAGGCTCGAGACATGTCCCCCGGAACACAATACGCCGCGCCACGTGCACTCCGTCCCCACCGGGCCAAGCCAGTTGTTATTGTTTGACCAGTTGGCGCCGTCGGTACTGTTGTACATCGCAATCAGAGCCTCTCGCTCGATTGTCGGTACCTGGGCACTCGCAACGGTTGCCATCAGGGTGAGAACAGGGATACACAGCCGGATCTTCATCGGAATCTCCTTCCTGGTCGTCCTGCAAGGCCCGGAGGGGCCTCCAAGGACAGTGATTTTCCTTTTTCCCTCTGCCAATCAATCTTACCACGACAGACGACCGTTCGGGATCAGATGACGACAATGACGAACCTTACGGAACGGTCTCTGGCCCGACGTCCTCAGAGCGGCACCTTCTTCATTGCAGCAATACAGGAGCGACTCCTCTACCTTGATCGACGTCTGGAATGCCAGCAAGGCCTGTCCGACCTCACACCAGGGCGAACGCCACTCGCCCGGCGACCGAGAGCTCTTTGCCACCATACCGACCAGCCATTGCAGTCATGCTCATATTTGAAACGCACCACCGTCAACTGATTCCATTCGGTACCCAGCCCATCCACGGAAAACGTCCAGGCCGGATATTAATCCAGCCCTTCGACACTGCATTAGGTCTTCTCTTTCTTGGGGGCTTCCGGTTCATCCACTTCAAGATCACCGATCGATGGCAACCCAACCCCCTCTACAAGGTATTTGCCGACTGCCATCAATCTTCGCCATTCAGCCCTTGCATCTGGGGTCTGGCGAATGTCGTCAGCGTAAATTGCGGCGGTTTGAACACCATTTATGAACTCCTCCCTGGATACTGGGTCCAAGTAAAGGCACTTGTCTTCCCAGAATTTTTGGCAAGCCGTTACTGCATCTCCGAGCTTGTTGGCCTGGTAGATCACCTTGACTAGGTTCCGCCACAAACTGAACGCTTCCTGGTGTACGGCAAGCCGATGCTCAATGGCCGCCATCCTTAGTTGGTGGGTCTCTTGTGATTTCTTCAGCGCCACCAAATTACGATTGGTCAACCAAGTACCAAGCGCAACGCCAGCGAGCGCAATAATAGCAGGGACAATGTCTGACAAATGGCCGACCCACTGAGATACGTCAGCTTCATTCACGATGAACCTCCTCCTGTTCGGCCGAACCTATTCTCCTTATGGCATCGGCGCTGATCACAGAGCTCAGGGTTTGGTTTGCACTCACCACGCTTTGGCTCCCGCCACTTCCTTGGTGGTGTCAGACTCAGTAACCTACTGCCCTTTTCTACGGCACAAGATTTGGCGGGATCTCAATCATGACCGACTTATCGATTTCGGTTTTGTCAACGCGCTCGTTATAAATCGTTAGCAATTCATGGATTTTGGCTACGAGTTGATCTTGTGAGAACGAGGCCATTTCGTCGACGTTCTGACCAACAAATGACTCGATCGACTCAACGGCGACACGACCATCTACCCTTTCCTGAGCAAAAGCACGTACCGATTGCACATGTTCATCAGTCACAAGAAGATAGGCACGAAGACCCTCTTCAGCGTTTTGTTTGCAGCGGTCATAGACCTTGCCCATAGGGCTCACAGTAACGTGGAATGCAGTATCTTTGACCAGAAAATCCCCAGCTCTCCCAAGCTGCTGGTCAGCCGTGCTGTAACTGTCGTTCGAAATCTTGAGATCCGGGAATCGAAGAGCAAGTTTTGCGCCCACAAGATATTGAGCCACTTGACCTGACTGCCCTTTCTCTTTCGCCTTGTCGAGGATCTGGCACACAAGATCACGAATCGTCCCCATTGGTTCGAAGACTATTTTGATGCGCTCTTGACAATGAAATGCTCGGATCTTATCTACGATGAAGCGCTGACAGCTTTGAAGAAATTCGATGCGTTTGTCGTCAGTTTGTTTGTCAAGGCCCAAAGAATCCAACTCGGCAAGTAATTCCACCATGTCGCCGCGAAGACCTCGATTCGTCCGGCCGCCTTCGCTTGAGAACGGCCTGGTTTCGTCATGAGTTTCCAGGATCCTTTTGACTGCCGCCCCGCTGACCCCGCGAACCTGTGACCCACCAGGAGCTGTATGTGCATCGATGTTGAGGTCATAGTTCTCTTTGAGCTGTTCAAGAACAACAAGAGCACCCGCCATCGAACCTTTGGCCGGAAATATCCCTGAATGTCGACGTCTCGAGTCATACCACTGTTCGGTCGCTTTAGGCGGACTCGGATAAGTTGGCATTTGTATCACCCCCCATACTGGCGAATTTGGGCCCGTGGGCGCAACTCTTGAAACACCGAATTGAGATAGTTCCGTGCGATCCACTCGACGACGTCAACACATACCGCATCCCCAAACCCAAACAACGCCTGGTTGAGGGAGACGGTGATCGGGAATCCATCGGCGCCCATCAGACAAGCACATTCGTTTGGTGAAAGCAGTCGAACCCTCACACGACCGTTTTCAGTAAGAACCAGAATCTGTCTGCCGCTACCGCCCTTCGGTGTACGCAGACACCCTGCGATCCCGTCAGCACGAGCCTCGGCCATACATGTCCCCTTGCGGACCCTCCGAAAAACCGTCGCCACCCTTCGCTCGCGTGCAGCCACCATTTCGTCGATGAGCCGCCGGTGCCGATCACTCATTTGACTCAGGAGGTAATCGGACCGACCCTTTGACCACCACATTTCCGAATCATCGGGCAACTCTTCGATCACGTCATCGAGTGTCTTCTTGGCCTGTGGGAAAGGGGGCAGAGGCCTCATACTCCAATTGATCTCTGCGTGACGAAAGATAAAATCCGCCAGGGCGCCGGGCCGGGCTTCGCTCTCAAAAAAACCGTATGTCCGCGGCGTCGGCGCCGCGACCCCGGACGCACCAAAGGTCCCGACAACGAACAAACGCTGCCGAGACTGTGGAACAAATCGCACAGCATCAATGATGAAGGCATCAACCGCATATCCGAGGTCATTCAATGCCAACATGGCAGCCTGAAAATCGCTACCCTTGTGTGACGTAAGAAACCCGGTGACGTTTTCGAGAAGAACCATCGGCGGCTTACGGTCACCCATCTTTTCGAGCGCTTTGATAAACCCCCAAAACGCAGACGACTGCTTGCCGCCAAGACCCGTCCGTGCCCCGGCGAGCGAGAGATCCGTACATGGGAAGGAGGCAGTCGCCAAGTCTACGGTCGGCAATTCGTCGGCCGTCAACTCATGAATGTCTTTGAGGAGGTAATGCTGGTTTGCATCCGGAAACCTGGCTTTGTACATCTCCAACTTCTTGGGGTCAAGATCGTTTGCAAACCGAATCTTCCACCCCGCCCGTTCGAGGCCAAGTCGCATCAAACCAATGCCGGCAAAGAACTCGGCAAAGGTGGGTCCACCCCCGCTGCCTGAGGCCGGGGCCTGTGTCACCTCAACTGCGTTGGCATGCGCCAGGCTCTCCATAAAGGGTATAGTAACCGTTCGGAGACGACCTGTGGAAGAGAACCACAAAACCTACGGCCTTGACCGCCTCAGAGAGACCCTTCAGGTCTCAGAATCGACCGCGAAAGCAATGCGTTCCAATCGCGCTCAAGAAACAAAGCCGGAAATCAGACTTCGAAAGGCCCTGTGGGCAGCCGGTCTCCGCGGCTACCGCAAGAACGTCCGCCGGCTCCCGGGGAAGCCCGACGTCGTCTTCGGTAAAGCCAAGGTCTGTCTCTTCGTCCACGGCTGTTTCTGGCACGGCTGCCGGAAGTGCTCCCGCAACCTCAGCCCGAAGAAGAACGCCACTTATTGGCAAACCAAGATCGCCGGCAACCGAGAGCGAGACAAGAGAAACGAACAGGCACTCATCGCTGATGGATGGCTCGTGATGACAATTTGGGAATGCGAACTCGAAGAGGGGTTGGATCAATTCGTGGAATTGGTTTGGGAGACGCTCCAGAGCCGGCAGTAAAATCACACAATCAATCAGTTTCCTGGGTGGACGATCCGTTTGCGACGCCGTCTACGACCACATTGAAGAATCGCCGGTTTCAAACCCATCGACGAAAATCGTTGATGCCTCGTCTGCCCCCGCAGAACCGGCCCCGACATTGGTCGTCTCCACCGCGCTGGCATCGGCCTGAGGGTCGTTTCCGGATGCTCCCGATCCGTCGAAGATCAACGACAGCGAGAAGAAATAGACTTCGCCTGAGCGAATTCGGACCGTGCAGGACCCTCGGGAGGCCGGCAGCAGGCCATCCGACGTGTCGGGATCATCCGTAATGTACGGCGCCGAGCCGTTTACCGTGGCCCCGACCCGGGTCATAAGACTCCTGTCACCGGTGTTGATCGGACCGCCGGAGCTTGACGTCACGAACCACACGCCATATCCGGCCAAGACCTCGGACACATCCGAAACAGCCCACGCGGTCGTCGGAACACTCCACACAAGCGTGACGTCCGCAAAGTTCCCGAATCCGTCAGATCCCGTCGTCACCGACGTGATGACCGGGGCCGGTATCGGCTCGGCGACCGATTGAAGGCCGGCGCCTTGCACCGAGTCGATGTCGGCCTCCGAGCTTGAGGCCACGACCAGCGCGAAACGTCCGCCCTCGTTGGTCGTCCGTCGTTCGACCAGAAGAGCCGTCCCACCGATCGAGCCGTTGCAGTTATCGGAATTCGCCCACAAAAAACCCGGATTGACTGCGATTCCGCCACCGTCGTTGATGAGTCCTACGCTCACGGATCCCTGGTCCGAAGCGTTCGCTCCCCAAGCCCAGAGAAACGACACAAACCCTGTCTCGCTCGTATTAAGGCCGTCAATGGCCGGAGGCGCCATACCCTCGACCATGAAAGCATGATGACATGTTCCCGCGCCAAGGAAACTCGAGACGCCGCACAGCATGATGACGACTCCGGAGACAAAACCGTTCGGTTGAATACGCATCAAAGACTCCTCAGAAGTGTTCCGGCGTCCATGTCCACTGACACTGGGCGCACGGCGCCTCAAGGTCGTCACAGGAAAGATCGATCGCGTAGGCCCTGCTGAGGTCAATCGCAAACGGCGTACCATACGTTCCTCCGACCACCCAGTTGTCATATCGCGCCGCCGTCTCGTTCCATCGCCGGATCTGGAACACTGCATCCGGACCGCCCATTGCCTGGCCGAGGTCTTCCGCATCCAGTACGTCGGGCGTCCCAAACGAGTCGTCAATGGCAAGGTGTGGCGGCAGAGAAATCCAGCGCATATTGATGCCTCCCGGTGTGTGGCAGTCACTGAACTCGTAGGCTGGA
>CAYSHZ010000208.1:0-6809 GCA_964430905.1 uncultured Thermoanaerobaculia bacterium | reverse complement strand
CAACAACCCTGTTCCCCAGGTCTCAACCCCTCCCAAGGTTACGCTGTTGGTAGGGGTCAGCGGCACCGGCAAAACAACGACCGTTGCGAAACTCGCAAAACGTAGAACAGAAACAGGGGACACCGTTGTGTTGGCAGCTGCGGACACCTTCAGGGCGGCCGCAGTTGAGCAGCTGCAAATTTGGGCCGAGCGCGTCGGCGTTCCGGTTGTTTCTCAGCGCGAGGGTGCGGACCCGGCTGCCGCCGTATTCGACGCCATCGCGTCGGCCAAAGCCCATGGCGGCGACGAGGTTATCGTTGATACAGCCGGGCGCCTCCATACCCACGCAAACTTGATGAAGGAGCTGGAGAAGGTTCGAAAGGTGGCCGCCCGGGAAGTTGAGAGTGCACCCCATGAGGTTCTACTCGTATTGGATGCCACGACTGGATCCAACGGTATCGAACAGGCCCAGAGATTTGGGGCGACTGCCGGGGTCAACGGTGTCGTCCTGACCAAGCTGGATGGAACGGCAAAGGGCGGGGTCATCCTCGCTATTGCCGATATTCTCGGCCTCCCCGTTCGGTGGATTGGCGTTGGAGAAGGGGCCGATGACCTTCTCCCCTTCGATCCTGCAGATTTCGTTGATGCGCTCTTGGAGGCGTAAGAAAGGCTGCCCCAAAATCCACACCACATTCGGCCCAGGTTCTGGTAGAGTTGGTCGTTGGAACCCTGATGCGGAGGATTGAACCGGCCTATCCCGATCTGCTCCCGGTGACCCATGTGGTCAGGCCGGGATATCTCCAAAGTGACAGGGTTGAATTGGATCCCATCCGAATGGCCATCGTTTGGAATGATGCCCCTCGGCGAATCCTTCCGGTGCGGGAGACCGTCCCAAGGGATCCCGTTCGGGCGATCGTCTTTGCCCGCGTCGCGTTGAAACGATCCGATATTCTCGAGAAATTGATCAATCGAGGTTCTTCAGTCCTCTTGGTTCTGGACGAGCCTGGAATCACCCCGAAAGATCTTGGCCTCGATCGGCGACAGGGGGATCTCAGACTGACTCCATTGCTCCCCGTTTTACCCAAACAACTCGGCAACGGCGTCGGATCGATGAAAGCGTGGAAGGACTACACATGGGGCTCGATGCTTGGGCTCTTTCCTTTCCCCGGAGCAGATGATGCCGTTGAAAAAAGGATAAAAAAACTCCGGCGTGCCGGCGCTTCATTCGTCGTAGCGGCCCCACTCTTGCTGACTCCCAAGGATCGACACCGGATTCTCGATACATTTCAGGACACCAAGAATGAGGACCTGATGGAAAATGCTCTCTTTCACGCAGACGTTTCGAGAGGGCTTCATGCGCTCGAAAGACGAGCGGGCGTTGCGATTCACGATAACGGAATGAAGGCATTCATCGGCACCCCGTCCATCGATGGTCGGAACGCCTCTGCGTTGATGACGGCCGCCCGACTGCGACTCTGGGCACGGCGGCTCGATCAAAGCCACGAGGAGAGTTCCTGGGGCTGGCGGCTCAGGAGGGCAGCCAGTGCCCTTGAACATCTCCAGAATGATCCCGAGGTATTGGCTGCCGAAGACAATCTCAGGGTCATTCCTGGATTCGACCCCTGGGTGGTCGAGTTCACTGAATCCTTGTGGCACGGCGGAGAGCCGGTTTCAACTGCGTGGAACAACTGGACCGGACTCGATACTGCGCGAGACAACTGCTGAGCTCCTGGTTTTCAGGAATATTTCTGAGCAAATCATGTTGTCAGTAGTAACGGAGGCGAATATGGCAGACAAGGTTTTCAAGAAGATCACGGTCGTTGGATGTTCCTCGGAGAGCTACGAGAAGGCCGTTGAATTGGCACTCGGCAAGGCCGGCGAGAGCCTTCGCGGGTTGGCCTGGTTCGAAATCAAGGAACACCGGGGTGGGCTTGGTTCTGATGGAAAGATCGAGTGGCAGGCCACCGTCGAGGTTGCTTTCAAGTTGGATTAGGTCTGGAGTCCGAAAGAGCTCTGTTTCTTATTCCTCACGAAGAGCCTCGATTGGATCGAGGGCGGCGGCTCGCCGGGCGGGCAGCCATCCGGAGGCCACCCCTACGACCAGACTCATGCCGACAGCAGCAACAACGGCAACGAACGGGGTCTTGAGGGGCATGCTGGGAACGAAGATCCGGAGAACTGCCGCTCCGCCCAGACCCGCAACAATTCCGATCACTCCGCCCGCCAAAGCCACTACAATCGACTCGGTCAGGAACAGTCTGGAAATCCCGCCGGGGGTTACTCCAAGGGACCGCAAGAGACCGATCTCCCGGGTCCTTTCGGTCACCGAGATCCACATGATCGTCAGAATGCCCATGGCGCCTACCAATAGCGAGACCGCCGCAATCCCCGAAACCGAGACCGTGATAATCCCGAGGATCCTCCCGAAGGCATCCAGCATCTCACCCTGAGTGGTGATGGTGAAATCCTCTTCACCTCGATGCCTCTCCATCAAGAGCGTCCGAACATCTTCGACAACCGAAGGGATGGCTTCGGAACTCGCAGCGAGAATGTCGATCTCGTTGAGCTCATCGATATTGACCATGTCCATCGCGGTTGCCACCGGAACGTAGGCAGCATCATCCAGATCGAATCCAAGAAACTGTCCCTTTGGCTCCATGACCCCGACAATCAGCAACCCGACTCCGGCAATTCGAACCCTTCGACCAAGGGGTGAATCGTCGTCAAACAGTTCTCTGGCCAGTTTGGGCCCCAAGACCGCCGTTGCCCCACGCCGCCGGGGATCCATTTCCGGCAGAAATCTACCCTGGCCAACATTGAACTGCCACGTCTCCGGGGCCTGATGGCCAACCCCATAGATAAAGACCGACCGACCCCGTCCCCCACCCTCAACCCTTGCCTGCCCAATAGCCATCGGGACCAGACTCTTGATGCTGGGAATCTGCCTCAGGGCCTCGGCATCATCGATCGTCAGTTTCTGGGTCGTTCCACCCAACATCCCAGGAATCCCAAAGGTCTTGACCTTCCCGGGATTGACTGCCAAGAGATCGGTGCCGAACTGGGTGAACTGGGACACAACGAAGTCCCGAGTTCCCTCCCCAAGAGAGGTCAAAAGGATCACAGCCGCGACTCCGATCGCGACTCCAAGAGCCGACAGACTCGTTCGTAATCGGTGACCGACCAGGGCGCTCAGGGCAAAGAGAAATCGATCCACCCTGGCTCACCGCCTCGCCAGGGACTGAACCGGATCGAGCCTGACGGCATCACGAGCGGGCCAAACCCCAAAAACGGCGCCAACCCCCAGTGACATCCCAACGGCTGCGGCAATGGCCCACAGGGGGGGCGTCGCAGGGAAAGATGGGTAGATTTCGATGAAGGCCTTGACCGCCGCCAGGCCAAGCACCAAACCAACTCCACCACCGATGCCGGAGAGCAAAACCGCTTCGACAAGAAAGACCGAAAGGATCTGGATTCGACCAGCCCCCAGTGCCCTGAGCAATCCGATCTCGGTCCGTCGCTCGCTGACCGATACCAGCATCACGTTCATGATGCCAATTCCCGCGACAGCCAGCGATACCGACGCAATACCCGCCAATGCCAGGGTCATCGCTCCGAGAATCGAGCTGAAGGACTCGAGCACCGAATCCTGGGCAATGACCGTCACATCCTCGACCCGATGCCGTTCGGTCATCAATGTCAGAATCTGCGTCTCCGCATCCCTCATGGCGTCTGCCCGGGCAACTTCGACGAAGACCCGGAAGAGGGTTGTCTTGTTGAACATCGCCAGATTGGTCCTGACCGGGACAATGACCAGATCATCAAAATCGAAACCCAGTCCCCGGCCGCGGGGCGCCATGACGCCGATTACCCGAAACCGCCACTCCCCGATCCTGACCACGCGGCCAAGGGGATTGCTTGTTCCAAAGAGTTCTTCCGAAGCGGTGACTCCCAGCACAACCTGGTTGCCACCCTGATCCAAGTCACCAGGAGGGAGAAAGCGTCCGGCGCCCATTGTGACCCGTCTCACCTCACGGAATTCAGAGGTCGTTCCAACCACCGGCAGCGACCTGGACAGTCCGCCATAGCGAATGGTCTCGGTCCCCATCGCCAGTGGAGCAATCCTGAGGGCGCTGCTCAACCGCCCTCTCATGGCACGAACGTCGTCCAGCGTCAAGTCATGAGCAACGCCTCCAAACGGCATGGCTCCGGTGGTTTCAACCTTCCCCGGGATGACGATCAGGATGTTGGCGCCCAGGGCCTCGAACTCTCCGGTGACATACCGTCGTGCGCCTTCTCCCAGGGCCGTCAAGGCAACGACCGCCCCGATGCCGACGGCAACCCCGGCAATCGACAAGACGGTCCTCAAACGATGACCGACCAGGGCCCCAACGGCAAAGAGAATCAGATCGAAAACTCTCATCCCTCGTTGTTTCCCTCTTCCCCGCCGGAGACGACTCGGCCATCCTCCAACCGAATGATCCGGCCGGCACGGGCGGCGACCGACGGGTCATGAGTCACGACGATCAGCGTCAGTCCGTCGGCGTTCATACTCTCGATCAGCTCCATGATCTCCTGGGCCGATCGCCTGTCGAGATTCCCGGTAGGTTCGTCGGCAAGCAACAGGCGGGGCCCCATCACAACAGATCGCGCTATGGCGACTCGTTGCCTCTCCCCGCCGGAAAGTTCTTCCGGTTTGTGACGCATCCGTTTCGCCAGTCCTACAGCCTCAAGAGCTTTCTCGGCTCTCCTGTGGCGTTCCTCTCGTCGTACTCCGGCGAAGACCATCGGAACCTCAACATTGCCCACGGCATCCAATCGAGGCAGAAGATGGAAGAACTGAAACACAAAACCGATCCAACGCTGTCGAAGCATGGACAATTCCGCCTCCGAGAGTTCAGCGACCTCTCTTCCGGAGAAGCGATAGGATCCCGAAGTCGGACGATCCAGACATCCCAGAATATTCAGCATCGTGGACTTCCCGGATCCCGAAGGGCCGACAACGGCAACGTGTTCACCACTTTCGATGCCCAGGTTCACGTTTCTCAGGGCATGAACATCCTCGGAGCCCATTCGATAGGTACGGCAGAGATTGGTCAGTTGAATCACTGTTCTTCCTGGATCGTGACCTCGGCCCCGGCTTTCAGCTTGGCTGACCTTCTCAGGGTGACCACGTATTCTCCTTCGGCCAACCCGTCGACAATTTCGGTCATACGCCAGTTGCCCAAGCCGCTGACGACTTCCCGCTCTTCCAGAACACCATCGACAACAACCAATACCCTTCGGCCGTCGGCCACCGCCGTCGAGGGCACAATCAAGACGTCGGCTCTTCTTTCGAGGATCACCTCGACATCGGCTGACGTTCCGGGCAAGAGGGTCTGCATCACCGTG
This sequence comes from uncultured Thermoanaerobaculia bacterium, assembly GCA_964430905.1. Classification (GTDB taxonomy): domain Bacteria; phylum Acidobacteriota; class Thermoanaerobaculia; order Thermoanaerobaculales; family Sulfomarinibacteraceae; genus DAOWGJ01. The sequence continues at coordinate 1,442 of CAYSHZ010000208.1, read as the reverse complement.
GCGTCGTTGAACTCGACCTCAATCTCAACCGTTCGATTTTGCTCAACAACATCCAATACATAAGGCGCTACCCTGACCAGACGTCCGTCAAAAGACTGCCCGCGCCGGGAATCAACCGAAATTCGGACTCCCTGCCCAGCCTGGACCCTCTCGGCATCCATTTCATCGATCGGAGCACTAATGTAGAGGGAGTTCAGATCAAGGAGATCAATCACCGGTGGAATTCTCAGCCCCGGCGGTGATGGTGTAATCCACTCACCCACCTCGGTCCTGACTTCAGCGATGACGCCGGCAAACGGTGCAATGATTCGGGTCTGCTCCAACTCCGTGCGAACCAGCTTCTCCCTGGCCAGTGACTGATCAACACCCGACCGAGCTGCCCGGCAGGCCGCCTCTCCCCTGTCCCTCTGACTGAGAGCCCGGTCCATGGCACCCTCGCTGGCGATCCCCTGTGAGTGCAACCCCTCTTGCCGAGTGAGTTCCTTCTCCGCCAAGAGAGATGCCAGGCATGCCTCGTCCGATCGAGCCTTGGCCGCACGAACATCCTCGATGGCCAGGGTCAACTGGTCTTGAAGGACTGCGTCATCCAGCCGAAGAAGGACTTGGCCCGCCTCGACCCTCTCCCCTTCGGCCACCGGCACTTCGATCACTCTTCCGCCCAATTGTGGGGAAAGTGCAGCACGACGCCGCAACTTGACGGTCCCCGCCCGAGTATTGGTTACGGTTTCCTCGATGTCCCCACGCTGAACGCGGGCGACAACAACTTCAGGAATCTCCGGCGCGAACACCGTCGCGCGAAGAAGGAACCCCACAGCGATTACAACGGCAACGACGATCGTCAATTTGATCCAGAGAGGATGAGCTGCACCCTCTCCAGGACCGGGATTGACCAACCCTTCGGGGGTTTCAAGGGAGTGTTCTCTATCGCTCATGTTCTTTCCCTTCGCCATCATCATACGCAATTCGGTCCATAATAAAACCGCCCACCTGAGAGGTGGGCGGTTAATATCACAACTCGAGATGTCTAGGGGACCTCAAGACTCCACTGGGAACAACTCCCACCCTCGAACCCATCGGCGAAGATCACCGACGATGAGCCACAGGGGGCTTCCCCCTCAACCCTGACGTCATCGATATTCCATCCGCAGAATTGCCAGGAGCCGTCCGTTGATCCCTGTGTCCAACGGATCCTTACGTCGGATTGGCCCGCAGCGACCGTCGTCAGATCGATTGACTGTTGGGTCCATGTACTTTCTTCGATTGCGGCGGTGTTCTCCCAAACGGTCGACCACACGCTTCCACCATCAACCGAAACCTGAACCCTGGCGTGATCATAGCTGGGCTGTTCGACTCCCAACCAGCGCCTGAAGTTCAAGGAAACCGACGTGGCAACACTGCAGTCGATCGCCGGCGTCGTCAGTTTCAGCTGGTCGTTGGGCAGG
>CAYSHZ010000207.1:0-6840 GCA_964430905.1 uncultured Thermoanaerobaculia bacterium | reverse complement strand
AAGCGGAGAAGCTCGGTGCGGAAGTCTTTCTCATTTCCCATCTCCCGCATCAGACATCCCTCAGGATGACGAGGAGTCCACAGACTGCCGCAAGCGCCGGGACCGCGAGCAGTGTCCGCTTGGTCAAACCATGCCGACGACAAGCCAGAATGGTTGCCATGATGGGCAGCCCGAGAAAGACCCGTGCGTAGGCGTAGGTGTCTTCCCAGACGGCAAACCCGGTGATCATTACGAGCGAGACCGTCAACGCGTAGGACAGATGTACCGTCGTCCACCCTCGCCATCCGGGGAGCAGAAGGATGCAAGCGATGCAGGCGGCACCGATGATTGACAGTCCACAGAGTTCGAATACTACTATCTTCCAGGAAGGAACGGACGAGAGCTGTCCAACCTTGGCTCCAACCCAGGCGAACGGCAGGCCGAAATTCCTGCTGAACGCACCATCGAGAGTATCGAACCGCTGGTGGATGAGAACCCGCGAGGAGACCAGCACCAACATCGGCACGGCCGTGAAGACAATTCCACGTTTCCATTTTCCGTCCCTGCAATCGACCAGCCCCATGGCCAATGGGTAGAGAATCATCGTCTCTCGAGCCAACGGCGCGAGTGTTCCCAGAAACAGGGCCAACCGCTGTCTTCCACAGCGTCCGGCACCGAGCGCTCCGAGAGCCAGTGTCAGGGCCGGCAGGTCCGGTGTGACACGAAGAACGGAAATCACACACCCGGCCCCGACCGGGAGCAACCAAGCCCACCACGCTGGTGCACCAAGGCGAAGAATCCAATACGAAGCGACCGCTACTCCTATGAGCGAGAGGATCCAGGTCGTCAGAATATAGGTCCATACGGCCAATCCGGAATGGCCGGCCGCGACGATCCAGGCCATCACCGGCACCAAGATTCGCCCGGCCCGATACTCCGGGGAATCCAGAGCTTCCACTGTCTCCTGTTCAGACAGGTCGGGATCGGTCGCGATTGCGGCATAGAATTGTCCATCGTAACCGTACAGCCCCGAATTTGGAATTGACTCGAGCTCCGAGGGTGCCGGAAATTTCGACCCGAGCAGGAGCAAACCTCGAGGATCTCCTCCGTAGCTTGAATAACTCACCCAGGCCATCGGCAGGAACCACACGAGGAGGGCCAGCACCACTGAATTCATGACACCTCTTGTGATCGAATCTGACTCGAGGGATGGTAAGTTCTCGTTCCTCACCCGAGCGACTATACTGGAACTCCTCGTCCAACAACCCCTTGACTCCGGTGATCCTTCCGTTGTCGCGGATTGAGCGGGGATAAACCCCTGCGCTATTTGTTGTAGAGGAGGGGTTTATCCCCTCCCGCTCTTCGCCTCTTCGGGCACCCTGGCCCGGGGCGGTTTTTCGCGAGGCTCAAGTGGTACCTCCCGGCCGGGGTCAACGGCTCCGGTCCCGGGCGCCGGGTGCGGTCAACGGGCGCGGTCTACAGAAGCCGACGCGGCCCCGGGCGCTGACCCCGACCCCGCCCGCTGATACTGAACTCGGTTTTGAACCCAGGCCTCCGGCCATCGCCGAGAACTCCAAGGGTCGTTGCGGGTTGTCACCCAAACAGCAGATGCCACCCGCAGGCGAACACCGCGACATCCGCCAAGGCGTGCGCCACCCATCCGGGCCAGATGGAACCGTAGCGATTGGCCATCCAGGACCATGTCGCTCCGCCGATGAATACTCCGGCGGAAGCCAGCGCCGTCAGCACCGGGTTGAGGAAGGTCGCCATGGCGACGACGTGATGGGTTGTGAAGATCGCTGCGGATACTCCAATGGCAATCCAGCGAGGCATCAGCGTCTCGCACCGACTCTGGACGAACCACCGAAAGACGTATTCCTCGACGACCGAATTGATGAAGATCCAATAAAGAGCGCCCAGGGCGTAGGCCGACGGTGTCGCCAAACCCATGTCTGCGACCTCGGAGCGCAACATTGCCGGATCGATCCTGGGGACCGCAATCAACCAGTAGGTGGCGCCTATCACCGCCGCCATCGCCAGACCTATCAATGCGCCGACGCCGAGGCCTCCCTTTCTGACTGGCGAGAGACTCAGTCGACCCCTGTCGATACCGAGATGCCACAGGATGGGAAAGAGCAAAAGCCAGACCTTGGCCGCTGAAAAAAGGCTCCTGCCGACGGGGCCCGGCCACCAGATCAGGACCGAGGCGATTCCCAGGGTTGGAATGGGCGCCAAGAGGAGCAATGCACGGATGGAACGTTGCCGGGTCGTCATCTCGTGAGGGTAACGGATTTCAGTCAGGAAAGGGTCCGGTTTTTCGGGTTGCATCTGTGGTTTGCCAATTCTCCAGGGAGCCCCGGTCCTGCACTCTCGGTGTTTCTGCTGTATCGGCAGGTTGTCGCCGGCGCTGTTGTCGGAGGAGATCGAGGGGTCTGAGATTTTCTGAACACCTTATGTTTTTTCAAATGAGCATCCCTTTGTCTTGGACTTTGTGAAAGGGTGTACAATCTTTCGGCCGGCACCGAGAACGAGTTCCTCGACTCACGTCGGCTGAAATTGGAAGGGGGTTGGGAAACTCATATGGGCAATGCGGTTGGATTCTATGAATCGACGCTGGGCAAGAAAGTTGTGATGGCGGTGACGGGGATCATCTTGTTCCTCTATCTCGTTGGACACATGCTCGGCAACCTACAGATTTATCTTGACCCGGCGCAGATCGACAAGTACGCCCACATGCTGCACGCCAGCGCGGCGTTTTTGTGGAGCGTTCGGATCGTTTTGCTCTTCTGTCTGGGTGTCCATATCCTGGCGGCGTTTCAGGTGTGGTGGCGTTCGCGGCAGGCTCGCCCGGTCAAGTACAAGGTCTTTAATCCTCCCGATGTCGACTACGCGGCCAAGACCATGGTCTGGAGCGGACCGATCATCGCGGCATTCATCACCTTCCACCTGCTCCACTTGACGGTTGGGTCTCTGCATCCGAGCTACGTTCACCTCGGGGCCTACCACAACGTTATCGTCGGTTTTCAGCAGACTCCGGTAGCCATCGCCTACATTGTCGCCCTGCTGCTCCTGGCATTTCATCTCTACCACGGCCTCTGGAGCCTGTTCCAAACGATGGGTTGGGATCATCCAAAATTTGGTCCGTGGCGCAGGCCCCTGGCGATCCTGATTACCGTGGTGATCGCCGCAGGCTTTATTTCGGTGCCGGTGTCGGTGATGACCGGCATTCTGCCTCGATAAGGAGATGGCTATGAAACTGGATGCAAAGATTCCGAGTGGACCACTGGCCGACAAGTGGGCTTCTTACAAGGACCATGCGGCCCTGGTCAGCCCGGCAAACAAGAGAAAACATACGATCATCATCGTTGGGACCGGCCTCGCGGGCGGCGGTGCAGCTGCGGCTCTCGGTGAGTTGGGCTACAAGGTCAAGGCGTTTTGTTATCAGGACAGTGCACGCCGAGCCCACTCAGTTGGCGCCCAGGGCGGTATCAATGCCGCGAAGAACTATCAGAACGACAGTGATACGGTCTTCAGACTGTTCTACGACACGATCAAGGGCGGGGATTTCCGGGGACGCGAGGCCAATACCTATCGATTGGCGGAGATCAGCAATCAGATCATCGACCATTGCGTCGCGCAGGGTGTGCCCTTTGCCCGGGAGTACAGCGGGCTCTTGGCCAACCGAACTTTTGGTGGCGCCCAGGTCTCCCGAACGTTCTATGCCAGAGGACAGACCGGCCAACAGTTGCTGCTTGGCGCCTATAACTCGCTCAACGCCCAGATCAACGCGGGCAATGTCGAGGTCTTCGAGCGGACCGAGATGGTTGATCTGGTTGTCATTGACGGCGTGGCCAGAGGCATCGTCGTCCGCGACATGGTCACCGGCGAGATTTCCACCCAATTCGGTGATGCGGTCCTGCTGTGCACCGGTGGCTATTCCAACGTCTTCTATCTCTCGACCTCGGCCAAGGGCTGCAACGGTTCAGCAATCTGGAGGGCCTACAAGAAGGGCGCCGGTTTCGCCAATCCCTCATATACGCAGATCCATCCGACCTGCATTCCCCATGCCGGCGACTATCAGTCCAAATTGACCCTGATGTCGGAGAGCCTTCGCAACGATGGCCGGGTCTGGGTACCCAAGGCGGTCGGTGACAAACGCAAACCGCGGGATATTCCGGAAAACGAGCGTGACTATTATCTCGAACGGATCTACCCGAGCTTCGGCAACATGGTGCCTCGGGACGTTGCCTCCCGCAATGCCAAGAACGTCTGTGACGAGGGTCGAGGGGTCGGACCGACAGGAAGGGCCGTCTACCTGGATTTTGCCAGCGCCATCGAGCGCCTCGGGGTCGATGTTATTCGGGACCGCTACGGCAACCTCTTCGAGATGTACGAGATGATCATTGACGATAACCCTTATGAGACTCCAATGATGATCTATCCAGCTCCGCACTACACGATGGGTGGCCTGTGGGTTGATTATGATCTTCAGTCGAACATTCCCGGCCTCTTCGTTCTCGGCGAGGCCAACTTCTCGGACCACGGCGCCAATCGTCTCGGCGCCTCGGCCCTGATGCAGGGTCTGGCCGACGGATTCTTCGTCATTCCCAATACCCTGGGTTCGTTCATCGCACAGAACAAGCTCCCCGCGGTCGATCCATCGTGCGTAGAAGCCAAAAAGGCCGAGCAGGACGCCAAGGATTTCATCAAGAAGCTCCTGGACGTCAAGGGCACGAAGACCGTGACCGAATTTCACCGGGAACTCGGTGTGATGATGATCGACAAGTGCGGGATGTCCCGTTCTGCCGAGGGCCTCAAGCAAGCGATCGAGAAGATCCAGGAACTCAAGAAGGAGTTCTGGTCCGACGTCAAGGTCCTCGGTGTCGGCGAGAGTCTCAACCAGGAGTTGGAAAAGGCCGGCAGGGTCGCCGACTACTTTGACCTTGCGGAGCTGATGTGCCGTGACGCCTTGGCTCGCAATGAGAGTTGCGGTGGACACTTCCGCGAGGAATACAAGACCGAAGAGGGTGAGGCCAGACGTGACGACGAGAACTTCTGTCACGTTGCGGTCTGGGAGTACATGGGCGAAGACAAGGAACCAACAGCCCACAAGGAAGAGCTCGTTTTCGAAAACGTCAAGCTCACGCAGAGGAGTTACAAATGAAGCTGACCCTCGAAATCTGGCGGCAAAAAGACGCAAATGACACGGGTCATTTCGTGACCTACGAGCTGGACGATGTCAGCACCCACATGTCCTTCTTGGAAATGCTGGACGTCCTCAACGAAGACTTGATCAAGAAGGGCGAGGAACCTGTTGCCTTTGATCACGATTGCCGTGAGGCCATCTGCGGGACCTGTGGTTTTGTCATCAACGGCGTAGCCCATGGCCATATGAAGCGCAACACCGTGTGCCAGCTCCACATGCGTAATTTCAAGGATGGCGATCATCTGGTCCTTGAGCCCTGGCGTGCCAAGGCCTTCCCCCTGGTTCGGGATCTGATCGTCGACCGTTCGGCCTTTGAACGCATTCAGCGAGCCGGTGGCTACATTTCGGCACGCACAGGCTCGGCGCCCGATGCCAATTCGACCCTGATTCCCAAGGACCAGGCCGAGGCGGCGATGGACTTCGCCGAGTGTATCGGGTGCGGCGCTTGCGTCGCCTCGTGTCCCAACGGCGCAGCGATGCTCTTCGTCGGAGCCCGAATCGCCCACCTGGCCTTTCTTCCCCAGGGACAACCTGAGAGAGAAAAACGAGCACGGGCGATGGTGGCGGCGATGGAAGAGGAAGGTTTCGGCGCCTGCACAAACTACACCTCCTGCCAGGCGACATGCCCCAAGGGTGTGTCCATTGTCGGCATCGCGAAGATGAACAAGGACTACTTCAATGCCAAACTTTTCGGCGGGGGCAACCTCGGCGGAAAGTAGGAATACACCAGGGATCTCTGATCTTCAGGTATTTTCAAGGGTCGCTTCGGCGGCCCTTGCACTTGGATTTTTCAACCTCATTGATCAGCCATCGGGTAGGATGGGGTCGTGATTGACCCGGGTGTTCTCTGGCGCCGTGTGGATGAAGTGACACGGCGTGAAGCAGGCCGTTCCCTCGAAAGTGTGGCGACGGCGTGCGAGATCTTCAACGAAGACGGTATTCCCTACCAGCTTCGGATCCTTCGAGGCGCCCATCCCAAGAGGCGGGCCAAGAAAGAACAACAGAAGAGCGGACGTAATCCCTTTCTGCCTCCGGAACCCGATCTATTCGTCGGAAATCTCTCCCAAACCCATGCGGCCGTGCTCAACAAGTTTAACGTCTTCGGTGGGCATCTGTTGGTCATCACCAGGGAGTTTGCCCCGCAGGAGGGCCTGCTCAACCGAGACGATTTTGATGCCCTGGCAGTGGCAATGACGGGTGTCGATGGCCTGGGATTCTACAATGCAGGTCGTCAGGCAGGGGCCAGCCAGACCCATCGTCACCTCCAGGTGGCGCCCCTTCCCCTGTCTCCCTCAACCCGGAACCTGCTCACGCCGATCGATGCGGTCATTCAGAGCTGCAGTGACCTGCCCTTCCCTCATCGGTTGCACACTTTGGAGGGTCGACGTCTTCTTCCCTCCGATGCGTCGGATCTCTTCGAGGTCTTCAACTCGCTGATGGCGGATTTGGGGTTGGCGACCGGTGATGATCCCTACAATCTGCTTTTGACCAGTCGTTGGATGATGGTTATTCCCCGAAGCTGTGATCGGGTCGAGGGCATCTCAATCAATGCCCTGGGTTTCGCGGGATCACTGCTGGTTCGTGATAAGCAACATTTGGATCGCATCAAGGACCTGGGGCCGGGCGCTGTCCTGCGGGGGGTGACGACGGGCCGG
>CAYSHZ010000206.1:0-6880 GCA_964430905.1 uncultured Thermoanaerobaculia bacterium | reverse complement strand
CCATTGTTCAAATACCTCAGTGAGGCGATCGTCCGATCAAGGGGAATGTAGTCGACAATTCGGCGTACACCATCAACCGTCACGGCAAAGTGGTCACCTTCCCGCTCCACTTCAACCTCACGGGTTGCTGTCGTACCTTTGACAATCCACCTCATCGCGGGAACCTCCCATGCTGTTGACGCACGCCCTCGGCCCACCACCCGTTGCACTCGCCGCGGGCAAAAAGGTCCTGGGCCAGTCGCCCTGCATCCAGCGATGCCAGGCAGGCCGCAGCAATCAGCGAGGCCTCTTCGGCTTCGGGATCCTGCCGGTGGTGCAATTCCTCCACGCCCTCATCGGCCAACAGTTGATCGAGAAATGCGGTATGAAAATCCGCATTTTGGAATGCTTCCATATCGACCAACGCCCTGAAGAGCGTCAGTGTCGTTCGGATACCCAGCACCTGATACTCACCAAGAGCCCTCCTCAGTCGCAGAAGCGCAGTTGGACGATCCTCGCCCCATACGACGAGCTTCGCCAGCATCGGATCGTAGTCCAACGGAACCACCGAACCCTCGACGACGCCCGAGTCCACCCTGACGCCCGGGCCGGCAGGTCGGCGCAGATGGTGAATCACTCCGGGAGACGGGGCGAAGCCGCGGAGTGGATCTTCGGCATAAATTCGGCACTCGATCGCGTGTCCCCGGGGCACGAGGTCTTCCTGCCTGATGGACAACGGCTCACCCAGTGCAATTCGGATCTGCTCGCAGACCAGGTCAACGCCGAAAACCTCCTCGGTCACCGGATGTTCGACCTGGAGTCTGGTATTCATCTCCAGGAAGTAGAACTGCCCGTCAGGCGCCAGCAGAAACTCCACCGTTCCCACCGAGTGGTAGTTCGACGCACGAACGATCGCCAATGCCGTCTGTCCCAGGCGCTCTCGCAGCTCGGGCCCAACGACCGGCGAGGGGCACTCCTCGACGACCTTTTGATGTCGGCGCTGGATGGAACACTCTCGCTCGCCGACGTAGACTGCTCCCTTGTGCTGATCCGCGACAATCTGAACCTCGACATGCCGTGCACCGGTCACCAGACGCTCGACATAGACCCTGTCGTCACCAAAATAAGCGGCACCTTCGGAACGGGCGCGTTCATATGCCGCCCCGAGTTCGTCGCGTTGATGCACGGCACGCATTCCCTTGCCGCCGCCGCCGGCCACGGCCTTGAGCAGCACCGGGAGACCGTGTTCTTCGACAAAGGCCTCAAGTTCTCCAAGATCCTCGAGGGGTTCGACCATGCCCGGAACCAGGGGTGCACCTGCCTCGATCGCCAGTTTCCGGCTCTCGGTCTTGGATCCCATCAACCGAATGGCTGCCGGGGACGGCCCGACCCAGTTGAGCCCCTGTGCCTCGACCTGTTCGGCAAAATCGGCGTTCTCGGCGAGAAATCCGTAGCCTGGGTGCACCAGGGCTGCGCCGGAGAGCCGCGCGGCTTCAAGGATACCCTCGGCCCGAAGGTAACTCTCCCGGGCCGGTGCAGGACCGATGGCATAGGCCTCGTCCGCCATCAACACATGGGGCGAAAGCCGATCGGCTTCTGAATACACCGCCACCGTTCCGATGCCGAGATCCCTGCACGCTCGAATGATCCGCACGGCGATCTCTCCACGATTGGCAATCAGGAGCTTCATAGTGGGATATTCCCGTGTTTCTTGGTAGGCATCCAGTCGCGCTTGCTCGCAAGCAGCGAAAATGAGGCCGCCAGTTTCCGCCTGAGAAGACGAGCCGGGATCACTTCGTCCAGATACCCCTTTTCGGCCGCAATAAATGGGTTGGCAAAGAGATCCTGGTACTCGGCCACTACCCGCCGGCGGGCCGCCTCCTGGTCCTCGGCCCCGGCAATCTCATTCTTGTAAAGGATGTTGACTGCACCCTGGGGACCCATGACCGCAATTTCGGCCGTTGGGAAAGCCAGGTTAACGTCCGTTCGGATGTGTTTGGAACCCATGACGCAATAGGCGCCACCATAGGCCTTTCGTGTGATGACCGTAACCTTGGGCACCGTCGCCTCGGCCAGAGCAAAGAGCAGTTTGGCGCCATGCCGGATAATGCCGCCCCACTCCTGAGCCGTCCCCGGCAGAAAGCCAGGCACATCCTCGACGATCCACAGCGGGATATTGAAGGCGTCGCAGAACCGAACGAACCGGGCACCCTTGACTGAGGAATCAATATCCAGCGTGCCCGCCAGGTGTGCCGGTTGGTTGGCAACGACTCCTATCGTCCGACCTCCGATTCGAATGAATCCGACGACGATGTTCTTGGCAAAGTGCTCGTGAACCTCAAAAAAGTCCCCGTCGTCCGCCGCCCACCGAATCAGCTTTTTGATGTCGTAGGGCTTGTTCGCATCGGTGGGCACGAAGTCGTCCAACTCGGGAATTTCCCTATCCGGCGGGTCGTCTGTCGGAACCACCGGAGGCGCTTCCGCATTGTTGGCCGGCAAAAAGGAAAGGAGTCTCCGAATCTGGGCAAGACAGTCGGTATCGTTCTGTGCCGCAAAGTGGGCAACCCCCGAAACCGAGTTGTGGCTCATGGCGCCACCGAGTTTTTCCTTGGTCACCTCTTCGTGCGTCACGGTCTTGATGACATCCGGCCCTGTCACGAACATGTATGAGGTCTCTTCCACCATGAAAACGAAGTCCGTAATCGCCGGCGAATAGACGGCACCCCCAGCACAGGGACCCATGACGGCCGAAATCTGCGGAACGACTCCTGACGAAATCGTATTGCGCAGGAAGATATCGGCATATCCCGCCAGGGAAGCCACACCCTCCTGAATCCGGGCACCCCCCGAGTCGTTGAGCCCAATGACCGGCGCCCCAACCTTGAGAGCCAGGTCCATGATTTTGCAGATCTTGGCGGCGTTGGCTTCGGACAATGAGCCCCCAAAGACCGTAAAGTCCTGGGCGAAGACAAAAACCGGGCGTCCATCAACCCGCCCATGACCGGTGATGACGCCATCGCCGGGAACCTTGGATTCTTCCATGCCGAAATCGGTACATCCATGCTCAACCAGTGCGTCAGTTTCCTCGAAGGAACCCTCATCAAGGAAGAACTCAATCCGTTCCCGGCCGGTCAATTTGCCCTGAGCGTGCTGCTTGTCAATCCTGGCCTGACCGCCGCCTTGCCTGTTGGCTTCCAAACGCCGGTTCAAGGTCGCAAGAACATCTCGACTCATACATCCCCCCACCCCGGTGGCTGATGAGTCAGCTTGCCGACCCACCGCCGACCGTCCGACATTCTACCGCGGTTTGGGTCGAGGGCAGGATACCGAAGTCGATAAACGCAAAACAATACTCACCGGGCTACCGAATGGCCGGCCTCCATACAGAATTTCGATTGATAATTCTGTTCCTCCCTATCCTTTTCCTGCCCATCCCCGGTAGGATGACGCCGTGACGAGCCCGCAGACCCATGAACCCGCATTTGACCACCGGTGGTTGGAGACTCTCGGCCAGTGGTGCAGCCGAGGCCAGAAGGCAGATACCGGGTTGGTCGACCTCTACTTGGAGCGGCGGCTGGAACTCAGGCTCCATATTCGGCATCGAACCCGCTGGATCGAAGAATGCCGAACCGAGGGAACTGCCTTGAGAACACGAACCGGCGTTCGCCATGAGATTGTGGCGGAAACCGGCACCTCGCCTTCAACCCTCGCCCACCTCCTCTCCGACACCCTCGATTCACACGATCTGCATTTCCAGCGTCCCTTGCCGCCACCTGATCTGGACGCACCCCGAGGCTGGAGAGATTCCACCCAGGCCTGGGTCGAGGCAACCACCCTGACCAATGCGACCGTGCTGCTCCTCGAGCGACGTGCCGCCATCGTTCGGCCGGACTCGTGGACGGAGATTCACACACCCCTCTTGATTCGACTGGAGACCTCGGTCCCGGGGTCCAGCTCGGTGTTGGCCACATGGAACCACCCCAGCCTCTGGGAGTGGGCACCACTGGTCAACCCAGTTCCACAACGCAAGCCGTGGCGCCCGGGAAGCGGCGAGCACCTCCCGGTTGTCTTCACCGCGGGCACCGCAGGCGTTCTCATCCATGAATTGGTCGGCCACCTCCTGGAGGGCGACATTCTCAGCCGGGGGCAATCGCCACTCGAAAATACCGAAGCGGCAGTCGTGGGACCCCCGACACTGTCGGTCACCGACGACCCCAGCCGATTCGATTTGCCCGGCGCATTTTCAGCAGATGATGAAGGCATCCCCGCAACACGGATCGAGCTCCTCAAAGGTGGCGTTGTCTGTGGGGCCCTGTGTGATCTCTTCACAGCCGATGAACTTGGGCGCCCCCCAGGGCGGGGTCGTCGGGCCGCATGGAACAGCCCGCCCGTTCCGAGGATGTCCAATCTGTTGGTCCAATCCGGCCAAACCGAACCAGAGGCTCTCGAGAATGATCTCAAAATCGGCCTCGTTATCTCTCGGCTGGGCGGCGCTTCTGTTGATCCCCGTTCAGGTCAGGTCATTTTTCGGGTCGAACAGGGCTGGGAAGTACGCCATGGCCGACGACGACGCCCCCTGGCCCCCTTTGAACTCACCGGGGACATTCTGGAGATCCTTCGGTCGATTGACCCAGACCTCGGTAATGACCCCACCCCGGACTGGCGGCTGGGCTGGTGCCTCAAGGCAGGACTCGCCCTGCCGACGGGTTCCGAAGCCCCAACGCTCCTCGTTCACTCCATGGAAGTGGTGTAGGGTTCGGCGATGGCAGGGGCACAGATTTCCGACCCTATCGAACGCCTCCATCGTACGGCGACCTCAACCCGGGACATGGTCGTTCATACCAACGCGACTCGGTGGGAGGTCTTTGCCAAGGCCTCGACTCTCCGGGAGATGGTCTTTGAACCCGAGCCTCCGCTGGAGATCTCGGTCGTCCATGAAACCGGCGTCGCCGTCCGCATGACGGGCCACGGAGAAGCCGCTTTCGGCGCCGCTTCGGGGTTGGAAGCACAGGCTGCCCGCGTTGCGGTCGAGGCCGCAGGAGCTTCCCTGACCTCTCTGCCCTTCGATCCTCTGCCACCGAATCGATTACTGGGATGCACCCCGGTGGCACCGCCACGTCAACTGCCGGGTCCCGCGTGGGCCTCTTACGTCGCAGAGGCCCTGACCCGCGGAGTCCTTCAGGCGTCGGGCTCGAGCCTGTTGATCCGCCGGCTGGTCTTCCAGGAAGGCACCTTCGCCTGGTTGTTGGCAACAGGCGATGGATTTGTCGCAACCCAACAGGATGCAACTCTCTCTCTCCTGGTCGAGTTGAGGCCGAGGGACGGTGACAAACTGGCCCATCACGAGTGGATCTGGGTGCAGCAGCCTGATGACTTCAAGCCCGAGATCATTGCCGCCCAGATGTGCAACAGAGCCATTCTTGCGGGCGGCCCGCTGGTCAACCGTTCCGGCCTGTTTGACATTCTGCTGCACCCGGAAGTCTCGGCACATCTCCTGGCCTCAATTTCGCCCCTGTTTCTCCCGACGCCGGAAGATCACGATCCCCTGGCCAATCTCCTGGACCGAAATGGCCGGTTGGGATCCGAGGCCCTGACATTGACCGATGACCGTAGTGCTGCCGACTGTCCCCCTGTTGCCCCCTGTGACGGAGAGGGGCTGCCCACGGGCCGTCATGTCCTTCTGGATCATGGAGTCCCTCGGCATCGCCTCGCCTGTCACTTCGAGGCACAACTCTATGGGGAACCAACCCGTGGAGGCGCCCGGCGGTTGTCCTATCGCGACTACCCGACCACAGGGATCGGAGCTCTCAGGGTCCAGCCTGACCCCGGCGTTTCACCGGGACAACTCCTCACCGACTCGGGGGCCTCGCTCTACCTTCTCCGCCTGGTGGCTCCGGTCATCACCAATACCCTCACGGACACGTTCCGCCTGCGGGCCCAGGGCGTTTGGCTGAAAGGTGGTGCCGTCGAGGGGTTCCAGCCCATGGTTGAGGTGTCCGGCGCCCTTTCGATGCTGCTCAGACGAACCGAGGCCGTTGGAACCGATCTCGCCTGGTACCAGACCTCGGCCGGCTTCGTCGAAGCACCAACCCTATTTGTCACATCTCAACGAATTGGGGGGTAGGGACCTCGCGCAATCACCCGGAGGGTGATCATGGCGAAGCCATGAGGAAGCGAAGCGACCAGCGTGGGCACAAGGACCTCGCGCAATCACCCGGAGGGTGATCCTGAAGTTTGGCATTCGACTAGATAATTAGGCCATTCTGTGTGAGTTTTCTTTGCATGATCTTGTGTTTTCTTGTATATTGGCGTCTAGCAGACGTGCTAGACTCTACAATAGGAGGCATCACATGGGTTACCCAACAAAGGTTCAACTGATCAGCAGGAAGAAGACTTCGGACCAGTTCTACATCAACTTTCCGACTGCCATCGCCGAAGCTATGGGATTCAGCAAAGGGGAGACCGTCTACTGGGAGATTCACGATCGACGCACAATGGTTCTCGAACGTCCAGACGCACCACCTTCCCCGCTTGAAAAAACAACGGCACGTTAGCCGACCACGTCCTGGGAATCGTCTCCGAACAGGCCAAACTGGGCGCTGAGGGACGACACCGGGAAGAACTGGCTCAGCATATGTTGGCTCATTTGCTCTGCACTGAGCGCCGTACCATAACCGGGTTGCTCAATGCGTTGGGGAGGCAACAACAGGATTGGAGCAACGCATACAGACTCTATCGGGATCATGTGGACAGCGCGGCGGTATTCAGTCCCATCCTTGACGGTGTGTTGGAGTTGATCCCCCAGGACTCAGCATTGGTCGTTGCCGTGGACGATTCGTATCTAAGGAAGACAGGCAAGATGGTTTCTGGCGCTGGATGGTGTAGAGATCCCCTCGGTCCT
>CAYSHZ010000205.1:0-6924 GCA_964430905.1 uncultured Thermoanaerobaculia bacterium | reverse complement strand
CGTCCCGGGGCTGGCCCTTGCGGTCAAGAAGGGTCGTCTGATCGGCACCGTCCTCGATCCCAACGGCAATCCGATCGAAGGCGTTACCGTGACGGCCACATGCAAGGAGATCTCGAGGGTCCATGAAGTGGAGACCACAAATGCCAGGGGCATCTTCAAGATGGATTTCAAGCATGTTGACGTTAAATACGAGCTCGTATTCGAGAAGGAAGGCTTCCTGAGACTCAAGAGCGAACAGGACTGGCATCTGGAGGGAACCGCCCACGACCAGTTCACGATGTATCCCGGCAGCGCCACCATCACGGAGGGTCCGGTTCTCTCAACCTCCAACCAGGCAATTGGCGCCTTCAACCAGGGTGTCACCGCATTCAATGCCAAGGACTATCCCACCGCCCAGGCAAAGTTCAACGAAGCCTTGGAATTCGATCCCGACCTTCATCCTGCGTGGACTGCGCTCAGCCGCGTCCTGATAAACCAGCACGAATATCAGACCGCCCTGGAGGCAGCCGACAAAGCCATCGCCCTGGGTTCGACAGATCAGGAAGCGTGGCGGGTACGATGGGAGGCCTACCGGGGCCTCGGCGACGAAGAGAACACCGTCCAGGCTCTCGCAGACCTCGAACAGGCCGACCTGCGGGCAGAAGAAGCCAAGAGGATCTACAACGAGGGTGTCCGTCTTGCAAAGGCTGGTGATCCCGCCGGCGCATTTGATAAGTTCCAGAAAGCACTGATTGTCAACCCGAACCTGATGCCGGCCCTCCTGGGAGTCGCCACGGAAGGGATCAAAATCGGCCGTGATTCGGAGGCCATTGAGGCCGCAAAAACCATCCTGAAATCGGAACCCAACAATGAACAGGCCATCCGAATCCAGTACAACGCCGCGTTGAACCTTGGGAACGACGACCAGATCATCGATGCGTTGGTAGCCTTGGTGCCCATCGAGCCCACGATCGCTCGCGACAGTCTCCTGCGCCTTGCCTTCGAAGCCTACGACGCCAACGATATGGACACCGCGAAGGAGCGCTTCCTCAAGGTGCTTGAGATTGACCCCAGTCACGCCCTGTCCTACTACATTCTTGGGCTGATCACCGTGGGTCAGAACGCCAATGATGAGGCCAAGATGTATCTGGAGCGCTTCCTGCAACTCGCCCCTGACCACGCCGAAGCCGAAGCAGCTACAGAGCTTCTGAGGTTTTTGAACGCCTCCTGAGGTTTCATTGCAGGAAATGCAACTATCCGACGCGGGAGTGGAGACGGGATTGAGATACCTCTCTGACCAATGTCTGAAGAGAGATATTGACTTTGTGGCATTTTTCCATAAGGCCGCCACCAGTTCTCGGGTTTCTACCCACTTACAAAGTTATCGAGGTTTCCACATCTTTCAATATCGTGGTAGTGGTATGATAGCTCGTCAAAACGAGGAGGCATTATTGAGCCAACATCTCAATTACGAAAGGAGTCGAGGATGCCCAACCGCACCTTCTGCGGAAGGGTTCGTTGATCTGTAAACCATTTTTAAGGAAATTGGAGGAGGTACAGATTATGTTGAGAGGAAAGAGTACTTGGAATCGTATTGTCCTGCTGGGAGGGGTTTTTGTCCTTCTGGCCGGTCTGGGCGGCCCCGCCGCTTGGGCCCAGGACACAACCGACCAGGCAACCGTCGATGAGGCTGTCGAACAGGCAATCGACAAGGCGTTCGAGGAAGAGATTGCCGTCACCGGTTCTTTGATCCCGCGTCCGACTCTTGAGGCCCTGAGCCCGGTGACGGTCATGGGTCCCGAAGAAATCACCTATTCCGGTGTGACCCGCATCGAGGACCTGATGGCGAGTCTGCCGCAAGCCTTTGCCGGCCAGAATTCGACCTGGGCCAACGCTGCAACCGGTACGGCAACGGTCAGCTTGAGAAACCTCGGGTCCGTTCGCACCTTGGTTCTCCTCAATGGTCGTCGTCTGGCCCCCGGTTCGGCTGAAGGCGCCTACGCCCCCGACCTGAACTTCATTCCGGCATCCATGCTCAAGAGAGTCGATGTCCTGACCGGTGGCGCATCCTCGGTCTACGGTACCGACGCTGTGGCCGGTGTCGTCAACTTCATCCTCGATACCGACTTCGAGGGAATGAGGGGCGACATCCAGTACAGCTTCTACCAGCACAACAACGACAACGACTTCGCCCAAGGGATCAACCGTGACAGGGGATATGACGTACCCGACGGCAGCACCACCGATGGTAACGGCGTCAACCTCAATCTGGCCTTCGGCGGCAAGTTTGCCGACGGCAGAGGTCACGCTTCCGCCTATGTGGGCTACCGCAAGCTCGATGCGGTCACCAAGGGTATGCGTGACTACCTGAACTGTTCCGTCTGGGCAACTGGTGACGGTCCGGTCTGCGGTGGTTCATCCACGTCCCCCCAGGGCCGTTTCATCGCCTACAACGCCGATGGCAGCTTCAACGGCGACTATCTGCTGCATTGGCAGTCCGATGGCGGCGACGGGCACTCCTTCCGTCCCAGAGTCGGTTCGGATCTCTTCAACTATGGTCCCTACAACCACATTCAGCGTCCTGACGAACGGTGGAATGCCGGCGCATTCGTGAACTACGAGTTCAACGAGCATGCCGAAGGCTACATCGAAATGATGTTCATGAACGACTACACCGACGCCCAGATCGCACCGTCGGGCAACTTCGCAAGGTACAACCAGATCAACTGCGACAACCCGATGCTCAGCGACCAACAGCGTGATGTCATCTGCACCCAGGGCGGCTATGGCCCGACCGACCAGGCCGAAGTCTACATCCTTCGCCGTAACGTCGAAGGGGCGCCCCGAAGCAACGCCATCCGCCACACCAGCTTCCGTTTTCTTGCCGGCGTTCGCGGCGACATCAACGACCAGTGGAGCTACGACGTCTACGGTCTGCATGCCCAGACCAACAACGACGACTCCTACAATAACGACCTGAGTGTTGCACGCATGGGCAACGCCCTGGATGTGGTCACCGACCCCGACACCGGGGAGTGGGTGTGCCGTTCCGGAGATCCCGGCTGCGTGCCCTGGAATATCTTCCAGGAAGGCGGCGTGACCCAGGAAGCGATCGACTACATCTCGACCGTTGCCGTCTTGTATGGAACGACCCGCACCCAGGTCCTCAACGCCACCTTCACCGGTGACCTCGAAGACTACGGCTGGGCGTTCTCGAGCGCCAACGAAGGCATTCAGGTCGCTCTCGGAACCGAGTACCGCAAAGAGCACCTGTCGAGAGTTCCCGACGAGGTCTACCGGACCGGCGACGCCGCAGGTTTCGGTGGAGCGACGGAAGCTATCGACGGCGAATTCGACGTTACCGAGCTGTTCGTGGAAGCGCTGATTCCTTTCATTCAAGACGCTCCCATGGCCCATAACCTGTCGGCAGAACTGGGCTATCGCTATTCCGACTACAGCACTTCCGGCGCCGCCAACACCTACAAGGCCATGTTGTCCTGGTCACCGACACCGAGCTTCGGCTTCCGTGGTGGCATCAACCGGGCGATCCGCTCGGCCAACATCTTCGAACTCTACAGGGCCACCGGATTCAACCTCGGCGGATCACAGGACATCTGTGCGGGCGAGAACCCGACGGCAACGCTTGAAGAATGCCGTAACACCGGCGTCACCGACGCCCAGTACGGAAACATCCTCGTCAACCCCGCCGGTCAGTACAACACCCTTGAAGGTGGAAACCCCTTCCTGGATCCCGAGTCTGCGGACACTCTGACTTTCGGTATCGTCATCACACCTGAGGGCCTCCCCGGTTTCTCGGCAACGATCGACTACTACGATATCGAGATCGACGACACGATCGGTTCCCTGGGTTCGGATGACATCATCACGACGTGCGCACGGACCGGTGATCCCCTCCTGTGCAGCCTGATCCACCGTGATTCGGTGGGTTCCCTCTGGCTCACACAAGAAGGCTACACCGAGACGACCCAGCAGAATATCGGCCAGTTGTACGGCGAAGGCGTCGACCTCAACTTGAGCTATATGTTCGGCGTCGGCAATGCCGGCTTCATCAGCACCGACCTGACCGGCACCTTTCTGATCAGCAATCGGTTCGCCAACCCCTTGGTCGATTATGAATGCGTCGGATACTACGGCTTCCAGTGCGGACAGCCCAACTCCGAGTGGCGGCATCGTGCCCGCATCACCTGGGACACCAACTTCAAGACCACATTCTCGCTGGCCTGGCGCTATGTCGGCTCGGCCGAGATCGATGATGCCAGTTCCGATCCGGACATCGGCAATCCCGACAATATGGAATTCAACCGGACCAATGGCATCGCCAGCGTCTCCGCGTTCAACTACTTCGATCTGTCGGCAACCTACAACTTCAGCGACAGCGTCCAATTCACCCTGGGTATCAACAACATCACCGACAAAGAGCCGCCCCTGTGGCCCGACCTCGCTGATGATGGCGATGTGAATACCTACGCCACCTACGATCCCCTGGGACGTTACATTCACACCAGTCTCAAGTTCACCTTCTAGGTCAACATAGAGACTTTAGATCGGCGGTCCCTTCGGGGACCGCCTTTTTTGTAGATGTCTACAGAAACCACCAGCACCAGAAATCCGTAAGATCTTCAGAAACGATCTACTGTTGCAACAGGGAAAAATCAGTCCCAATAATTATGCGGATTCGCATCTCCCTCGCCGTTCTTCTGATCCTCGAACTGGGATGTTCGAGCGCTGTCCGCCTTCAGGAGGAGGTGCAGATTTCCCCGGAGGAACTCCTGACCGGGGCGTATTCCCTCCCAACAGACGAGCCGCCGGCAATCATCGACAGAACCAACGTACTCTCCCTGAGCTCGGAGATGAGGCATTTTCTCGGCGAAAACGTCGACATCAAGGCCGGAAGCTCCCTCAAACTGCACCAGTTGGTCTACGCGATCATCAACAAGGAAACCTTCGGCCTGGAGTATGACGATCGAACCCGGACGGCTTCCGAAACCTTCAGCCGGCGACGAGGCAACTGCCTCTCGTTCTCGAACATGTTCTTCACAATGGCTCGTGAGGTAGGCCTGGACGTGCATTTCCAGGAGGTAGACATCCCACCGGACTGGACCTTCAAGCAGGATGCATACCTCTTGAACCGCCACGTCAATATCTATGTCAACCTCGGAAGAGACGCCCAACAGGTTGTGGACTTCAACATCGAGGACTTCAAGTCCAGTTATGACATGCGAATCATTCGGGTGAACCGGGCCCTCGCCCACTTCTACAACAACAAGGCTGTGGAAAACCTTCAGAAAGGCGACCTTCCGGCCGCATTCATCAACCTTCGAATGGCAATCGTTGAATGTGATTCGAAATTCTCACCCGCGTGGACCAGTCTTGGAACGGTGTATATCAGGAAGAAACTCCCCAACCATGCCGAGGCTGCCTATCTCCAGGCACTGAAAGTGGATCGCCTGGATCTGGTGGCCATGAGCAACCTGGTCGCCCTGTATGCGGGACGAGGCGATCTGGAGAAGGCAGACATCTACCGAAACAAGGTCATCTCCCACCGGAAGCAGAACCCCTATTATCGGTTTCATCTGGGCCGGGAAGCCTTCTTCTCCCACGACTTCGACACAGCCATCAGGCACCTCAGATATGCCGTTCGAAAACGACCGAACGAGGATCAGTTCGCCTTCCTGCTGGGGCTGGTCTACCTTCAGAAGGGGGAGGAAGCTGCTGCCCGACGTTGGATGGCCCGCGCCGAAGAAGTTGCTGCATCAGACGTCCTGAAACGGAACTACTCCACAAAGATGGACATCCTGCTCTCGGCGTCAGATTCTCTGCATCATTGATGGTCCGGAGCAGTGTTCCCGCCGAACGCTCAACTGATGCCGGCCCAGGCTTCCCGATGAATTTCCAAATCAACAGCCTCCTTCAAGGCAGATCGGGACTTGTCGTCTCCAGACTCCGAAAAGACGTCTGGTGGGTCTTTTCGTCGAGCACCCCGATGACAATCGTGTTCTGCCCAGCCTCCAGTAAGAGTCTCAGGTCAACGGTGAAGCGATCATCCTTACGCTCATCATACTGATCCACCGGGATCCTGAATTCGTGGACCTGGCGTTGAATGTCGGTATTGTTGCCCTTGATGTTCCTCATGGCAACAAACAGAACCACCCCGCCCACATACTCATCGCCCTGCCGGGTCATCGCCACCGACGAGGTAGGCAAGAAAACTCTCAGGGGTTGGAGCCACTGCTTTTCGGTGGCCTTGCTGAGAGCGTCAACCGCTACTTCAAGACCCATATCATTCTTGCCGGCACCGAAGAAGAGGCCGGCGGTGACCGCATCCTGCATTCTTGATTGAAGTGATTTTTCAACGAAGGTCTTTCGGTACCGAGTTTGGAAGCTGGAGTCATCGCCAATTCTGACCTCGACCTGATGAACAGTGTCCGATCCCGGGGAATCGATGTCGTAGCCGATGGAGTAGAAGGTCAACAAATCGCCCCTGATGCGATCCAGCCCAATACCGAAATCATCCGTCTTGACCACCGAGATTCCACCGGTCTGCTCCGCCAGAATTCTCAGTGGCATCCGCTGATTCTCGGCGGCAATGGCGAGGGCCGACGAGCTGAGTGCCGTCTCGAAATTACCGGTTGGGGGGTTTGGAATATGTGTTCCCGTCGCATCAATGGTGTAAATGGAAATTTCTTGGGCATTGGCTGCCGCGGCCAACGCGTCATAGCGCCGTCTTCTGTTATAGGGGATCGTCAAGGCGGCACGCGACACACCCCCCATCCCACTAAACTCATGCAAGAGGTCGCTGGCAAGAACCATGGGAAGACCATTTGATACGTAGATCAGAGATTTCCGGCCCTCAACGCCAACCAGAGCAGTTCCACTACTTCGGATTGCGCCGAGGGTCTTCTCCAGGACAAAGTCTTCCTCGGT